>CACZJR010000036.1:0-20057 GCA_902781545.1 uncultured Spirochaetales bacterium | reverse complement strand
CGACGAACTTGGAGAAGAAGTCCATGTCCTCCTGGCAGTTGTCAAGCACATACTTGAACACGTACTTCAGGAAGTCCTCGGCGACCTTCATGTCACCCTCAAGAGTGCAGAAGCTCATCTCAGGCTCGATCATCCAGAACTCCGCGAGATGTCTCTTGGTGTTGGAGTTCTCGGCCCTGAAGGTCGGTCCGAACGTGTAGATGTTCTTAAGCGCGGTGGCATAGGTCTCGCCCTCAAGCTGGCCGCTGACGGTGAGGCTTGTGCGCTTACCGAAGAAATCCTTTGAGTAATCGACCTTGCCGTCCTCTGTCTTGGGGACGTTATCAAGGTCAAGTGTGGTCACCTGGAACATCTGTCCGGCACCCTCGGCATCGCTTGCGGTGATCAGAGGAGTGTTCACATAGTAGAAGCCGTTCTCCTGGAAGAACCTGTGCACGGCATAGGCCATTGTGCTCCTGACCCTCATTACGGCTCCGATCGTGTTGGTCCTTGCCCTGAGGTGTCCGATCTCACGCAGATACTCCAGTGTGTGGCGCTTTTTCTGAAGCGGATAATCACCCGGGCAGTCTCCTACAAGAGTGATGCCTGTAGCCTGAAGCTCGACCTTCTGGTCTCCGCCCATTGAGGCCACAAGCCTGCCCTCGCAGATGACAGAGCTTCCGGTTGCGATTGAATTAAGGAGATTATTGTCGATGACGGCCCTGTCTGCCACAACCTGAAGCCCCTTAAGGCAGCTTCCGTCGTTGACCTCGATGAACGTCACAGTCTTGCTGTCACGCTTTGTCCTGACCCAACCCTCGACTCTGATGGTATCGGGTCCCGGTTCCATTGTCTTCAATTTGCTGATCAAATCTGACATAAATATAATCTCCTATGAGTCCGTATACTAACTTATTAGGCTATCCTTAATCAAGTTTAGGGACACTCAAAGTTGTACTGGCAACCGCGTGCGCACACAAACGCATTGAAGCCTCTCATGGCCTCAAGCACAACAGAAGGATTATTGTTGTTGTCCGACAGGTGAATGAGGTAAACCTGCTTGCCGCTCTCACTGAAACCGGCGTCCTGAAGGAAGCCCCTGGCCTGGTCATTGGACAGATGGCCCTTGTCCCCTGCGACCCTGCGCTGGAGATACAGGGGATACGGGCCGTGCCTGAGCATCTGGACATCGTAATTGGACTCCAGGAAAAGGATATCAGCCTTTCTGGCATCCTCGATCATCTGGCTGTTGCAGGTGCCTGTGTCGGTGATTATCATGAATGTCTTTCCGCTCACGGTGATGACATAGCCGCAGCTTCCGGCACTGTCATGGCTTGTGTAGAAGCTCCTCACGGTGAAGACTCCGGAGCGGATTTCCTCACCTGCCTCCATCACCCTCTCGGAATCCTCAGGAAGATTCAGTGCCATGTACTCCGTTCCGGCATGGAGCCTGCATTTCCTGCTCACGTAGACAGGCAAATGGGTCCTTCTTGCGAATGTGCCTGCACAATGGGCATGATCCGGGTGAAGATGTGTGAGAAAAAGCGCGGTGACAGTTGAGATGTCATAGCCACCTGTCTGGAGACGGAGCTGGAGCTGCTTGAATGACAGACCTGCGTCGATGAGTATCGACTGCCCGCCACATTCAAAGACATAGCTGTTGCCGCAACTTCCCGAGCTGAGGACCGAATACCGGATCACAGGGACCTCCCGAACACAAAAAAAGGCATCCAAACGAATTTGAATGCCTCGCATTTAGCGGCGAAGGGCCATGATCCCCTGACCGATCGGATATGAGCCGATTGCTCTACCAGCTGAGCTACGCCGCCAAGACTATGATTTTATAGACCATTTACGAAAAAAGGACAATACCCCCGACGCGGGTTTTTTCAAAAATCCAATTCTTTCATCGAGACAATCATTCCGTCAGACAGGACAAATGACATGCAACTCCCGTCCGCCCTGACATTGATTCCGGTACTTCCGTCAGCGTTGACATGAGAGGCTGACATGAGGATCCGGGTGCACGGGAGATGGGTGGAGAGCCATCTGTCGAACAGGCGGACAAGAGCCGGCCTGACTTCCGCGGCTATGTGGGATTCAGTCCAGTCAAATGAGTAATCCTCACCAAGGGCCTCAGACAGAAGGACATGGTTGTCATCACAGTCGGGTTCCACGACCTGCCCTATCACCTTGTCATAAGGGAGAAGAGGAGATCCTGTTGCCTTTGACGGCATGGCAATACGCACCGGGACCGAATCCTCGGCAAGGACCGGCAGGACCGAGAGCACAGCGAGAATGGCAGCCAAAAAAAAGAACCTTTTACCCATCAGTGTAATTTTCCATCAAAAACATCTTTTTCTCAACTGCCTTCCGGGATGTTTTCAAATGACTGTTTTTCCATTATCATCAAGCAGAAAGACAGGAGGAGAGAAAAAAGACAATAGGCAGAAATGATTGCCGATTTATCTGACATACCTGTTTTTTATGAGGCGTAGAACATGAAACAGACTATTATAAGTGAATACGACAGCAACAAGCTCTCTTACCGCAACATCATTGACGGCAACATGAGTCCCTGGGTCATGCGCTTCATAAAGGATGTCGGAAAGGGAATCAACGACTTCGACATGATCAGGGACAAGGAAAAGATCCTGCTTGCAGTCTCCGGTGGAAAGGACTCCCTGGCGCTGGCACTTGCCCTGTCACTGAGAAGGAAATGGCTTCCAATCACCTACACCCTTGATGCCGTGATGATTAACTGGATTGAGCATCCGATTGAGGAGTCCTCAAGAGAGCGTCTTCAGAAATACTTCAGTGATCTGGACATAAACTTCAGGATCATCGACGAGCCCCAGTTTCCCACCACAGCCCCGGAGAACTACAACTGTTACATCTGTGCCCGCAACAGGAGACGCATCCTCTTTGAGATCGCAAACAAACAAGGTTACAGGCAGATCGCGATGGGCCATCATCTTGATGATCTAGTGGAGACAACGATCATGAACCTGTTCTTCCGCGGGGATTTCGCCACAATGAATCCCATCCAGGAGTTCTTTGACGGGGACCTCTATGTGATAAGGCCCATGATCGAGATCCATGAGAGCACCCTGAAACGTCTGGCACAGACCTATGACCTTCCTGTTGTCAAGCCCGTCTGCCCTTACGATCAGACAAACATCAGGTCCTCAATCAAGCCGATAGTCAAGGAGATCTGCCATCTGGACAGGTTCGCCCGGGAGCATGTGATGAACGCCCACAAGCTTGACTGCAGGATAAACAGGGACTGATAAACACTTCCGACTCAGAAAACTTTGCCTCTTTTATAGATTGCTACAAATTTAAAATGTAGGTAATATAAAAGGTGGTATAATATTCCGGTTTATAACCTGAAGGAGTTTGTATGAAGTCAAATTTCGGTAACGGTATCGGCAAGAAAGTCGTCGCAGTGCTTCTGTTGCTCTCAATGACAGCAGGCATAGTGTTCTCCGCCCCTCTCGCGGTGGTTTCCGGAGATGCGAAAATCTATGACAGCACCTATAAGTCTGTTAAAAACGCCTCAGAGGCATCTGACGGTTATGTCATAAAGACAGGTGCTGAGGGTGTTCTTCTTGAGAACGGTGATATCAAGCTCTCAGTCGAGCCAAACTCACTTGCCCAGATAATCAGCCTCGACGGCAATCCTGAAATCTATCTCCTGGACGGAAGAGCCGAGCTCAGCTCAGCTTCCGCTTTCACAATCAGAACCACTGTAACAAGCTATAAGGCAGAGGCAGGAACAAGCATTTATGTGATCACTGAGGAGAAAGAGGAGACCGCTTATGTCGGAACCGGTTCCGCAACAGCCACAAACCTCATCACCAAAGAGGTGACACAGCTTGGTGCCGGAACATATATCGACAATGCAAAGGCCGGCTTCACTCCCGCGCAGACAGTCCTTGAGGAATACTGGAAGAAACCTGCACAGACACAGCAGGCAGCACAGCAGCCCGCAGCAGAGGCTCCATCATCAGAGACAGCCCAGCAGCAGGCAGCACAACAGCCTGCAGCAGAGGCTCCATCATCAGAGACAGCCCAGCAGCAGGCCTCAACAGAGACAGCTGGCGCCCTTGTCCATACATTCGACTATTACGGATTCACCGCAACTGTCGAGGCATACATCGGACAGGCCTACATCTCCTACCCCGCTTTCGTCACCGACGAGGAGCTCGGAGCCGCAGCAGCAGCCGCTGTCGCCGCCTATCCGGAGTACACACAGGGCATCACATATGAGATCCTCGAGCCGGGTCTTGCGGTTGTCTACTATCCTGAGGCATATGGTCCGGAGGAGTTCTACTTCGCGATGGGCCTGCTTGAGGGCGAGCTTTACGCTTACCTCGACTACATCTCAGCCCAGCTGTTCGCCAAGGAGCCTGCTCCGGCACCTGCAGCACCAGAGGTGAAGCAGGAGGAGCCTGCAGTTGTTGAGCAGCCAGCTCCGGAGCAGACAGCACCTGAGAAGACACCGATCGAGACAGCACCGAGACCGGAGGAGCCGGCACCAGAGGCACCGGTTGAGAAGAAGGCATCAGACTTCAGGTTCGGTGCAGCCCTCGGATTCGTCTATGGATTCGGAGAGGACGGAGACGAGTATGCTGATCCCGCATTCCTCAAGGACAGGGTCGGAGTATTCAAGAAGAACTTCACCGGAATTATCAATCCTTACTTCAGCTACAAGAACTTCCAGTTTGGCCTGCACTTCGTCCTCAACTTCAAGAACGGACAGTTCGTAAATCCGTTCACGTTTGACACAGAGCACGGTGTGACCGGTTACATCGGATCTGTCATGAAGTATGTCTCATTGTTCAGCTTCAAGACAGATAACGGCTTATTCAACATCAACGTATCAAGAAACAATGATCTTGACTTCAGAAGCCCGATCAACGAGCCGTTCAGACTCGGATTCGACAAGGAGGACAAGCTCCTTGCCACAATGACACTCCAGGCCGGAGGATTCTCCATCAAGGCATTCGCCGATGATCTTGAGTTAACAGCCAAGAGAAACGGCCGCAGCCAGTACGCCGGTGTCAGGGCAGCCTACAAGCTCAACAAGTTCGAGATCGGCCTGAGTGCAATCGCGGATGTCAGGGGCGGAGTCAAGGAGCCTGTCTTCTATCCTGGCGCAGATATCGTCGTTCCGCTTCACTTCGGCAACCAGGATCTTGAAATCTCAGCCGAGGGTGCAGCACAGATCAAGTCCGGAAAGATCAGGGCAATCCTGGCAAAAGCAATGGTCAACACCATCACAGACAACTGGTTCGTGCTCGGCTTCGGTGCCGCCTACAACCACCGCTCACACATCAACGAGATCATGAACAACGGTCCTGCAGATGTGATCGAGCAGTTCAGCGGAAAGTCCATTGACGTCATCCTCAAGACAGGAGTCCAGACCGGACCGTTCTCACTCATCGGAAAGTTCACATTGCCTCTCTCACTCACAAAGGGACAGAGACTCGCATACAACACCGTCATCACAAAGAGCGGCAAGGAAGCTTACATCTCAGCTGACACAATGGACATCCAGATGGATCTCTCACTTGGAGCGTTCAGGTTCAGCGCCGGTGTCATCTACAACGGTTTCAGCGGAAGAGTCGGCGATGTCATCAAGGCACTTGCCAAGAGAGAAGGCAGAAGAGAGGCTCTTGTCGCCCTTCTTGATCCTGAGGTCTCAACATACTACGCACTGGCAACAGTCGGATTCAATGCCGGACCTACACTCCTCGAGGCATTCGTCAGAGCAGACCTGATGAGAGTCAGCGGAACACTCACAGTACCTGTCTCAGCAGGAATCGGAATCACATTCTGATCCGGGCGCAGGCAATGGCATCAATCAGGCAGCTTGACCCGATAGTTGCTTCCCGTATAGCAGCAGGAGAGGTGGTCGAAAGGCCATCCTCCGTGCTCAGGGAGCTTCTGGACAACGCCATTGATGCCAAAGCCACAAAGATCAGCGTTTACATCGAACAAGGCGGAATAAAGAGCCTGACCGTGATAGACAACGGATCAGGCATGTCCGCAGATGACCTTGAGCTTGCATGCAGAAGCCATGCGACAAGCAAGGTCAGGACCCTTGAGGACCTATTCAATCTGAGTACCCTCGGGTTCAGGGGAGAGGCTCTCTCCAGCATCTCAGCCTGCTCCAGGCTGACAATCAGCTCAAACGGAAACAGGATAACAGTTGACAACGGTGTGCAGTCACCTGTTGTACCAGGGGGAATTGAGAGAGGGACCTCCGTCTCCATGGAGGATCTCTTTGAGAACATCCCTGCACGCAAGCAGTTTCTGAAAAGACCTCAGAGCGAGGCCACGGATTGCAGGAAGACCTTCATTGAGAAAGCACTGGGTTTCCCTGAGATCGAGCTTCTGTTCTTCTCGGAAGGTGAGCTGTTGCTTCATTATGAGGCATCTGACAGAAAGACACGCGCTCTCAGGATCATGTCAGCTGACAAGAGCTTCATGCCTGCAAAAGTGCTTCAGATGAGCTACAAGGGAGAGAACACCGACCTTCTTGCAATCTCATCCGATCCTTCCTGTTACAGGAGAGACAGGGGCCAGATCAAGATCCTGGTGAACAACAGGATAATAGACAGCTACCAGCTAGTGCAGGCAGTCACAAGCGCTTACTCAGCGGCTTTGCCGGGCGGTGCGTTCCCCTACTTCTATCTTTTCATTGATGACAATCCCGCGCTTGTGGACTTCAACGTCCACCCCGCCAAGCGCGAATGCAAGATACGCAACCAGAGCCAGATCTATGGCGCGATAACAACCATGATCAGGCAGGCATTGCTCAAGAAGGAATACGAGACTGATGTGCGTGAGCCTCTAAGGCAGGAGCCTTTGTTCGACCCTCAGCCCATGCAGAGCGAGCATGTCTCGGATATTCCTTCCAGCCCCTACAGGGCTGCCCCCAAGCCTGAGAGCAGACCGGCCTCCAGACCGGCAACGGCCTCAAAGCCCTTTGACCCGTCATGGTTTGAGAACGCAAGGACAATCCTTGCAAAGGCTGAGACAAAACGGTCTCCATCAGAGGTCTCCACTACAAAGATCATCCCTGACTACAGGTACATCGGCCAGGTATTCAACACGTTCCTTGTAGTAGAGCTCAAGGACAGGCTCATGTTCATTGACCAGCACGCACTGCATGAGAGACTTCTTTATGATGAGATACGCGCACAGAAGGATGTGCAGCGCCTGATGGTCCCCTATCCTTTTGAGGTTGAGCGCTCTGTTGACGATTACCTTCAGGAGAACAGCGTCATCTACTCTGACTATGGCATTGAGCTGACCAGGAAGGAGCCTCTTCTCTGGGAGATGGCAAGCATGCCGGCCACATGCAGGAAAAACGAGCAGGAGATTGTCTCCTACATCCAGACACAGACAGGTGACATCGAGAGCGTCCAGAAAGGACTCTTTGCGATAATCGCCTGTCATGCCGCAATCAAGGCCGGAGACGAGCTTGATGCCGTTACAGCAGCCCAGCTTGTCAGAAAGAGCTTTGAGCTTGACAGGATGGTCTGCCCCCATGGAAGGGAGTTCACATTCTCAGTCAGCAAGGAATACCTTTACAAGGAAGTAGGCAGAATAGTCTGAGCCTCAGGGCAGGAAAGTAAGGTTGCTCGAGCTGTCAAAGAAAGCATCCGAATAGTCCTCTGGAATCTCAAAGGAAGAATCATAGCTCACCTCAAAGCTCTTTGTGATTGTGGTCCCGTCCTTGAAAAGGACATCCACAGACCATGTCCCCTGAGGCAGCATGGAAAGCCTGGGCATGAGGATGTCAGAGCTGCCGTGATAGGTCTTTCCGTCGAACTTCTCCTCAGAGGCATTAAGGCGCCATGACAGGTTCCCCTCAGGATCGGTGACAACCATCTGAACCGTCTCATCCTTGCCTGCGCTTGTGATCATGTAAAGGCTCAGTCCCATCGATCCGTCGGAGCGTACATAAGGCTGGGCATGAAGACCGGAAACCGAGTCAT
Organism: uncultured Spirochaetales bacterium; assembly: GCA_902781545.1. Lineage (GTDB taxonomy): Bacteria > Spirochaetota > Spirochaetia > Sphaerochaetales > Sphaerochaetaceae > UBA9732. Next base: position 12,066 of record CACZJR010000036.1, on the reverse strand, counting down.
CAGCGGATGAGCATGAGCAGAGGACAATAATGACAATTGCCAGAATCAAACAAAAACGATGTCTCATTTAATCTCATTCAGCATGGAAATCACAGGATTTGCATAACCTTGGAACACCAGTTTCTTTACTTCCGGTTTCAGGTGCTTGTAATGTTTGACAAATGACTTTGTGCTCATGTCAGCGTATTTTTCCTGGAACACCTTGGTCTTGTTCAGATAGTCATAGGCAAAGTAGTTGGTGTCCCAGAGCCTGTAGTTCATATGGATCTGCCTGTCTATCTCGCGGACCGCGCTCTTTACGTCCTCAAAGCCATCCCCAAGCGGGCTTCCCACCTGGATGTGCACGTTGCCCTTGTTGAGTCTCAGGCCCCTGACAAGGTCAATTACATCTGCATACTTCTTCTTGACATAGACGTTGTACACACCCTCTGCCTTGAGCTTTCGGATCTGCTCCTCGCTCTTTGTGACATCGCACGGGTCGTACTGGTAGCTGATGGAGACAGGAACTATGGATGCTCTTTTGATGAAGTCGGCAAACGAGATCCCGTCCTCCCTGTAGGCAAGATAAAGCATCTTCAGGATCGCCGGGCTGGTGTTGTCTATTCCGTCCTTGGACCTTCCGCTCTTCTGGGCAATCCAGAGGCTCACGCCCTTCTTCTCTATCGCATGACGCATGTAGCGGCTCAGTCTCAGAGTCTCATCCCTGAGCTCGGCGGTGGACGACAGTGACCTTCTGACCGTGATTGCGCCGTTGACCTTGAAGAGGTCTGTGGTGAACTGGTTGACAAGAAGGTTGTCCCCTATGACCATCTCGCATTTCTTGCGGTTGTCACTCCTGTAGAGGGCAAGGTCAAGGAGGGCCGCATCAAGCACGATATCCCTGTGGTTGCTTATGTAGATATGAGGTGTGTCCAGTCCCAGCTGGTCAATTCCGTCAAATGTGAAGTTCTCTATGCTTGATGATTCTATCATGGAGAGGAAGATGTCACATGTTATGTACTCCTGGAACTCGGTGTAGTTGCTCACCTGCCCCATCATGTGTCTGAGAAGCTTCTTGGCATGGAAGGACTTCCACTTGTTCACCACCCTGTTGTGCCTGGAGATGATGTCCGTGAAATTATCCACGAGCTGGGGATACTGGACAAGACGTGAGATTGCCTGACTGAACTGCTCACCCTCGTATGGGCCGATGTCCTTGAAATCATCCATGGGATATTCCTCCGTCTGAATTATAGCAGATAGCACCATACAAGAAAAGAAGCGCACCCAAATCGTGGGAATACACAACAGATCGGTTTGATTTTGATTATTTCATCAGTTTTCAATATTAAAATTTGACTTCAGCGAAATACATGGTACAATAATCATTGTAAAGCCCAAGGGCTTAAGAATGTTTATCCAGGAGGCAGCATGCTTATTTTAATCTCTGATGCCTTTGATGCATCACTTGAATCCAAACTTCAGGTATTCGGGGAAGTGACCACAGACAAGGCCAAGGCTCCCGAGGCAGACGTTATCCTTGTCAGGGCAAAGACAATCTGCAACAAGGAATATATTGACGGATTGAAGAACTGCAAGCTCATCATCCGCGGCGGTGTGGGAATCGACAACATTGACAAGCCATATGCCGAGTCAAAGGGCATCATCGTCAGAAACACCCCGAGGGCAAGCTCAATCGCAGTGGCAGAGCTCACATTCGCGCTGATGCTCAGCGTGCCCAACCACCTCTGTGAGTACGACCAGGGAATGAAGGGCGGCCAGTGGCTCAAGAACATCAAGAGGACCGAGCTTTACGGCAAGACACTCGGACTTCTCGGAATAGGAAACATCGCGACAAAGGTCGCAGAGCGCGCAAAGGCATTCGGCATGAACGTCGTGGCCTATGACAAGTACGTCTCAAGCTCTGCCGTGGCGACCCTTGTACCCACAGTCGAGGATGCTGTCAAGGATGCAGACTACATCTCAATCCACATGCCGCTGACCGACGAGACCCGCGGAATGTTCAACGCAAAGCTCTTCTCTGTCATGAACAGAAAGCCTGTCATCATCAACGCCGCACGTGGCGCCATCATTGATGCCGATGCCATGGTGAAGGCTCTTGATGAGGGTCAGGTCTCATGGTACTGCGCTGATGTCTACCCGACTGATCCGCCGGCAGAGGACTATCCGATCCTCAAGGCACAGCATGTCACACTCACCCCGCATGTCGGAGCGAACAGCAAGGAGAACCTTCTCAGGATCGGTGATGAGATTGTGGCCACAATCAAGGACCTCAAGGAGAACGGAAAGCTCTGATGAAACTTGATGACACAAACAAGGCCATAATCAAGGAGCTCAGCAACGGAAGAAGAGCCTTCTCCACAATCGCGGAGAAGATCGGCATAACAGAGAACACCGTCCGATCTAGAGTCAACAAGCTCATAGAGGACGGTGTGCTCCAGATCTCCGGTCTGGTAAATCCCCAGTATGTCCCGGAGATGCAGGTCGTGGTCATGGGCATAAAGCTCAGCACCCTCAACCTTGAGGACAAGGCAAAGGAGGTACTGAAGCTCAAAGGCGTTATCTCCGTGATGGTCGTAACCGGCCGTTATGACCTTATCGCACAGATCGCGACCAGCACCGCTGATGACCAGAGCCTGCTGAACTTCTTCAAGAATGAGCTATCAAAGGTCAAGGGAGTCTCGGACGTGGAGACATTTGTAGTCTACCAGTCCCACAACTACATGATCCCTTATATCCTGTAGGACAGCAGGATGGACCGAAACATACAGACCCAGGCCATAGTGCTCTCCGTCCGCAAGTACGGGGAGCTCCACAAGGCGGTGACCATTCTCTCGCCCGACCTGGGTCTTGTCGATGCAATCATATTCGGAGGGCGCAAGGGCAAGAAGACCGCTCTTGCGCCTTTGTTCTCAATCAGCACCCTGCAGCTGTACCATAACCCCCTGAAGAAAGAATATTCCGTCACGGAGGGTGAGTCCTCATTCATTCCGCAGGCAATAACAGAGGATCTTGCGTGCACCTACACCGCCTCATTCTTCTGCGAGATCATCTCAAAGACCCCCACGGACGAGCCGGAGCAGACATTCAGCTTGCTCAGTGAGGCCCTTACGGCACTTGAGGCCGACTGCGGCGCAAGAAAGAGAATCACCGCCGCATTCATATGGAAGCTCATGCAGATATCGGGAACAGCTCCCGATCTGGAGTACTGCCCTGTCTGTGACCGCAAATACGCTGATGATGAGACGCTTTTCTTCTCAAACCCGATGAACACCCCGTGCTGCAAGTCATGCTCCGACAGCGAGTACATAGTCCTCATGCCGGGTTCCAGGAGATATCTCAGATACACCATGGGCATGGATTTTTGCACCGCAGCATCTGTGGTCCTTAATCATGCGGCGGAGCAGCGCATTTACCTTTACATGCTCAGATGGGCCTCTGTGTTCGCACAGACCCAGCTCAGGACCCTCAACGACCTTCTCTCATTCTGATCAGCGTCCGTTAAGAAATCCCTCTTTCGTGTCTCTAGGATAGTTTGCGGTCCCTCCGCGGGTTTCAAACGAATGAAGGTATCCGTCAGTGAACTCATACGGGCCGGCATACCAGTACATGCCGTCGTTTCCGAAGGCATCGCCATCATTCCAGTCATAACCCTCGGCGACCTTGAGGATGTAGTTTCCGGCAATCAGCGGAAGATCCTTGACCTGGCCGGGATACACCAGCCACTCATACATCGGAATTGCCTCGCCCTCAAGACCTATCTCATCGATCTCCCTTGTCTTGTACAGCCTGATGCATGCCGAATAGCCGGATGTGGTGCTGACTCTCAGATATGACTCGCCCTTGTAGGCTCCTTCCTCAGCTATGGTGAATGAGTCAGGCCACTGGCGCTTGAAGTCACCGTCCGTCTCTCCCACCCTGGAAGAGGCATAGTATTTACCCAGGATCGCCTGGTCATAAGATGGGTCGTACTTGGAGAAAAGGCCACCTGTGAAATTGCCTGACCAACCGAAATCAACAAGAATCGGAAGAGTATTCGCTTGGATCCGGCCATCGTTGACCTTCATGTTGCCTCCTGACATAACCTCTATGGCATACCTGTCTCCGACAATCGTGCCGGCATTGACAATGAGAGATCCTCCCTTTCCCACACGCACGCACGGGCCATCCGAGGAGAAAAGACCTCCATGGTATTTGCTAGAGTCCCCGTTCACTATTGAGAGCGTGCCCTTCACTATCTCGATTATAGGCTTTCCCTCCGATCTGTCATGCATGATCGTATGACCGTTCAGATTCAGGTTCCATGTCTCTCCTGAGTCTAGCACCAGAACCTTTCCGGAAGGCAGATGGATATCCTTCTTCAGTGATATTATGTTACCGTCCACCTGGATCTGGGATGCAAGATCCCCGAACTGATCGAGAAACGAGCCTCCCTCCCCGGAGCTCTCAGATCCGGTGCTGGCGCATCCGGCCAGGACTACGGTCAGAATGACGAATAATAAAACAACCCCGATCCTTTTTGCGACTGTCATCAGGCAGCCTCCTTTGCGGACTTCCTCCGCTCTATCATCCTCGATACCGGCACCATCAGGACCGTGAGCACGACAATCACAGCCAGAGCCGCCGCCCAGATGTTCCTGTTAGGCAGAAATGATGTGGTGCCGTCATTGTTGACAATTATCTGCGCGTTCTTCAGCACCGCAGCCCCTATGGCAGGACCTATGAGACCCGGGACAAACACCTGTCCGATAATCCTCACACCCTGGAACTGGCCTGCCTTGTTCTCAGGTATGTTGTCCCTTATCATGGCTCCGAACACAGACATTCCGGTAAGATATCCGCTGAAGCCCAGTAGCGATCCTATGGCGACAGGGATTATCGACTTGGAGAAATACAGGATCACATATCCTGCCATGAGCATGATTATCACCGGCCTCATTCCGAACAGGAAGCCCTTTTTGTCATAAACACGCCCGTAGAGGGCTGTTACCACAGAGGCCAGGATTATGGACGGCCCCATGATCAGGACGTAGTTTGAGATTCCAAGTGTCCTCTCATAGTAGATTATGATGTACGGCATGAAGATCTGGATTGAGATCCCGAACACGGCAAACAATCCGAGCACTATGTACAGCACAGGGTTCTTGCCTATCACAGACGGCCTGAAGCTGTAAAGCAGCGTGCCTGCCATTGAGCTCTCGCTCTTCTTCAACGTCTTTGAGTCCTCGATGAGGAACGTTCCCGCAAGACCGATGAGGAATGTGGCTATTCCGATTATGTAGTAGATTGCAGTCCAGCTTGACTGCACTCCCAGGTCAAAGCTCATGAAGCCGCCGAACACCACAAGGACAGATACAAGTGGCATCATGGAGTTCATCCCCTCAATCAGGCCCCTGTTCGTGCTGTCACCGCGGTCCGTGAGCCATGCGTTGTATGCCGCATCGTTGGCCGTGGAGCCGAAGAACGTCATGACGCAGTCCATGACAATGGTCATCATGACGCTCCTGATATAAGCGAACACTATGATCGAGGCTCCCCAGAGCATGTAACCCACGCTCATGAAGGCCTTCCTGCGTCCTATCTTGTCGGACACCGCACCCATTATCAGCGTCGTGAGCGCCGCCACCACCGCACTGGCCATGACCATGGCGGAGATCTCGGATGCGCTTGCATGGAACATGTTGTAGATGAAGACATTGAAATACATGTTCTCCACAACCCATGCGACCTGTCCCATCAGGCCGAAAACCAGCATTGAGATCCAGAAGCGTCTGCCCAGTCTGTTTTCTTTCATAACCTCTTTCCTTTCACCGTTATTATACATGAATGATTAATGTAATCAAATGAATAAGTGATTGAAAGCAATCGGGATTTGACTTATCCTTTTATTGTCCCCAAAAGGGACTCTGACACTGTATTTTTATTTTTTGGATATATAGATGAAATGGAAGATCAAGCAAGCGGCCTTTGACGACGTCAAGGCACTGCAGCAGCGGTATGCGCTGAACCTTGTCTGTGCGAGGATTCTCGCCGGCAGGAACATAGTCACACCCGAGGCTGTCAAATTCTATCTGGAGGGAGACATCTCCTTCCTTCACAACCCGTTTTTGTTCGAGGACATGGAGGCATTCTGCGACAGGGTGCTCCAGGCAGTTGAGGACAATGAGAAGGTACGCGTCTTCGGTGACCGTGACGTTGACGGGATCACCAGCACCGCCCTTCTTGTCTCAGAGCTCAGAGACATGGGTCTTGAAGTCTCATACAATGTCCCAATGGGTGATGAACCCTATGGAATGACAATCGAAAGTGTGAAACAGGCTATTGATGAAGGGATTACCCTTGCAATTACTGTAGACTGCGGGATCTCCTGTTTCGCTGAGATAGACTATGCGCAGAGCCATGGTCTGGACGTCCTTGTCACAGACCATCATATCGCAGGAGAGAACCTTCCTCCTGCAAGCGCGCTGATAGACCCCAAGATTCCGGGATGCGGATATCCGTTTGACTCCCTTGCAGGAGTCGGAGTAGCAGCAAAATGCATCTGGGCACTGAGGTTCGCCCAGAGCAGGTTCTACAGGGCTCCGGTTCTTCTCCTGCATGCATACCCCGGAAACGAGACCGTTGTCATAGAGGCAGCCAGACTGGAGAACCTTGAGGTCACCGGAAGGATCACCGAGGAGGTTGTCCCCGGAATACTTCCGGAGGCAAACAGCAGGCTCCTTAAGTTCCTCTCCTCAGGTCTTCCGATCTATGTCCTGGACAAGGATGAGGAGATGGTGCAGCTCAAGAAGGCATTTCCCAAGGCTGACATCTACATGGCGGGACTGCGGGATGAGTTCGAGAAGGTCCTCCCCGCGGTCAAGGGAAGATCGCTTTTCGCCCTGAGCCAGAAAAGCCGCTTTGCACTCTACACACAGGTCAGAAGCGAGCTGGACACCCTGATCGGACTTTTCGGCGCATATGTCAGGGCAACAACGCCCATGCTCTACAAGGACTATCAGAGGCTTCTGGACTTTGTGGCCATAGGGACGGTCAGCGACCTCATGCCTATGACCGATGAGAACAGGATCCTGGTCAAGGCCGGCCTTAAGGTGCTGGAGGCAGAGCCGCATGACAGCCTCAGGCCGTTCCTCTCAATGCAGAACCTGTTGGGAAGGAAGCTCTCCACAACAGACATAGGCTGGCAGATATCGCCGCTGATGAACGCATCAGGCAGGCTAGGACGTCCTGATGTGGCGATCGAAATGCTTATGGCGAATGACCAGATCAAAGCCCTTGAGCTTGCCCAGGAGCTCTCAAGGCTGAACAAGGAGCGCCAGAGACTCGGTGAGGACGCGTGGACAAGGCTTCAGGGCAAGGCGCGCAAGAGCTATGAGTCATTCGGCACCAAGCTGGTCGTTGTAAACGACACGAACATAGCCCGAGGTATAACCGGAATCATCGCCACCAGGCTTCTGAAGACGTTCAAGTGCCCGTCAATGGTCATCACTGCCACGGATGACGGCAGGGCAATAGGTTCCATGCGGAGCAACAGCGGATTCAACTGCCACGAGTTCCTCTCACGCTACAGTGACCTCTTCGATGATTTCGGGGGCCATGCCCAGGCCGGCGGCTTCTCACTTGATCCGGACAAGGTGGATGAGCTTTGCATCCGCATCTCGGAGGACATCGACTACATGGACTGTCCCGATGCAGACCAGGAGGAGGTGCTGGAAATCGATGCCGCCCTCAAGCCGGAGGACATGAACCAGGACATCATGAAGGTCGTTGAGCGCTTTGAGCCTTACGGGGAGAAGAGCGGTCCGCTCCTCTTCTTGATGGAGGGCGCCAGAATAGAGAACCTGACTGCCATGCAGAACTCAAAGGATCCGGGACAGGCTCATCTTAGGGTCACCCTCTCCTACGGATCTCACCTCTGGCCTGCGGTGTTCTGGAGCGCCGGCCCCAGGGCGGGCCACGACTTTGACGAGGGAGAGATCGTGGACTGCGTGTTCCGCATGGGACGCAACTACTACAAGAACCAGGAGCTGATCCAGCTCACCATAATGGATATCAGACGCCACCTTTAAACGGAGGAGAACATGTTAGGTAATTTCGTTTATTCAAACCCCACAAAGCTTTATTTCGGAGACAATGCAATCTCATTTCTCAGTGATGAGCTCAAGAACTACGGCCCCAAGGTCATGCTCTGTTATGGCGGTGGCTCAATCAAGAAAAACGGCATCTATGATGATGTCGTGAGGATCCTCAAAGAGGCCGGCAAACAGATCATCGAGGATCCGGGCGTGATGTCCAACCCCACTTATGAGAAGATGCTCGCGGGAAGCAGACTCGCAAAGGAGAATAAAGTTGATCTCATTCTCGCTGTCGGAGGCGGCTCAACCATCGACTATGCAAAGGGAGTGTCCGTCTCAGCATGGTGTGAGGAAGACCCCTGGGAGAAATACTATGTGCGCATGGAGGAAGTAGACAACCGAGTGATTCCCGTTGGAAGTGTCCTGACTATGGTCGGAACAGGATCAGAGATGAATGGCGGCTCTGTTATCACAAACACAGAGCAGAAACTTAAGATCGGCATGGTCTTCGGAGACAATGTCATGCCAAAGTTCGCAATCCTTAATCCAAAGTACACGTTCACGGTTCCAAGATACCAGATGGTTGCAGGAATCTATGACATCTTCAACCATGTTTGTGAGCAGTATTTCTCCGGTTCCGATGATAATACAAGCGACTACTTCTCCGAGGCAATCATGAGGTCTGTCATCCATGCCTCACGCATAGCCATCAAGAATCCAGAGGATTATGAGGCAAGAAGCAACCTCATGTGGTGCGCTTCCTGGGCCCTGAACACTCTAATCGGCAAAGGCAAGTCAGGTGACTGGGAAGTCCACATGATTGGTCAGGCAATGGGTGCCTACACAGATGCAACCCACGGAATGACACTGGCAGCGGTCTCACTTCCCTACTACCGCCACATCATGCCTTACGGCCTTGCCAAATTCGCAAGATTCGCCAGATCTGTCTGGGACATTGAAACAAGTGCAATGACCGAGAAACAGGCTGCTGAGGCAGGCCTTAAGGCCATGGAGAGCTGGATGAAGGAGATCGGTGTTGTCCTGCACTCAAGTGAGCTTGGTGTGACTGAGGATAATATAGAAGGCATTGCAGATGCCACATTCCTCCTTGACGGCGGCTACAAGACCCTTTCAAGGGAAGAAGTCATCGAGATTCTCAGAGAGAGCCTTTGATTAATTATAAATAGTATTACAATCTGTCGGTTGTTCGGCCCAAAAAAGAATACAAATTGCAGCATTTGGCAATATGTATTCTTTTTTTTCGAAAATTTGATTTTACATATTTGAAAAACGCATGATAAAATAAGCTAGGAAAATAAGGAGAAAGCGTGCAGATTGTCTGTCTGCGCGTGTGTTTATGAAGGAGGAGACAATGAACAAAACTAATGAGAAATGCAAGAAAGTTGCTCTCATTTCCCTGATTGTGATCATTGTGTGTGGTTTCATAGCACAGCTGATTGTCACACAGGGGTACAAGATTTCCGTGACACACGTCAATCTTGAAATCCGTGGCGGAGATCTTACAATGGATGTCTATCACCCATCCAATCCTACAGCTGACATGAAGCTGCCATGTATGATAGTGATCCACGGAGGATCCGAAAGCACCGGTGCAGCAACCATGCATGCATGGGAATATGCCAGACGTGGTTTTGTCGTGATAAACGTCAACATGATGGGAGCCGGAACATCAGACATGCCCAACTACTTCGAGGATGGACAGCCATATAACAGACAGCGTGGAACATCTGGTATGTTCGACTGTCTCGAGTATGCAAGATCAATCTCATATGTCGATCCCACCAGAATCGGTATGTGGGGACACTCACAGGGCTATTCTCTTACCGGAGCCGTATGTGTTCTTGACGGAGAGCTTCTCTCCCTCAACGACAGACTCTTCGATGCCCTGTACACAGAGTTCGGCGTTCCTGTCACAGCAGAGATGCTCAGCCAGGATGCTGATGAGGTTGCAAAGCAGTACCTCAACAAAGATCAGCTCAAGGAATATGAGTACATCAAGGCAGAGTGCGAGGAAAAGGTCAGCCAGTATGTTAAGGCAGTCCGTGTCTTCGATAACAACACGTGTCTGCTTAAGACAAAAGTCGCTGGAATCGAGGTTGTCAGAAGCATCCACTGTAACATGCAGATCGGTGGAGAGAGAAACGGAACCAGCGCAACATCAGCCAACAGATTCACAGAGCCGAACGACAGGATGAAGCAGATCTTCTGTCAGGACGGCGGAATGCTGAGAAACCACTACTACTGGATTCCCGACACAGTCGCAAATCCTGGTGCAAAGTCTGTTGACCTCGGTGCAATCGGCGAAGTCTCCATTGCAAACAATGCCCAGCTTCGCGAGGCATTCGCCACCAACAGCATCTACATCACCTACAACCCGTCCACAATGCATAACGGAAACCTCTGGTCACCTAAGGCCATCAGCCTGACCATGGAGTTCTTCTGTCAAGCACTCGGATATAACAACGGTGAGCTCACAGATCCGAATACACAGCCAATCCCGACAACAAAGCTCGCTTCTGGCTACATTGCTCTGGCATTCACAACAATCGCCACATTCGCAATGCTGGTATTCATCTGCGCATTTGCAGGAATGCTCCTCCAGACAGCATTCTTCAAGCCGCTCGAGGTTCCTACATACGAGCCAAAGCTCAAAATCAAGAGCATGGACTTCCTGCTTGCAAGCATCATCGCACTGATCGTCGGATGGGTCGGAGCATACTTCGGTTCAAGAGAGACCATGGGTCTGAAGGCATCCAACGCATTCATGAGCAAGTGGCTCCCGACAGAGCCCGGACATTGGAGACTGATTTTCCAGATGCTCTTCACAGCACTCTGTGCAGCAGCACTGTGGATTATCTTCTTCCTGATCTACAAGTACGTTCTCAAGAAAGAAAGTACAGTTGCTCCGCTTAAGGCCATCAAGCTCAAGATCGGTTTCAAGAACATATGCAAGACACTGCTTCTTACAATTGCAATGTTCGCCGTAGCATACATCCTCGAGATGTTCATGGAAGGCGCATTCTATGTCAAGTTCCAGTTCGTGGATGGTTCTTTCGAGAGAATGAAGGCATACAAGTTCGTCTGGATGTTCAAGTATTTCCTGTTGCTGCTCATACCGTGTTTCATCATGAGCTATGCAAACAACCTTGTTTCACTCAAGGGAGTAAGCGACACAGTCGATACAATCGTTCTTGTGACACTCCAGTCACTCGGATGCTGGTGCTTCCTGCTGATTGCAAACGCAATCACATTCTCAACACCGGATCATATGACTGCTCTCGGACTGCACACAATGTTGCCTGCCATCTTCCTTGTACCAATGACAAACTACCTGTTCAGGAAGTGCTACAAGGTCACAGGAAGCATCTGGGCTGGAACATTCATGGTGGACATGCTCCTTGCTTGGAGATGTGCATCATATGTCTCACACAGATTCATGTTCTGGGGTTACGATTCAGTCGTTTCAAGATTCTTCGGATTCTGATAAACGATCACCAGAAAAGGAAGGGACTGTCGCAGAATAGAAAACTGCACAGTCCCTTTTCAATTAAAACATGAGATAAAGAGCTTGATTCACAAGGAGTCAGGCTCTTTTCTTGTCTTTCTGTCTTTTTGGGGCAGACTACCCCTAGGGAAGAAATGAGGAATGAAAGATAATCAAGCGGTTTCTTCTTCTGGACCGGCCTTGATCCAGTACCAGAAAGGAGTACCCACCTTGTCCTGTTCAATTCTGGCTGCAAGTTGAACTGTGTTTACAGCCATGCAGCAGATGAGCCATTCAGAGAACACTCTGGCCTTTCCGAATGAACTGAATCTTCTGAGTCCGAACTGCTGTTTCTGGAAGGCGAAACGGCCTTCAACCTGAATACTCCTGTTTGCTCTGACTTCAGCTCCGAACTCAGATGAGAGCTTCTCAAAGGCGGTTTTCTGATACTGCTGGTGTTCCAGCTGGACTTCAAATCTCTTGTAC
>CACZJR010000035.1 GCA_902781545.1 uncultured Spirochaetales bacterium | reverse complement strand
CGGCAGAAGCGCCTCAGAGGCGGTTGGCAGGGGCTCCGGTATGCCGGACTACATGAAGGCCCATAAGGCGGATGTCATAGGCAAGGCCCTGGCCGCAAGGAGGTATGATGTCTCTGATCCCTTGTCTGTTCTCTGTGCATTCGGAGGCTATGACATAGCGGGCATGGTGGGCGCCATACTTGCATGTGCCACACTTCACGTTCCTGCCGTGATTGACGGACTCATCACGCTCTCGGCGCTCCTAGTGGCCGAGAGGCTTTTCCCAGGAATCAAGGACGCATGTGTATGCTCCCACGTTCCACGGGAACCTATGGGAAGGATGATAATGGAGAGCCTTGGCCTGGAAGCTCCGATCAATGCATCACTTGCCCTAGGTGAGGGCTCTGGTGCGGTTCTTCTTGTTCCTCAGCTGGATGCGTGCCTTGCGCTTTACTCTGGTGCCAATAGTTTTGAGGGCATCGGGATGGACGGTTACCAAAGATTTTAATTGAAAACAAGTATTATCTTTCATGCCTTTGTGATATAAAAGTGCTAAAAGGAAAAAGGCATGAGTAGATTCAAACTGGGAATTGTCGCCGCAATTGTGGTTGTGGCTTTGTGTCTGTTTGTCGGATGCAGTGCTGACGCCCTCATGAAGACAGGAAAGACTCTGGGCAAGCTCAGTTCAGCGGGATTCGGGACCGTGGGTGATGCCAATGTCATCAGGGCAGCTGAGACTGTTAACTGTTTCATTGAGGCATACGAGGACTGCATCCTCTGGGACGGAACCTGCGTCAGGAGAATTGATGAGAAAGGTGCTGAGAAGATCAGCGGTGATCTCCGCCGTATAGCGAATTCAGAAAAGATCATGTATGAGCTTCTCGAGAGCGTGCTCTACGATGTTAAGAAGGCGAAGGAATCTAAGGCTGCCGATGCCGAGCTCAGGAAATCGCTTGATACTCTCTACAAGGACTATGACGGTCAGAAGAAGAGCTACAAGGGCTATACCATCGATTGGTTTGGTCATGTCAACGCCAAGGAGATCGTCAATGTGCTTGACAGTATCCCGAGCATGATCCTCACTATCCTCCCTGCCGGAATGGACCTAGCCCTGTATAACTTGCCTTTCCCCGTCCAGGGCTCAGAGTTTCTGACTCTGCTCTCATACGCACAGGATCACCTTCTGTCGTTCATCTCTTATGGAAAAGCAATCGCTAACAAGATCCAGCGTAGCGGCGGCGGAGGAGAATCCAAGTTCAAGATTCAGGACCTCAAATACATCCCCGAGAGCATAGAGAAGTATGTGAACGGAAGAAAGGATGTGACAGTCGGAGACAAGATCTCGTTCTGCTTCATCTATGATCTTGTTCAGACGGCGCTCAAGGTGCTGGACCGCTATGTGGAGCAGCATCCTGAGGAAGATGACAACACAATGTTCGACAGCCTCAATGCCGAATGGATCCTAGGCAACTGCGGTGCGGAGCTTGACAGGGTGATGTCAGAGCTTGAGGTGGTCGCCTATATCTATGACTTCAACCTTGATGTCGCCGGCCTTGTCGGCAAGATCCTGGGAAACTGAGGAGGGCGGCATGAGAAAACTGGTTTTGATTCTGATCGCAATTGTTTCAGCATCTGTCCTTTTCGCATCCTCTGACACATCAGGCAACCCGTATGCACCCATTACCGGCAATGCCATGAGACCCGGTTATGTGGAGCGCACGGACGGTCTCAACTACATCCTGTTCGGTAACCCGGCGGCAATAGGTGAGGCAAGCTTCAGGTTGCAGCTTCCGTATCTTGAGTCCAGCTCCTATAACGTCACCGAGGCCTTGAAGGATCCTGGAGTGGCTGAGGCTCTGTCAAAGATAACAAAGATGCAGGCCACGAAGAACGATTTCATCACATACATCCTCGGTCTTGTGGCTGCAAGCGGATCAGGATTCGGAGAGGTCATCTCAGTTGATGCCGGAGCAGGTGCCCAGCTGAGGAACATGGCTGTTGGCATGAACATCAGGGCAGGGGTCCACTCAATGCCGGGCCTTGACGCTGAAGGCCAGTTCAAGCCGTCAAGCTCAGTAATAGGAAACGGCTATGTGCCATCACTTGACTTTGCCCTCAGCGCGGCATTCGGCTTCAGGGTCCTGGACACCGATGTGCTGACCCTTGACGCAGGTGCGTCATTCCACTATGCGCAGAAGGCCTACATGCTCCAGATCACATCAGCTGAGCTGGGAGCCCTGCTGAACGGGAGCAAGGACTTTGACCATCTTCCTGCCCGTGCGGGATTCGCCCTGCCTTTTGATGTGGGTGTGACAGTCGGGCTTTTGCGTGAGAGCATCAAGCTTGAGCTCTCGGCAAACAACCTCAACGGCACATATCACATGGCCAATTATGAGAACAGCATAAATGCGCTGATTCTTGCCGAGGGCAAGGATTACTTTGAGATGGAGACTCCGTACAGCCTGAATTTCCGCGCATCGTTCAATCCGGGATTCAGGTACTGTAATCCTACAATCTACACCGCTTTCACCGGCATGAACCTGTATGTGGAGAATGCAAAGGGAAAGCCCGGAAATGAGATATTCAGATACCTGGACGGGGGAGTGGTCGTCACATTCCTCAAGGTCCTGAGCGTCAGGGCAAGCTACCGGTACGGCTATCCTGAGTTCGCCCTTGGCGCAGGCATTTTCGGAAACGCAATAGAGCTCGTCTACGGCTTCCAGGAGGCACCGGGAGCACGTTACGGCGAGAAACCCATCGACAGACTGACATTCCGCATGAGGCTTGGTTATGGAAAGTAAGAGAAAAAAACTATTTGAGATCGTATTAGTCGCAATGGCACTTATCCTGGTGCTTGTGTCCTGCCAGTCGGCGGCAAAGCCCGCAGACGCTGAGCAGCCTGAACAGACAGCCCAGAGCGGAGGTCTGACCCTTACAGCAGACCTTCAGGGAAAGCCCTGGGTCAACTCGAATGTATTCGGCAACTGGCCGGCTCAGAGACCTGCGCCAGAGGACAACTTCGAGCTTTGCACGAACTATGAGCTGTACATGGAGGCCCTCAAGGAAGGACTCACATCAGACAGCCTTTACGCCAGGTCAGAGGCCTTCCAGGAGGCTAAGATCAAGGAGCTCATCGCCGATACCTCCAAGACATCGGATGAGCTTGAGCTGATCAGGGCATATTACAGGCTGTTCGCCGACTTTGATAAGCGCAACTCAGAGGGCAACGGTCCTCTTCTCCAGTACAGGGACTCGATAGTCAAGAACAATACCGTGGAGCAGCTTTCCGAGGAGGTCCAAAAGGGCCTTGTCTTCGGTGATCCGCTTGCTAAGTTCGTGGTCAGCGATGCCATGGACGGTACCGGCAAATACGGCGTGTGGATTGACTTCAATCTTCCTATCTCAGCGAACCTGAGCCAGGATTACACAGAGGAAGACCTGGCGCTGGTCAAGGACTATCTTGCCTCGCTGCTCGTTCTCGCTGGCTATGAGGAGAACTTCGCTGCCACTGTTGTGGACGGGATTGAGCAGTTCGAGCTCAAGGCCGCGGAGCTTGATTCCGATTTCATCAAGAAGACAGGCTATGAGAATGACATGATTGAGGTGAACCTGGAAGGGCTTAAGGAGTTCTGCACTCCGCTGTATGACCTTGTGATGGGACTCGGATACTACTCATGTGACGGGGATCCTGTGACATACACCATCAGCAATGCCGGCATGTTCTACGGCATGGAGCAGATGTACATGACGGACAACATCGATGTCATAGAGGCCCTCTATGTGATCCCGATGGCCCAATATGCCATGAGGTTCATTGACATTGACACATATGCCGCAGCTGAGATGATCGAGGATCCGACTGAGATTGACATAGAGCAGGTGAGCTATGATTTCATCAACACATACCTGTCGGGTGCGGTTGACCAGGTCTATCTCGAGTTCGTGTTCCCGGAGGGACTGAGGGAAAAGATCACCTATCTGACCAAGCTGTACATCGCCGCCATGGAGCAGAGGCTCAAGGTCGAGCCGTGGCTGTCCGAGGAGACAAAGCAGAAGGCCCTGGACAAGCTCAGCCAGATGGTCTGTGTGGTGGTATACCCCGACGAGTGGCTGGACTTCCATGAGCTGAGCGAGATTGTCAAGGACCACGACCAGTTCCTGCTTGATGCAGTCCTGTGCCGCGATGACTTCTACAGGGCATACACCACATCTTTCCTTGGCAAAGACATCGAAAGAGGCAACTGGGTGTTCTCCAACACCAAGACAACTGAGGCCAACGCCTACTACGTCACTGGGGAGAACTCCATCAATATCCTTGCAGGAATCCTCTATGACACGCTCTACTATGACCAGAGCATAGAGACGGTCCTTGCATCCATCGGAGCTACAATCGGCCACGAGATCACACACGGATTTGACACCGGCGGAGCCAAATACAACGGTGTAGGAAACGAGGAGGACTGGTGGACTGAGGAGGATGCCGAGAGATTCGCCGAGAGGGCCGGGAAGGTCGCTGATGCCATGAGCTCAATTGAGGTGGCGGACGGTGTGACGGTCAACGGCGAATTTGTGATTGACGAGATGGTCGCGGACCTCGGCGGTCTTGCGCTCTCCCTTGATATCGCCAAGCAGTATCCTGACTTCGATTATGACCTGTTCTTCAGGACCTACGCGCTGATGTGGTATTCAATCAAGCCAGATTTCGAGTCAGCGCTAGCGCTCTACACGGATGACAGCCATCCAGCGGATTACATCAGGGCCAATTTCGTGGTTCAGATGTTCGATGAGTTCTACAGCGCTTATCCGCAGGTCAAGGAGGGCACGGCGATGTACCGCGCCCCGGAGGACAGGGTCGCGGTCTGGTGATGATGACTGATTTCAGTTCGACGATGAGGATGCACTTGAACCTGCGGCTGCGGCAGATGCCTCCCTGTCCTTCATCATGTGCTGGAGTGCGATGAGGATCGCCACGCAGGTCTTCTCGTGCTCCGGCTTATACAGGTCAATGCAGTACTTGTCATGAAGTGAGATTATCTTCTGGCAGATCACAGCGATGATCTCTTCATTCTCATCATAGAGCTCGAAGTTCAGTCCCACGAAGTTGCCCCGACGCTGCCAGCCAAGGCCCTCGATGTTCGTGATGTCCTTCACAAGGTGCCATATCTCGTTTGAGAGCTGGAAGCTTGTGCCGTCAGCCATCTCGATGAAGTGTCTCTCATGAAGAGTGAACACCTTGCGCCAGATATAGGCCACCTCGTTACCGTTCATGTCGGTGATGTGGGTCTTGTCATGGATGGAGAAGACCTTTGAATCTGACTTATACACCACGTTCTCCTCTGCATCTGTGATGTCGATGTGATGGTGAAGGGTGAAGACCTTTGTTGTTGTGAAAAGAGATCTCTTTGGCTCTCCGAAGCGCTCTACGTTGTTGACGTTCGCGTCTTCTCCTGCCTCACGGAATCTGTGGTACTTTGAAAAGACTCCCATACTTAACTCCTTTTATATGAATCAGATAGTCGTAAATAATCCTTCGGGGCAGTGCCCGTCCATGTAGGACGGGACCTCAATGCCAAGTGCAGTCAGGATGATAGGCGCAAGGTCGCGCGGATGATACTCAAAGCCGTCAAAGGCTGATATGTTCAGCCCTTTGCCTCTGATGGCAAGCGTGATGCGCATCTCGGGCTCGGTATCGCCTCCGTGCTCTCCGTCCGGTGTCCCGCCGTGGTCCGTCACGACGATGAAGAGCGTTGTGTCCGGGTCATATCCGGCGAACATGTCAAGGATCAGGTCCTGGTTCATGCGGATGGCCTCGAGATGCTCGGGCGATCCGTAGCCCTTTGAGTGGCCGGTCTCATCAACGTCATCCAGATGGACGAAGAGAAGGGTGGGCATGTTGGCATCGACATATTCCACGACGTGATCGCGTACCTCATGGTCGGTGTAGGTCTCGAAGCGGAAGCGGATGTCGTTGTCCTTGTAGACGCCTGCTGAGGTCTCTATCAGGCCGTAGTTGATCGGTGTCCAGTGGCAGATGGAGGCTAGGGTGAAATCCGGTGCGGCATCGTGGATGACCTGGAAGACACTGGGATGGAACGTGTCGGTAAAGCGCACCGATGCGATCTTGAGGTTGTTCACCTCAAGCTTCTCCGGTGTCAATCCATGAAGGTAGGCTCCCCAGTTCTGGGCGCTGATTGACGGTGTCTCACACTTGTAGTTGTAGAAGATGTTTCCGTTTGTGGAGAAGAAATCGTTGAACTCGTCGGTCACGGCATCTCCGTTGTCAAACAGTGATCCGCCGCCGTCAATTCCCACAACGATTATGTTCTGGAAATACGGGTCCCTGACTTTCCTGACAGGGTCATAGCTGCAGGTAATGGCAAGGAGGAGAATGATAAGTGCTGTTACCAGTAATGCTGTCTTTCTCATGCTGACCTCCTAGAACCTGTAGATGTAGCCGATCTTTACCGGGGCAAGGGCACTGACAAGGACTGCCTTCTCTGTTATGCCTTCCATTCGGCCTCCTTCCTCTATCTGACGGAATGTGTGGGGGACTGATATAAAGCTCATGATGGAGTAGGCGTTGTTGTTTCCGGGAACACCCATGACATCAATCCATCCGAGGAAAGGAAAGCCCAGAGAGAGGAATATGCTGTGTTTTTCATTGATATTGTAGGCATACTGGGCATTGAACTCCAAAACAGCCAGTAGGATGTTCTCATAGTCGGGAAGGATGTTCAGGACTCCGTCCTCAGGATCCCTAATGAGTCCGAAGGCAGTGGAGAGACCTAAGGAGAATGTATGGTGCTTGTCGTTGACCAGCCTCAGTGAGGCATCGGCTCCTATTCCGTTGAAGAGCATGCACGAGTAGCCTGCCCAGTCCGGGAAGCTTATGTCCCTTTCAAGGAGCTTGGGAGCAACGGCATAGCCTGCTGTTGGAATGACCGGGACGGAGCTTCTCAGTCCTGCCGAGAAATCCCATCTGCCGTGGTTGAAGGAGACATCAAGTGATGAGATGGCACCCAGTCCCGCCTTCAGGGAGAGGGCGGAGAGAGCCGTCATTGCGACAAGGAGCATCACTATTGTTGTGATAAGTGTCTTTCTTCTCATTTTCCCAGTTCTTCCAAGATGTGATCTGCCACGGCATCTGCCATGTAAAGCTTATAGTCGAATCGGGTTCTTTGCGTTGGTATGGTGCAGTGGAAGCTTCTTGTCTCCTTCGCTGTGGAGATGGCGAAGAATACCTCACCCGGGACGCTGTCGCTGTTGTTTGGGTCAGTATTGCCGAAGGTTCCGCTGATCCCGACTCCAAGGTCGGTCCTGAAGTCGCGCCTGCAAAGCCTTGCCATCTCCGATGCGGTCTGCTCCGAGTAGACGCCATAGCTGTCAATGACCTCTGCAGGCACGCCCAGACGGATCTTCTCATCGTTGCAGTATGCCACATAAGAGCCCCTGAAGACCGCAGAGGATCCCTCGGTGTCTGTGATAAGCGATGCTATCTGACCTGCGGTGCAGCTCTCCATGGTGCTGACTGTGATTCCCCTCTCAATCAGAAGAAGGGTGAGGTCTCTGTATTTCTGCCTTACTGAGGATTCCTTTTGCGCTGTCATGACTTTGATTATAGAACAATCTGGGGTTTTGACAAAGCGTCATCAGGAGAACGGCCAGAAACTGAGAAGATAACCGGGAATGACCACAATGATGAAGAATGCCCAACTGATGAGCGTGAAGATCTTGATGAACGCCTTGCCTCTGCCCGGATACTCGCGGACATAGATGCGGTAGTTTATCACCGAAGCAAGTGACCCGATCAGGGAGCACAATCCTGCGGTGTCCAGGCCGTAGATCAGGCCTGCGTTGTTTGTGGTGAACGGGTAGAGGACAATTGAGGCCGGCACATTGGAGATAATCTGGCTGATTCCTATGGACCACCAGTACTCCCTGCCTGCGACAAGGCGGCTGAGGAACGCGGATATCCTCTCATTGCCTGTGATGGAGGATGAGAAGACAAAGAAGCAGAGGAACGTGGCAAGAAGCACGTAATCAGTCTTTGCGAGTATGGATGCGTCAAGGACCAGCATCGCCACGAATATCAGGATCACGGCGTAGGGCCAGAGGCTTGTGCGTGTGACAATCACTGTTAGTATCAGGAGGAACAGGACCGGGTAGGCTGCCTGCCTTACCTTGTGCATTCTTGACTGCTCCTGCCCTGAATCCTGCGCCAGGTTGATCCCGTCGAATGAGACAGGTGTCTTCTCCTTACGCATTATCACAAAGATGAAGATGACCAGCAGCACTGCTGAGAAAGCGCATAAGGGGAGCATGTGAAGCATGAAGACAGGCGCGCTTACTCCGAAGCGGCCGTACAAAAAGAGGTTCTGCGGGCTTCCGAACGGCATGAGCATTGAGCCTCTGACGGCTGCTATGTTCTCCAGTGAGATTACCGGCAGTATGAACGCCTCTTTGTCCGCGCCCCTGAAGAGAAGGATCGTAAGGGGAACGAATATTATCAGTGACACGTCGTTTGTGACAAACATGGATGTGAAGAAGACCCCGAACACAAGAAAGAGCGAGAGACCGGCCATGCTCCTGAACCGGGTGCTGAACCTGATTATCGGGTTGAAGATGCTCTCCTTCTTGAAGCCCTCAAGGACGGTGAGCATCATGAAGAGGGTGCCGAGTGTGCGCCAATCGATGCTCTGAATAAGTGACATACTTGGCTTATTTATAATCAGAGACACTAAAGCGGCTATTATTGAAAGAGTCAGCATCATCTCTTTCCTGAAAAATAGAAGGACCTTCCTCATCATCGTTTCCCGCTGGAATTGTATCAACTTGCCTTGTTGTTGTGAACAAATTAATGTAATCTTTTTGCTATGATCATGCATGAGAGAAACAAGGCTGTAATCAAGTGTGCTTTATTCGGAATATCGGCCAACCTTCTTCTTTTCATCGGTAAACTCATCACAGGTCTTTCGGTAGGGTCAAACGCGGTAGTGCTTGATGCCGTCAACAGCCTGTCCGACTCAGTCTCCGCGGTTTTCATAATCGTGTCGGCCTTCCTTGCGATGAAGAGGGCGGACAAGGTCCATCCGTTCGGATACGGGCGCATTGAGTACATAGTCTCCCTCCTGTTCGCCATGTTCATCATGTATGTCGGCGGCCGAGGTGCGGTCAAGGGTGTTATCGGGATCTTCGGGGAGGAGGAATCCCCTCAGTACAACACCGTTTCCGTGATCATCATGGCAGCCTCATTCGGGATCAAGGTCTTCTACGGCCTGCTGTCCAGAAGGGAGGGAAAGCGCCTGAGCTCTCCGAGCCTGGTCCTCTCCGGAACCGACAGCCTGGGTGACTCATTCACCGCCCTGGCGATCCTGGCGGGAATAATCGCCCATAAGATCTTTGGATGGAACATCGAGGATTA
Organism: uncultured Spirochaetales bacterium; assembly: GCA_902781545.1. GTDB lineage: Bacteria > Spirochaetota > Spirochaetia > Sphaerochaetales > Sphaerochaetaceae > UBA9732. The sequence goes on along the minus strand of CACZJR010000035.1, from coordinate 10,841 downwards.
TCTCTGTGTGTTTGTGGGACTTATGATCTTCCGTACCGGATTCAACATGATAGGTGAGTGTCTGAACAAGATATTGGGCACCCGCGTCGATCCTGAGTTCTGCAGCAACATCAAGCAGCTGATAATCATGCAGGAAGGTGTCCTGAATGTGTCGAACCTTGTGATCCATGACTACGGTGAGGGCTCGAAGATAGGTTCTGTGGACATAGAGGTCGACAGCAGGCTCTGCGCCAATGAGATATGCAGGATCTCGACCGCACTGAAGGGCCTTGCCCTGAAGGAGGGCCTTGTCCTCACATCCGTCGGGATCAGCGGATCCAGTGACCAGAGCTCTGAGACCGATGAGATCTGGGAGAGGGTCGTGGAGACGGTTGGCAAGTACAGGAGTATCCTCAGGGCACATACCTTTGTCATTGACCCGGAGAGGAAGGAGATGTCCTTCTACATAATCGAGGATTACGACAAGGACCCGTCAGAGAATGAAAAAGAACTCCTGCTTCAGGACCTGATGCAGGAGTTCCCCTCCATGAGAATTGAAATTCACTCGTCAATTAACGCCTTGTGACTCCGTCCCCGTAGATTGTTGTCCAGTCGTTCTTCATTGAGACCGGAATCCAGTTGTTCTCTGCGCAAAGGTCAAACATGGCATTTGCCTTCTCGATGTTTCCGTTCTCACGGACCGTGTCATCACAGCAGAGCATGAAGGCAAGGCTCCTGTACTGGTTTCCTGAGATCACGTAATTGGCCATTGCGGCATCGCCTGTGCTGTTTCCGAATGACAGGACGGGCTGGACTCCGATCTCACGGACAATGGCGCTGACCTTGTTCATCTTCAGGTTCTTGATCAGGAACTCACCTCCAAGAAGAACCTTGTCCTGAGACGTGAATGTGTACTTCAGCCCGTCTGTGTCTCCCTGGTTTGATGCGACAAGAAGGACATCCGAGCCTATGATCTGTGATGGCGGGATGTTGAAGCTGTCGTTGCCGTAGAAGATTGCGCGGCTGATGTAACGGTCTGTTCCGCTGACAATGTAGACTTTGAAGCCGTTTGCCTGAAGGTAATCAATCACCTGGATCATGGGCAGGTAGAAACCCTCTCCGCGTGTCATCCCGTCATAGCCTGGCATGGGCAGATTCTTGAAGTCCTGGATGTAAGCGATGAACTCATCCACGGTCATGCCCTTGAATGCTGTTGCCACAGCCTTTCCGTGGTCCACATCAAGTCCGCTGACCGGAGATGAGGTCTTGCTCTTCTCGATAATGGTGTCTGCGACCTGGCGCTCGAAATCACTTGCCTTGTCCGCATAGGACTTGTCCTCTGTGACACGGTATGCAAGAAGGGTGTGGTCGAAATAGTCCCTGTCGGTCTCACAGAGAAGTGTCCCGTCCATGTCGAACACCGCCACGCGGTATTCCACCGGGATGTAGTCCGGGCTTGACGGGTCGGTGATTGCCTCCATGTATGCGATCAGCTCATTCCTGAGCGGTGCATCTTCCGTCCAGAGCGAGAGATACTCTTCTCCTGAGACTTCCTTCTGTGCCTGTGTGCTTGCACATGATGCAAGCAGCAGTATGGTCAGTACGACCAGTATTGCTGTAAACGTCTTTCTCATTTTTCCCTCCGAAAACTCTTGTCAAGCATAGTATCACAAAAGCCGTAAATAAGATATGAAATATTGTTCTTTTGACTCCTTACTTATATAATTCTTCCGTTAAGGAAAGCGAATGAAAAGAACAGACGAACTGAATATTATTGAGATTGACGGAATCAGATGCTGCAGGGGCCATTCAATCCCATTCGGCGCCACAATTCTTGATGACAATGCCATCAACTTCTCCATCAACTCAACAGATGCGACCGGATGCATGCTGGAGCTTTACCATGAGGGTGATGCTGAGGCGTACGCTCGCCTGATGATCCCTGATGATTTCAGGACCGGTAGCAACTACTCGATAATAGTATTTGACCAGAACCCTGAGGAACTCGAGTACACATACAGGTTCTCCGGAGAGAACGACATCAGAAGAGGCCTCAGGTTCAATGATCAGATTCCGCTTCTTGACCCTTACGCGAAGCTGATCTCCGGAAGGGAGGAGTGGGGCTCTGATGATGTCCTACCAATGCGCTCACGTGTGATTTTCGAGGACTATCCATGGGAAGGAGACCGTCCTTTGGAGCTTCCGATAGATGACCTTGTGATCTATGAGCTTCATGTCAGGGGCTTCACGAAGGACAGTTCCTCAGGCGTCTCCCACGGCGGGACGTTCAGGGGTGTGGTGGAGAAGATCCCTTATCTCAAGGAGCTGGGCATCAACTGCGTGGAGCTTCTTCCCGTCTTCGAGTTCGACGAGAAGGAGGGCCAGAGGTCCTATGAGGGAAACAGGCTCTTCAACTACTGGGGCTACAGCACAGTCAGCTTCTTCGCCCCCAAGTCCGGCTATGCGGCCACAGGCAAGTTCCACATGGCGGCCGACGAGCTCAAGAGCATGATCAAGGAGCTTCACAAGAACGGAATTGAGGTCATATTCGATGTTGTGTTCAACCACACCGCCGAGATGGACGAGAACGGCCCGACCTTGAACTACAAGGGCATAGACAACCGCACCTATTATGTGCTGGATGAGAATGGCAACTACACCAACTACAGCGGCTGCGGCAACACGTTCAACTGCAACAACGCCATTGTCCGTGAGCATATCCTGGACTGCCTGCGCTACTGGGTATCGAACTACCATGTGGACGGATTCCGCTTCGATGAGGCTCCGATCCTGTCACGTGACCCGAGCGGGAAGCCCATGCAGAGCCCTCCGCTTCTGGAGACCCTGGCCCATGACCCCATCCTCTCAAAGACAAAGCTGATCGCCGAGGCATGGGATGCCGCAGGCCTTTACCAGGTGGGATCATTCCCCGCACCTGCAAGATGGGCAGAGTGGAACGGTAAGTTCCGCGACTGCGTGCGCCACTTCGTCAAGAGCGACGCGTTTGCCGGCCCGGAGCTGATCAGGCGCATCCAGGGATCTCCGGACATCTACGGGGACCACTACGCGCACTCGACTGTGAACTTCATCACCTGCCATGACGGCTTCACTCTCAACGACAACTTCTCATACAACGTCAAGCACAACCTCGCCAACGGTGAGGAGAACCGTGACGGCATTGACAACAATGTCAGCTGGAACTGCGGCGTGGAGGGGAAGACCGATGACCCGGAGATCGAGGATCTGAGAAACAGGCTCGTCAAGAACGCGTTCGCCCTCCTGATGCTGAGCCGAGGGACTCCGATGATGCTCTCGGGCGATGAGTTCCGAAACTCACAGGGCGGAAACAACAATGTCTGGTGCCAGGACGGGCCCATCTCATGGCTTGACTGGAGCAACATCAAGAGGCATAAGGACATGCATGATTTCTGCAAGGCCATGATAAAGCTCAGAAACGAGCATCCTGTCATGCGCTCAAGCAGAAGAACCGGTCATAACTCAAGCGGTTATCCGGAGCTGAGCTTCCATGGCACGCAACCATGGAAGATAGACATGAACAGCAGCCTCTTGTGCGTTGCGTTCATGTACGCAGAGACAAAGGCCGAGTTCAAGGTCAAAGATGACTGCTTCATCTATGCGGCGGTCAACTCCTACTGGGAGAAGAAGACCTTCAGCCTGCCTGCGCTGCCGAATGGCTTCAAGTGGCAGGTCTATGCGGACACGTCGAAGAAGACACTTGTAAAGCGCAATATAACTGACGGATGCGTGGATGTCGAGTCAAGAAGCCTCGTCGTCCTGGTTGGAAGGAGGGCAAAATGAACAACGAGATCCATTCCGACGGAAACCTCATAACAAGGCTGTTCTTCAGGCTTCTGCCCATACAGATCCTGCTTGCCGCGATCAATGCGGTCAACGGAACGGTCTCAAGCCTGTTCGCGGCGAACTCCGTAGGATCTGCCGCGATGACCGCCATAGGTCTTTACGGGCCCATAAACACCCTCATGTGCGCCGTGACCGGCCTTTTTGTGTGCGGCTCACAGATAATCTGCGGCAAGTTCATGGGCGCCAACCAGATGGAGAAGACCCAGAAGGTGTTCTCCGTTGACCTCCTTTCGGTCACCATCTTCTCAGCCTTCTACATTGCGCTGCACCTCCTGGCAGTTCCGTTCGGCTGGATGGGAATCTTCACAAAGGATCCTGAGGTCCGTGTTTACCTTGACCAGTATGTCCTCGGAAGGGCAATTGGAATCCTGCCGTTCGTTCTTGGACAGCAGCTTGCCGCGTTCCTCTCGCTGGAGAACAAGACAAAGAGGACAACGGTCGCAAGCGTGGCATTCATTTTCGTGAACCTTGTGACAAACTACCTGTTTGTCTCACGCTGGAAGATGCAGGCCTTCGGACTTGCCCTGGCATCGTCCGTGGGACTGTGGGTGTTCTTCCTCATCGAGGTCTCCTATTACTTCAAGAAGTCGGCCATGATGAAGATCCGCTTCAAGGGTGTAAGAGGAGAGGATTTCGCCAACATCTTCAAGACAGGTCTTCCCGGTGCGCTCGGTGACGGTTACCAGACTGCTAGGGGCCTGATCCTCAACACACTTATCACGGTCTACGCAGGTTCTGCCGGAATGTCTGCGTTCTCCACCGCAAACTCATTCATCGGCCTGTTCTGGACAATCCCAAGCGCAATGCTCGTCGTCTCAAGGATGCTGATGTCCGTAAGCATAGGTGAGGAGGACAGGCGCTCGCTGACAGATGTGATGCGCCACATGTTCAAATGGAGCATCCCCATAATGGCTGTAATAGGAGTGGGTATATCGCTTCTGGCGGAGCCCATAACAAGGCTCTACTATCAGGACCCGACCCAGGAGGTCTATAAGATGACCGTCTGGGGCATGAGGCTCCTGCCTCTGGTCCTTCCGATTGCCCTGCCGACTATGAACGGAGTCTGCTACGCCCAGAGCTCAGGAAAACAGGGTCTGGTGAATATCCTTACCGCATGGGACGGAGTGATAGGTGTTGTGGCGTTCTCTGCGCTGCTCATGCCGTTCATGTCGATCAACGGCGTGTATCTCGCAAACATCCTCAACAGTGTGTTCGCCGACCTGATAATCCTGACTTATTCGGTCATCAGGAACAAGCGCCTGCCTAGGACGATGGATGACTACATGGTCGTCCCCAAGGAATTCGGAGTCTCCGAGGAGGACAGGATAGACATGACGGTGAAGAACATGGAGGATGTCGTGACGATCTCCATGAGGGTCACTGAGTTCTGCCGGGAGAAGGGCATTGACGGGAACAGGACTTACCTCGCGTCACTGTGCCTGGAGGAGCTGGCAGGAAACGTAGTGGACCACGGCTTCAACAAGGACAGAAAGACCCATTCGGTGGACATCCGTGTGGCCAAGAAGAACGATGACCTGATCCTGAGGATAAAGGATGACTGTGTCATGTTCGATCCTGCCGCAAGAAAGAGCCTGCTTGATCCTGAGGATCCTGCCAAGAACATAGGGATAAGGATGGTCTACGGCATGACGGACAGGATCGAGTACCACAACATACTCGGCCTGAACGTCATCACGATCAAGATCTGACTTAAATCACTTAATTATCTATATCCGTGACCACTGCTCATTATATATCGCATCGATGCGCTGTGATAAGGTCGGATGCGAGTATTCCAGCTTCACGATGACCGGAGAGGGGGCAAGGTCAGAGAAGTTCTGCCTTGCGAGCTTCTTCAGTGCGGAGACCAGGCTGTCAGCATAGCCTTCCTGAACAGCCTGACGGTCGGCACGGTACTCAGCCCTGCGTGAGATGGCGCTGATCACAAGTCCGAATAGCGGGGCCACCACAGCGAACTCGACGCTCAGGATCAGTATGGATGCGAATCCGTAGTTTATCCCCGTGAAGCCGAAGGCTGTGAATATGCCTTCTGTCCTGAGCGTGAGCCATGCAAGGGTTCCGAGGATCAGCATCTGCGCAAATGACATTATCTGGTTCTTCAGTGTGTCCTTATGAAGCCCATGGCCCATCTCGTGGGCGAACACGGCGCAGATCTCGTCTACCGTCATGCTGTTCACAAGCGTGTCATAGAGGACGATCGTCTTCATCTTGCCGAAACCTGTGAAGTAGGCGTTTGACTTTGTGGTGCGCCTGGAGGCGTCCATCACCTTGATGGCGCGCACCTTGTAGCCGTGCCTGTTCAGAAGCGCGGTGACCTTGTCCTTGAGCTCTCCGTCCTGAAGCGGAGTGAACTTGTTGAACACACGGCTGAGCACGGGATAGAGGAACACTATGCCCAGCATGATCATTGTCATCAGGACGGCGAATGCCAGGATCAGCCAGTCCCCGAGAAGGCGGTGGACCCACATCAGAAGCGATGCTATTCCTATGGACACGCCCAATCCAATGACGGTGCTCTTTATCTGGTCGGCCCAGAAGGTGCCTTTCTTGGAGCGGTTGAAACCGTACTTCTCCTCTATCACCATGGTGTTGTAGTAGCTGAACGGGATGAGAAGGATCTCAGAGGCCGTAGAGAGCAGCATCACCGCTATGATCTGCGCGAACGGGTTCGGATTGAACAATGTGGCGAAGGCCGCATAGAGGTTGAATGCCAGCAGGATAAGGTTGATCACAAAGGCTGCTGTCATTGAAATTATGGACAGACGGCTTTTTTCGGAATGATATGTCCTCCATTTTTGATAGGTCTCGGGGTCATAGACGTCCGCGACGTTAGCCGGGATGGGGTTTCTGGCAGAGCCTGCGCGCACAATGGCGAGCATCAGGTCGTAAAGGTAGGTTGCGGTGAAGACAACCAGTGCGATGATCTTGAAGTTCATTTCCTTTCCTTATGTTCAGCGTGGCAGTGCTCGAATACGCTTATGACATCGTCCCTGACTGCATCTGCCTCCTGCTGAGCGTTATGATAGCAGAATCACTGCGGGGATGCAAAACAAAAGGGAAGAGGGTATAATGCCTGAAGCTTTCATAGGAGATTAGCATGCGTGTCGCGGTTTACGGTGCGGGTTCCCTGGGGACAATTCTGGGAGCCTATCTGTCAAGGAACGCCACTGACCTGACGGTCCATCTGTTCAACAGGAACACAGCCCATGTGGCTGCACTGAATAAGGAGGGCGCCCATGTCACCGGCCTTGTGGATTTCACCCAGAGGGTCCAGGCCTTCCTCCCTTCAGAGATGGAGGGCCAATATGATTACATCTTCCTTCTGACAAAGCAGTTGGAGAATGACTCTGTGGTCCGTTTCCTTAAGGACCACCTCAAGGCGGACGGCGCTCTCTGCACCATGCAGAACGGTCTTCCGGAGCCTGCGATCGCAGGGATTCTCGGCAAAGGGAGGGTCCTTGGCTGCACCATCGGATGGGGTGCCACTATGGGAAAGCCAGGCGAGAGCAAGCTGACATCCTCGCCAAATGCCCTTGTGTTCGGACTGGGTGCCCCGTATGAGGAGGCAAGGCATCATATACCTGTGGTGAAGAGGATCCTGGAGAACATGGGCACAGTCAACGTGGAGGATAACTTCATAGGCGCAAGATGGTCAAAGCTCCTGATCAACGCGTCCTTCAGCGGGATGGGCACTGTGATAGGCGGCACTTTCGGCGATGTCTGCGACAACAGACAGGCAAGGCGCTGCGCCCAGGCGGTTATAAAGGAATGCATCGATGTCTCCAGGGCCGCAGGTGTCACCATAGCCCCTGTGATGGGAATTGACATCGCCAGGCTCTTTGATTACAGGACCCGCATCAAGAAGGCCTTCTCGTTCATGCTCATTCCTATTGCGATGCGCCGCCACAGGGGGATAATCCCCAGCATGCTGGTGGACATCAGAAAAGGCAGGCGCTGTGAGGTCGATGCCATCGTTGGAAGTGTCTGCGATGAGGGAAGGCGCGTGGGCGTAGCAACACCTTACTGCGATAAGATGCGCTCTCTGATCAAAGGTTTTGAGAACGGGGAGGGCATGCCTTCCGCTGAGAACCTAGGATTTTTCAATTTTTGATCAGCTCCTTTCCTGCGCTGAATGCCTTGCCTGCGACCTTTCCAAGGGTAATATACTGGGCCCTCTCTATGTCGAATGTGATTGGCCTCAGCTTCTCGAAATCCACCTTGCCGTCTGTGAGCACTCTGTCATCCACTGTTGTGCGGATGATGTTGCCGAAGAGGTGGCAGTGCTCAGGCTCGTAGGATTCTAGCTCGCATTCCATGGAGATGGCGTAGTCTGTGAGAATCGGCGCATCCACATGCTCTGATTTCTCTGCATGAAGGCCGCTGATCTCGAATTTCCGGCTCTCTTTGTTGCCTGAGACTATGCCCACGTAGTCTGACTGGACCAGGGTGGATTCCTCGGCGATCTGGACTGTGAATGCCTTGCGCTTGAGGATGTTCTTGGTTGTCCTGTGGCCTGCGCTGAGGCACAAAAAGACCTGGTGGTCGTCTCCTACGGAGCCCCAGGCTGCGTTCATGACGTCGATTGAGCCGTCATCATTGTAGGTTCCAATTATGAGCACCGGCTGCGGATATACTAAGGGTTTCTTGCCTGCTTCTGTTCTCATTTTGCCCTCCGTTGCGTTTATTATAGCATGAAAATGCGTTTTCCATGCTACAATTACTGAGGAGGTGTGTCATGGACAAGCATCTTGTTGTGGTCTCATTTGATGCGATGGTCACCGAGGACCTGGACCTTCTTAAGGACGGGCCGGTGTTCTCCAGGCTTCTGGCAGAGGGCTCCAGGGTAAACAGGATAAGGACGATATATCCGTCGCTGACATATCCGGCTCATACCAGCATGCTCACCGGAGCCCGTTGCGGGAGGCACGGCATTGTGAACAACGAGCCGTCCGAAGTGGGGAACCTCAAGTGCGACTGGTACTGGTTCCATGCTCCTGTGAGAATCCCTGACATCCATGACGCCGCAAAGAAGGCAGGCCTTGTGACAGCCTCAGTGTTCTGGCCCGTGACCGGAGGGCACAAGGGCATTGACCATCTTGTGGCAGAATACTGGGCCCAGGGGCCGGGCGACACGCTTGAGAAGGCCTACAAGAGGGCGGGGACCTCCGATGATGTCTATGAGAGAGTGGTAAGGCCTGTTGAGGAAATCATGGCCCGCTGGGAGCCTGAGAGCTCAGACGAGGGCAAGACCATCATGGCCTGCAACATGATCAAGAACTATAAGCCTAACCTGCTGACGGTGCATCTGGGGCAGATAGACAGTTTCAGGCACAGATACGGGATCTTCAACGGCAGGGTTGCCCAGGGGGCAAAGAGAAGCGAGCGCTACATGCAGATGATAATGGATGCATGCGCTGAGGCGGGGATCCTTGAGAGAACGGACTTCGTGGTCTGCAGCGACCACGGGCAGATCAACTACAGCCGCAGGATGAACCTCAACGCCCTGTTTGTCAGGGAGGGTCTGATCGAGCTTGACGAAAAAGGCGATATCAAAGCCTGGAAGGCATGGGCAAAGAGCGCCAACTTCTGCGCTCAGATACATTTAAGTGATCCTTCAGACAAAGCTTTATACAGCAGGGTGAAAGGCATTCTTGATGAGGCCTGCAAGGCCGCTGACATGGGGATAGGGCGTGTCATGACAGACGCGGAGGCAAGGAATGAGTTCGGCCTTTACGGTGATTTCTCATTTGTCCTGGAGAGTGACGAGTCAACGCTTTTCCTCTCCGACTGGAAGGAGCCTCTGTTCTCTGCGCCCAAGGTGATGGAGGAGGGCTATCTCAGGGCAAGCCACGGCCATGATCCGGCGGTGGGCCCGCAGCCTGTGTTCATCGGATACGGTCCGAGCTTCAGACGTGGCGTGGTGCTTCCGGAGGGCAGCATAATCGACGAAGCTCCCACCTATGCCAGGATCCTTGGCCTTGAGCTTCCTGATGCGGAGGGAAGGGCCATGGATGCGCTTCTGAGATGACGCTAAACAAAAATTTACTTGACGGTAGCATACCCCCATGCTACGATTTTTTTAAGTTCCAGGTAGGAAACAGAGGTATATTGTGGGAACGAGTGCTGGACAGATCATCGGGATCTTTGCCCTTCTGGCAATGGTCCTCTCATATCAGCAGAAGAACAGGAAGGTCCTTCTCTGGCTTCAGATGCTGTCCAACGCCCTGTATGCCATCCACTACGGCACACTCGGCGCCATGACAATGGTGGTCATGAGCATGGTCAATGTCGCAAGGTCCTTTGTCTTCTCTATGAACAACACCAATTGGGGCAAGAGCCGCATCTGGCTGTATGTTTTCCTGGCGCTTACGCTGGCTGGCGGAATATGGGCCTGGGAGGGTCCTCTGAGTCTTCTGGTCATTGCTGCTACGCTGCTTCTGACCGTGACGCTCTATTCCGACAATCTCGCGTTCATGAGGAAGATGTTCCTGATCCTTCCGTTCTTCTACATCACGTACAACGTGGTGAAGGGATCATGGGGAGGAATCGGAAACGATGTGTTCTGCATAGTGTCTGCTCTGATAGCGATCTGGCGTTTTGACATAAGGAAGAAGCCCGCTGAGGAAAAGGCAGCTGAAGAGCCGGCCGCTTCCGAAGAGGATTGATTTTTAGAGTTTATTTTACCGATTGTATGACCCTGGCGCCGTATTTCACATGAGTGCGGCAAGAGGAAAGCCCTGATCGTTTTTCATAGCGGTCGGGGTTCTTTTGTTTAAGGAGGACAAATGTCAGAGAAAATGAAGGTAGTTGCGATCACCGGTATCAAGAAACCGGAGATCCTTGAGGTGGACCGCCCGGTACCGGGACCGGATCAGGTGCTTGTTAAGATCGACGGCACGGCTATCTGCACGTTCGAGCAGAGAGTCTATGTGACAGGCAAGTTCAAGCTGCCGTTCCTT
>CACZJR010000034.1 GCA_902781545.1 uncultured Spirochaetales bacterium | reverse complement strand
TCATGGCCCAGCAGATGCTGGAGCTTGCCCAGACCAAACGTGAATGAGAAAGGATGATCCCAATGACTGTCGCTGAGCTTTCCAATCTGATCCAGGCGCGCTGCCTCACCCCGGGGCTGGACGCAGGCCGTGAAGTGACCTGCGGGTATGCCTGTGATCTTCTGTCCTGGGTCATGTCCCACGGTGAGGAAGGCATGGCCTGGGTGACGGTACAGACGCACATGAATGTGGTGGCCGTGGCCGTTCTGGCGGAAATGGCCTGCGTGATCCTGCCGGAGAACATCGACATGGAGGCTGAGAGCCTGGATAAGGCCACCTCAGAGGGCATGGTTGTCCTGCAGTCCCCTCTGTCTGCCTATGACATCTGCGGCAGGATGGCCGCAAAGGGCATACCCGCAAACAGCTAAAGCAAGGGCATGATCGAGCTTTTCTCAGACCTGCACATCCACTCCTGCCTCTCTCCATGCGGAAGTGATGACATGACCCCCGCCAACATCTGCGGAATGGCCGCCGTCAAGGGCCTGCAGATGATTGCGGTCACGGACCATAACACTGCGCGCAACCTGCCTGCCGTCAAGGCCTGCTGTGACGCCTACGGGCTTTTACACATCCCGGGCATGGAGATCACCACAAAGGAGGAGGTCCATCTTCTTGGCTATTTCGAGACCGTTGATCAGGCCCTGGATTTCTCGGAGTTCCTGCGCCAGCACATGCCCAAACAGAAAAACAGGCCTCAGTTCTTCGGAAACCAGCTTGTCATGGATGAGGATGACAATGTCATAGCCGAGGAGGACGAGCTTCTGATCGGGGCATCGGACCTGCGCCTTGCAGAGCTGGTGAAGATAATCCGCGAGCGCGGAGGGGTTCCTGTCCCGGCCCACATCAACCGCGGCTCAAACGGACTTCTGGTTAACCTGGGCTTCATGCCTGAGGAGCTCTCATTCACCGCCGTGGAGGTCTGGCGCGGCCTGCCCTGCCCCCACACCCCTCAGGCAGGCAAGGTGGTACTGCATTCCTCAGACGCGCACCAGCTGGGCGACATACTCGAGCCAGAGATAAAGACAGCCCTTCCAGAGCTCTCCGCAGGGGCATTCCTGGACATGCTCAGATCAGGATCCGCCTGCTGATTGTGCCGGACTGCCACCATTAACTTATATAGCCACCATTAACTTATATACATGCTTATAGAAATATGTTATAGTGACAATCGGCTGTTTACAGCCTAGTGTTTACTTTTAGGTAAGAAAGGAGAGTCTCATGGATCAGTCCAAGGAGAAGTTTGCTCAACTACAGGAGCTCATTGATTCCCACAAGAATCAGCCCGGTGCACTGATGCCTGTACTGCAGGGGGCACAGGGTATTTTTGGATGTGTTTCTGAAGATGTGCAGAAAGCTATTGCGGAGGGTCTGGGCATCACGCTCAGCGAGGTCTACGGTGTGGCCACCTTCTATGCACAGTTTTCGCTGCATCCAAAAGGAAAGTATCTCATCAGCGTTTGTCTGGGTACTGCATGTTATGTCAAGGGAAGCCAGAGAGTCCTTGATAAACTCGCTGAAGTGCTGGAGATTCCGGTCGGTGGCACAACCGCAGACGGAAAATTCACACTGGAAGCCACAAGATGCCTTGGTGCCTGTGGTCTGGCACCGGTAATGATGATCAACGGAGAGGTCTATGGTCGTCTGACACCGGATGTGATTCCCGGAATCATTGAGAAATACAAGGCCAGAGACTGAGGGCGCAGATGAAGGAAATCGCCTTGCATTTGCTTGATATTGTGCAGAACAGTGTCAGGGCAGGTGCCTCGCATGTCGACATACGTTTTCTGCTTGGAGCAGATGGTGTGCTTGAGATGGGCGTGAAGGATGACGGCTGCGGAATGTCGGCAGAGCTGCTTGACCGCGTGAGAAGTCCCTTCACCACGACCCGTACCACCCGCAAGGTCGGGCTGGGCATACCGCTTCTGATGCAGAACGCCATGCAGACCGGCGGACGTGTGGACATCCAGAGCAAGGAAGGAGAAGGCACTGACATTGCCGCCTTCTTTGTGACAGGTTCCATAGACTGTCTTCCGTTAGGCGATCTGGCGTCAACAATGGCGTCAATCATCATGGGCAGTCCGGATAAACCGGAGTTCGCTCTGCGCTGCGTCTCACCGGCAGGAGAGATGTCCTTCTCGACCGAGACAATTCGGCCGGTGCTTGAAGGAGTATCCCTTGCTGAGCCGGGGGTCGTGCAATGGATCAAGGAATCACTTGAAGAAGAAATTGAACCTATTTTTGGAGGAATCATGAAATGAAAACATTGGCAGAACTTGAAGCGATCCGCAAAGCGACGCTTTCCCGCATAAATCTGCGCACAGATGAGAAAAGTGAGACCACACGTGTCGTGATCGGCATGGCAACATGTGGTATTGCAGCAGGTGCCCGTCCTGTCATGCTGTCCTTCATGGACGAGATTGAGAAGCGCCACCTTTCACACGTGCAGATCTCTCAGACAGGCTGTATCGGCATGTGCCGCCTTGAGCCTATGGTGGATGTCATTCTGCCGGGCAAGGAGAAGGTCACTTATGTCCATGTCAAGCCCGAGATGGTCCCGCGCATTGTTGCGGAGCACATCGTCAATGGCCGTCCGGTGGAGGAGTACACCATCGGCGCCGCCGAGAAGAACTGATTCGGAGGTCGTGAGTAATGGATATTTATCGCGCACATGTGCTCGTCTGCGGCGGAACCGGTTGTTCATCCTCCGGATCTGCGACGCTGATCGAGCGTTTCAATGAGAAGATCAAGGAGAACGGTCTTGATAAGGAAGTCAAAGTCATCCGCACAGGATGTTTCGGGCTTTGTGAGGCCGGTCCTGTTGTCATCGTCTATCCGGAAGGCACATTCTACAGCCGCGTCAAGCCGGAGAATGTCGATGAGATCGTTACAGAGCACCTGCTCAAGGGCCGCAAGGTCGAGCATCTGGTCTACACAGACCATGCCACACACGAGCAGGATGCGACAAAGTCCCTCGAGGACATCGGGTTCTACAAGCACCAGATGCGTATCGCACTGCGCAACTGCGGTGTCATCGATCCTGAGAACATCGATGAGTATCTGGCCATGGACGGATACAAGGCCCTTGAGAAGGTCCTCACAAAGATGACACGTGAGGAGGTCATTGACGAGGTCCTCAAGTCAGGTCTCCGCGGACGTGGCGGCGGAGGATTCCCCACCGGTCTGAAGTGGAAGTTCACATACAACAGCGTAGCTGACCAGAAGTATGTCGCATGTAACGCCGACGAAGGTGACCCGGGTGCATTCATGGACCGTTCCATCCTGGAAGGTGATCCGCACTCAGTCCTTGAGGCAATGGCGATCGCCGGTTATGCAATCGGAGCAAGCCAGGGTTACATCTATGTCCGTGCCGAGTACCCGATCGCGGTCAAGCGTCTGACAGTCGCTCTCAACCAGGCCCGTGAGTACGGTCTGCTCGGAGAGAACATCTTCGGAACCGGCTTCAACTTCGACATCCACATCCGTCTCGGTGCCGGAGCATTCGTCTGCGGTGAGGAGACAGCACTGATGCACTCAATCGAGGGCAAGCGCGGTGAGCCTACGGTCCGTCCGCCGTTCCCGGCAGTCAAGGGCCTGTTCGCCAAGCCGACCATGCTCAACAACGTTGAGACATATGCCAACATCCCGCAGATCATCCTCAAGGGTTCCCAGTGGTTCAGCTCCATCGGAACAGAGAAGTCCAAGGGAACAAAGGTCTTCGCACTCGGCGGAAAGATCAACAACACCGGTCTTGTCGAGGTCCCGATGGGAACAACATTGAGGACAATCATCTACGAGATCGGCGGCGGCTGCCCGAACGGAAAGAAGTTCAAGGCCGTCCAGACCGGAGGTCCTTCCGGCGGATGTCTTCCCGAGTCACTGCTTGACACACCGGTTGACTATGACAACCTCATCGCTGCCGGCTCAATGATGGGCTCAGGCGGAATGATCGTCATGGACGAGGACAACTGTATGGTCGATATCGCCCGCTTCTATCTCGACTTCATCGTCGACGAGTCCTGCGGACAGTGCACACCGTGCCGTGTCGGAACCAAGCGCATGCTTGAGATCCTCAACCGCATAGTCGAAGGCAAGGGAAAGGAAGGAGACATCGAGAAGCTAGAGGAGCTGGCTCAGACAATCAAGTCAACCTCCCTGTGCGCTCTCGGACAGACTGCACCCAACCCGATTCTCTCCACACTCAAGTTCTTCAGGGATGAGTATGAGGCACACATCAAGGAAAAGAGATGTCCCGCACATCACTGCAAGGCTCTTCTGCAGTACTACATCACCGACAAGTGCCGCGGATGCACCGCTTGTGCACGTGTCTGTCCCGGCGGAGCAATCTCCGGTGAGATCAAGAAGCAGCATGTCATTGATCAGGACAAGTGCCTGAAGTGTGGCGCATGTATGGAAAAGTGCAAATTCGGTGCCATCATCAAGAAGTGAGCGGAGGAAAGAAACAATGGAAGAGAAAATGATTAATCTTACAATTGATGGCGTACAGGTACAGGTACCCGACGGATCAACAGTACTTGAGGCTGCCCGCCAGGCCGGAATCCGCATCCCCACCCTGTGCTTCCTCAAGGACATCAACAAGCTCGGCGTATGCCGCATGTGTATCGTCAACGCTGGTGGACGTGCCCTCCAGGCAGCGTGTGTCCTTCCCGCGACAGAAGGCATGAAGGTCCAGACCAACACCCCGGAGATCAGGGAGTACCGCAAGAACATCCTTGAGCTGACGCTGTCCACACATAAGAAAGAGTGTCTGAGCTGCATCAGGTCACAGAACTGCGAGCTGCAGAAGCTGTGTCTCGAGCTCGGCGTTGAGTTCGGCGACAAGTACGAGGGTGTCAAGAACAATTACACCATCGACGATATCTCACCGTCCATCGTCCGTGACAACAACAAGTGCATCCTTTGCCGCCGCTGCGTGTCAGTCTGCGCCAAGGTCCAGAACGTCGGAGTCATCGGACCTGTCAACCGCGGATTCAAGACAGCCATTGAATCCCCATGGGGACTCAAGCTCAACGACATGGCCTGCATCAACTGCGGCCAGTGTATCGTAAACTGCCCCGTCGGAGCCCTTTATGAGAAGGACGATACCAATGAGGTCTGGGCAGCACTTCAGGATCCAGACAAGTATGTCGTGGTTCAGCCGGCTCCGGCAGTGCGTGCAGCCCTTGGCGAGGAATTCGGCTACCCGATGGGAACATCTGTCACAGGCAAGATGGCAGCCGCTCTCAAGCGCCTCGGATTCGACAAGGTGTTCGACACCGACTGGGGTGCCGACCTGACAATCATGGAGGAGGCAAACGAGCTGTTGGAGAGAATCTCCAATGGCGGAAAGCTTCCGATGATCACAAGCTGCTCACCGGGTTGGATCAAGTTCTGTGAGACATATTACCCGGATTTCCTCGGCAACCTCTCAAGCTGCAAGTCACCGCACGAGATGGAAGGCGCCATGATCAAGACATACTTCGCAGAGAAGATGAACATCGATCCGCACAAGATCGTCGTTGTCTCTGTCATGCCTTGTACCGCAAAGAAATTCGAGGCAAAGCGCCCGGAGCTCGGACATGACGGAATGGCAGATGTCGATATCGTCATCACCACACGTGAGCTTGCCAGGATGATCAAGAAGGCAAACATCGACTTCTGTGCCCTTCCTGAAGAGGACTTTGACAGCATGCTCGGTGAGTCCACCGGAGCCGGAGTCATCTTCGGTGCAACCGGAGGTGTCATGGAAGCCGCTCTCAGGACAGCCTACGAGACAATCACAGGCAAGAAGCTTGACAACGTCGAGTTCCAGCAGGTCCGTGGAGTCCAGGGCATAAAGGAAGCCACAATCAACATCGGCGGAACCGATGTCAGCGTCGCTGTCGCCAGCGGAACCGGCAATGCAAGCACACTGCTCGATTCAGTCCGCAGCGGCGAGAAGAACTACACCTTCATCGAAGTCATGGCATGCCCTGGCGGATGCGTCAACGGCGGCGGTCAGCCCATCGTCTCCTCTCAGGTCAAGATGAGCACCGACATACGTGCCGAGCGCGCCAAGGCCCTCTATGAGGAGGACAGAGCAAAGGCAAAGCGCAAGAGCCACGACAACGCCGAGATCAAGACACTCTACACCGAGTATCTTGGAAAGCCCGGCAGCCACAAGGCTCACGAGCTGCTGCACACCCACTATCAGAAGCGTGAGAAATACTCCGACTGATGGTCTTGAGAAGAATTCAGGGGCTGTCGCATTAGCGGCGGCCCCTTTCTTTATGTCAGAGGCTCTGGCGTCTCTTGCTGAAATACTTTGAGTCAAGGCCGGAGAAAAGCGGGATTGCCATGGCAAGTGCCCTGAACGCATTGTCCGCGAACATGCAGATCCAGACCTCGAAAAGTGTTGTGTGAAGGACGTGGACGCAGATCACAGTGGAGAGGATTCTTATTCCCCAGGATCCGGTAGTTGCCACTATGAATGTTATCTTTGTCTGACCCAGTCCGTAATAGATTCCCTCGGAGACTATCATCAGGCCGAACAGGGGCTCGGAGACCGCAATCAGCCTCAGAACGCGGGAGCCCTGCCTGATAACCTCCTCGTCAGGAGTGAATATCCGCATCATCGGCTCGGCGAAAAGGAAAAGCAAAAGGCCTGTCACGGCCATCATCACCACAGTAAGGATCACGGACTGCCTCTCAATCACCTTGAACTTGTCATGATCATCCTCGCCTACTGAAATCCCGATAAGCGTTGATGTGGCGCTTCTCAGGCCATAACCTGGCAGATAGAACAACGTCTCAGCGGAAAGTGCGATTGAATGGGCGGCAAAGACAGTGGTTCCCATCGAAGAGACAAGAGAGGCGAACACAATGTGTCCCAGGCAGCTTGCAGTGCTTGTGGCAAGAGCCGGAAGCCCTATCCGCACAGTCTCATGGAAGATGTCCCTGTCGAACCTCAGCGGCCTTATCTCGCACCGAAGGACCCGGCTTCTCATCATGACAATGAACATCGCCATTCCCGCAAGGGCTGATGAGACGGCGGTGGCAATGGCCGCACCGGTGACGCCAAGGCCGGCGGTATAGATCAGCAGGTAGTTCAGGATCACGTTCAGTATGTTGGCCAGGAGGTTGATCACGAACGGGGTCCTTGTGTCCTTGACGGCCCTCAGGGCACACGCACAGATCACCGTGGACGCGCGGAACACCAGAGGTATGGATATGATTCCGAAATAGACCGATGCCTGCCTCTGTATGGAGACATCGGCCTGCATCCAGACAGGGATCACAGGGCTCAGCCCAACAGCCAAAGCCCCGATTACAAGGCCCACGGCAGCCACATAAATTATGATCTGGGACGATATCCTCTTGATCTTGTCTCTGTCTCCTGCCCCGTATGCGGCAGAGACAATGGCCACCACAGCCACACCTATTGCGGAGAAAGAGCTTCCTATGAGCCAGTTGACTGATGTTGTCAGACTTACCGATGCGGTGGCAGCCGCGCCCAGACGACCGACCATCGCGGTATCAACATACTGGAGCAGCGTTGTGAGTATCTGCTCCAGTATCACCGGTATTGCCAGTACGATGAGGCTCTTGAGGTTCCTTCTCTGCTCAAGTTTTTCCATTACAGGGAATCAATCAGTTGACTGAGACCTCCGTGATCTTGTTACCCTCGACCTTGACGCTGAGAGTCATGTAGACCGGATTGTCCTCCGGAGCCCAGGACCTGCAGTATGCGAACTGAAGGTCAAACTCTCCGTCCTTTGAGAAATCAACATCAAAGGTGAAATAACCGCCGACTCCGACCATCATCTCAGGGGCCTTGTTCTGCTTGTACTCAGAGCCTCTGAGAGTGACAGACTCGTCAAGCTTTCCGTCATCGGTGAGAAGCACCCACTGATAACCTGTGGTCGGATTTCCCTCGACATCAAGAGTCAGCTCCAGGCCGTCAGCTGCGATACTGTACTTGTAGTTATGGACCTCACCCTCAAGCTTGATTCCATCATCCTCAATTGCAGCTGTCTTACATGACACTGCAGCGAAAAGAACTGCGACAATCAGCAATGCGAAACATGTCTTTCTTATCATTTTCTTTTTCTCCCTTTTCTATTTGATATGCTTGAAGTTCCCGTATGTCCTAGTGACCGGGGACACAATTACAAATGTATC
This sequence comes from uncultured Spirochaetales bacterium, assembly GCA_902781545.1. Lineage (GTDB taxonomy): Bacteria > Spirochaetota > Spirochaetia > Sphaerochaetales > Sphaerochaetaceae > UBA9732. Next base: position 12,277 of record CACZJR010000034.1, on the reverse strand, counting down.
ATCAAACTCCCTGATGATCCTCTCGAAATCAGCGATCTGCCTGCGGTTGACCACGCAGATCAGAAGACTCTTGTCGGTATGTGAGTACATTCCCCTTGCAGGCAGGACTGTGCAGCCGTGATGAAGCTGGCTCATAAGTGCCTGTGAGAGCTCCTCAGGCTCAGATGTGACGATCTCGAACTTGGCGGCGGTCCTTGCACCCTTGAGGATCAGGTCCCCGACCCTGGATGTGACAAAGCTGTAGATAATGCACAGGATGACCGGAACATAGTCCATTCCGTAGGCAAAGAACGAGACGGCCGCAACTCCCACATTGATTCCGAACACCAGCCAGACAAGGTTGATGGAAGGCTTCTTGTGGATGATCAGTCCTGCCACGATATCCAAGCCTCCCGTGCATCCGCCAAGACGGATGGTGACGCTGTAGTTGAATCCGCTGAACACGCCTGCGGCAACAGCCGCCATGATTCTCTCTCCCCCGTCGTTTCCATGGAACATCAGCGAGGACAGGTCCAGGTTCCTGATCAGTATGCTGGAGACCGAGAACACTACGACATAGATGAAGGAGCAGATCACGTATTTCCTGCTTCGCATCACAAAGAACGCCGCGATGAGAAGCGGGATGTTGATGAACAGGTATAGCATTCCGAAGTTGACCCCGAACACGTGCCTGATGATTGTCAGGATACCGTTCATCCCTGACGGCGCGAAGTCATTCGGGAAGACAAATATCTGGAAGTTGAGCGCACCGAGCAATGCAATGGCGGAGATCGCCAGATAGTCCAGAACCCTTTTTGTCCTCTTTTTCATGTTCCTGTTCCCTATGCAGAATCGTACAAGGTTTCAAAGAGATTAACAATAGTATAATAAGGCCGCCCATTTCTGAGTGGCCTCTGACTCATTTGGTCTTCATGTATTTCTTGCGGTTCTCTTCCGGGTCCGTAACATAGTCAGTCCAATCAGTTCCATTAGCACTGACCAGGAGATCAGCTCCCAGATCAAGAGACAGTGGTTCATCATTGCCCGATAAACCGTGACCGATTCCGACAGCATAATCGCCACCCTCTGCAATGACAATAACAGCTTCACTGCCGATGGAAATTGAGCCGCTGTCTCCGTTCCCTCCGCCACCGATTCCGGCAGAATAGTATCCACCATAGGCTCTCACTGTACCGCCAGAGATGGTTATTGTTCCGCCGGCAACGACAGAAGAAGCAACCGATCCGGTGTTATATCCACCGCCGATTCCTGCTCCATTACCACAGCTATGTACTTCCAGTGTTCCTCCTGTGATTTCTATGGTTCCGCCTGAGCTTCCTTTGCCTCCACCTATTCCTGCGCCGTCACCCACAACGGTGTATTTCTCCGTCTTGTTCACGATGATGGTTCCATCGGAGATGGTTATGGTGCCTCCAGTAAAACTGGGACCTGGGTTATCAGTTGCTCCGCTGCCTATTCCAGCTCCAGTCTTATTGCTGTAAACATCCAGGATTCCTCCGGAGATGGTGATTGATCCGCCTACTCCTTCATGACCTCCGCCGATTCCAGCTCCGTCAGCTCCTGCAGACACGTCAAGGACTCCGCCGCTGATGTTGATTGTTCCACCGTTTCCGTCCTCTCCACCGCCGATTCCTGCTCCATTCTCACCGCCTTCAGCTGTGACCTCACCGCCGGAGATGGTTATGGTTCCACCGTTTTCACTAGATCCGCCGCCGATACCCGCACTACCAGGACTGCCTTTGGCGAAGACAGACCCTCCGGTAATCTCAATGGTACCGGTGTTATTTCCACCCGCACCACCGATTCCGGCTCCGCCAGATCCATTTCCTCCACGTGCCTCAACGGATCCTCCAGAGATGGTTATAGTCCCGAAGCTTCCAGCATCGGGGAACTTTAATCCACCACCGATACCAGGCCCGGTATATCCACCGAATGCATGGACCTCTGCTGTTCCGGAGATGTTGATGACTCCGCAGTTACCATTGAATCCACTGCCGATTCCAGCTGAAGACCCCATTCCTGACGCAGTCACTTTTCCTCCTGAGATGTCAATGGTTCCAGAAGCTCCTTCTGATCCGCCGCCTATTCCGGCACCGCCACTACCAGCATGAGCCTCCACTTCTCCACCTGTGATTGTTATTGAGCCACCGTTTCCGTTCTGGCCGCCGCCTATTGCAGCCGCATTTGAACCTCCGTTGACATTCAGTTTTCCGCCGTTAATATTGATGGTTCCGGCATTCTGCCCGTTGTCTCCGCCGATTCCCGCATTATTTTCACCCGGAGCCTCGACCTTCAGGTCTCCGCTTCCGGTGAACGTAACGGTGTTGCCTTCACCGACGTTGATTCCCTTGTCAAGTGTGAGCTTGTTTCCTGCCAAAAGGTTTATTGTGGCTGATCCTGTGACAGTCACACGGCTGGCTATGGTGACATTTGAAATAAGGTTATATTTGCCGGTTGTCATCGCCGTTGTCTCAGATGTGATGAGAACTCCCTCAACCCACTGGGCATAAAGTGTCATGTCACCGGCGATGGATGTGATTGCCCCGTCCAGGAATCCGTCTCCGCTTCCGTCCGCACTGGTGTTCCACCCGATGAAGGAATAGTCAGTCTTGGTGAACTCATTAGGCTTAAGCGCAAAATCTGTGTTGGTGTAGACAACCTGATCTGCCATTGTGCCCGCTGTTCCGCCGTTGGCAAGATATTTCACAGTTGCCTCATCATGAGCCCACTGGGCGTAAAGTGTCACATTCTCAGTAAGATTGACCGTGGCACCGATCTCATAGACTTTTCCGGTGCCGTCGGCAGCGGTGTTCCAGCCAAGGAAATGATAATCCGTCCTCTTAAAGCCATTGTCCTTGATTGTCAGCGGCGCCTCTTTCACGATCCTCTCCGGAGCCATTTTCCCTGATGTGCTTCCGTTGCCGTTGTAGGTCAAAGTAACCATATTGCCGAAAGCATCGTCCAGGATGCTGTCTTCATCACATGAGATGAACAGTGAGAGGACCAGCAATGCCATAAGAATGATTGTAAGTGCTTTTTTCATGCCAGGACCTCCTTAAAGTGCCATCAGAAGACCCACACGGGTCGTTACTTCGAGATCTGTCGACTTGGAATACTTGCCCTTCTGGAAGCCCAGTCCGAAATCCGCACCTGCTGTGACCGCCATCTCTCCGCTGAGCCAGTAGCCGCATCCGAGATAGAGATCAGCCGCAAACGTGTTCTGCTTGAGAGAACCGATTCTCCTGTTGTCCAGCCCTACTCCGAGATCAGCTTCAGCAAATAGCTTGTCCGTGAAGTCATAGCTGTATCCTGCCATTGCCTTGACGCCTATGACCAGATAATCCGAATCAAGCTCATCGTACTTGTAGATTCCCAGGTTCAGGTCCATCCCGACTGAGAGGTTGTCCCAGACGTTGACCCTGAATCCACCTCCGGCGCCGAAGCCGTATGTGGATACGAATGTTCCGTTTGTTGCAGAGATGACCTGCAACGAGAACGGAGACGCCTGTGCCGAGATATTGACCTTGCCGGCAAATGCGAGACCCATTGCCATGATGCAAAGCAACAAAGTGAGAATTGTTCTCTTTTTCATGAGTGCTCTCCTTGATAACATCGGACAGATGATGCCTGCATCTGCCCCGTTTCTGATGATATCAACTTTCGTGTTCAAGTAAAACTATTTATATTAACAACAGAAGTAAGATTTCCCGTGGATTTTATGATATAGTATAAACGGTAGTTTTTGTCCCGCTGCATTACCGGGGCTCCTGCCGCATGAAGAATTGACCGGAGAGCTGACTGATGAAAAGAATTCTGATGATTCTTGGGAACGTGATGATTGTGACAATCATCCTTGTCCTGGTCCTGGTATATGTAAATGCCGAGCAGAAGAGGATCCTCGCGTCCCAGACAGAATCTTTTGAGAACATGACCATCGCCATGGAGAACGTGACCACCAACTATCTGGTCGGTGAGCAGCAGGTCTGCAACACATGGGCGAACTACATCAACGCCAACAGCCTGACCGCAGAACAGGCGATCGGATTTGTCAGGGACTCCATCACATCCCCGGAGATAATGGCCCATATCCTCGTCGCCGGTGATTCCGAGGTATCAGGGCTCTCCACAACCGCACGGCCGCAGAGTCCGGATGATTACTCCGTCTCATATGAGAACGTCTCCCTGTACAGTCATGGCTTCGACGGGCTTCTCAGTGAAGAGGCCATGGTGAATGTCACCAGGACCTTCACCAACCCGGTCAACGCAAGACAGTCAATAGCGTTCTGCAATTCCATCACACTGAGAGATTCCAAGACCGATGCCCCCGTGTCCGCTGTTCTCCTGAGGATTGTGCCTGTGTCCTCATTTGAGAAAAAATGGGCCTTCCCGACTGATCAGTACAATGACGCCGAGATATCGCTGATAGACACCGCTGGCGATTACATCATCAAGGGCTACTCATTCAAGAACTCCAATTTCTTTGAGTTCTTCCAGTCCTACAACAGCCCCAGCTCCAGCGTCATGGAGAGTCTCAGGAAAGAGATTGCCGGAAACCCGGGAGTCGTTGAGATCAATGATTCGACCGGAAGGAAGAACCTCGTGGCGCATGCCCGCATCGATTCCACCGATGACTGGATAATCCTCTCAATGATACCCATGGATGAGCTCGGCCACATCCAGACCAACTGGGAGCTGGTCGGAATCGTGTCCGCAGGACTTTTAGTGATCCTGGCATTCAACCTGCTGATCATACTCTCATTCAACCGCCGGCTCAAGGCCGCCGTGGCTGCCGCAGACAAAGCCAACCAGGCAAAGACCGAATTCCTCTCAACCATGTCGCATGATATCCGCACACCGATGAACGCGATCACCGGCCTGACTGCGATTGCCGGGAAGAACCTGGAGGACACTGCCGCGGTCAAGGAGAACCTCAGGAAGATCAATCTTGCCAGCAACCACCTGCTGACTTTGATAAATGACATCCTCGACATCTCAAAGGTTGAGAGCGGCAAGCTGAACCTGAGCCCGGTCACCTTCTCTATCGTGGAGTGCGCGGAGAACCTGGTGAACATCTCCCAGCCTATGGTCAAGGAGAAGAACATCGACTTCAATTTCCGTATCAGCCGCTTCGAGCATGAGTACCTCTATGCCGACCAGCTGAGGCTGAACCAGATCTACATAAACATCCTGTCCAATGCCATCAAGTACACTGAGCCAGGCGGTCAGGTGAATGTGGAGATGAGGGAGGAAGCAGGATCATCGGAGAAGACAATCCGCCTGACATACATCGTCTCTGACACAGGCATGGGAATGTCTCCCGAATTCATGGCAAGGATGTACCAGCCCTTCTCCAGGCAGACAGACAGCCGCGTTAACACCATCCAGGGCACAGGACTCGGTCTTGCCATAACCAAACAGATGATCGAGCTGATGAACGGAAGCATAGACTGTCAGAGCGAGCTGGGCAAAGGCACCACGTTCACCGTGATACTTGAGCTTCCAGTCGCCGAAAAACAGTTGGAAGAGATGAGGCTCCCGCAGATGAGGGTGCTGCTGGCTGATGATGATCCTGTGACCCTTGAGACCGCAGGTGATACGCTGCGTTCCCTAGGCGCTGAGGTTGATACTGCCACAAGCGGAGCTGAGGCTGTGGGCAAGGTGACAGTGGAACATGATTACAGGGTGGTGATCCTTGACTGGAAGATGCCGGACATGGACGGACTTGAAGTCGCACGCAGAATCCGCGCCGAGGTCGGCGATGATGTGCCTATCCTTCTGATCTCCGCCTACGACTGGTCTGATATGGAGGAAATCACAGAGAAGGCAGGCGTTAACGGATTCATAAGCAAGCCACTGTTCCGGTCTACGCTCTTCGCTAAGCTAAATGAGATCCTGGGCAACGAGAGCACACGCTCAGATCAGGAGGATGATGCAGATATAGCAGGTGCCCGCATACTTGTCGCAGAGGACAACGACATCAACTGGGAGATCATCTCCATGCTGCTTCAGATGCATGGTGTGGAGACTGAGAGGGCCGAGAACGGCAAACTCGCGGTCGAACGCATCGAACGCTCGGAGGAAGGCGAGTTCAATCTGGTCTTCATGGACATCCAGATGCCTGTCATGAATGGCATTGAGGCAACCAAGAGAATCCGCAGCCTGGATAAGCCCTGGCAGTCCAGGATTCCGATTATCGCCATGACGGCTGACGCATTCTCCGAGAACATCGCAGAATGTCTGGCAGCCGGAATGAACGGCCACATAGCAAAACCCGTGGACATGAAACTCGTGATAAAAGAGATAAAGAGAATCAAGGAGGAGAGACAATGAGCAGAAAGGGACCGGCATTTGCCCTTATTGTTCTGTTTGTCATGCTGTCACTGTGCCTTGTGGCATGCAGCAAGAAGGGAGCGTCAAACACAAAGGAAAGCGCAAAGGGATTCGTCCCAAGGCTTGATACGAATACGAGCTGTTCGGTCTCCGTTGCCGGACATTACAGCAATTTCGAGGCCTTAGAGGCAGAGTTCAACCGCTTCGAACAATACTACCCGAACGTCAGGATGACATACGTGTACATGGATGGATACAGCAAGAGCGGCAGCAAGATCCTCTCCACCGCACTTGCGGGAAGCGAGGCTCCGGACATTTTCTTCACATACCCGTACATGTATGACTGGGTGGACGGCAAGGAGATCGCCTCCGCATCCGAGAACCTTGCAGACCCAGCTCTTGGCATTGACCTGTCATGCATCAGGTCCGCCCTGCTCAGGAAGGAGCAGAACGGCAGCATCCTGAGCGTGCCCGTCTACACCACAACATACGGCATGATGGTCAATGAGGAGATCTTCGAGAAAGAGAAGCTCTCCGTGCCGCGCACATACAGCGAGCTGATCTCCGTATGCGAGGCATTGAAGAAAGCAGGCTATGAGAATCCGATCATGGGCTACAGCCGCGGCTCCGATCTGCTCTATCCCCTATTCTACCCCTACTTCTGCGCTCAGATCATGGGAGACCAGAAGGCGTTGGACGACCTGAACGGGATGAAACCCGGTGCCGGGGAATACATGCGTGACGCCATGAAGCTGACCGCGGATTTCATGAGCCAAGGTTTCATCAATCTGGAGGAATGCGCAAAGCTCGCCAATAACTATGAGGCCGTCATCCTGAGGTTCTTCGAGGGAGATGTCCCGATGATGCTTGCTTCCGGCAACACTGTCTCCGGAACAGAGAAGAGAGAGGCCAAGTCAGAGGCATTCACAGCCCATCCGTTCAAGTACAGCTTCCATCCGGTCCCGTCCACAGATCAGGGCGGATACTTCATCAACTCCATCTCCGTTGGTTTCGGTGTGAATAAGAACAGCAAGAATCTCGATATGGCGAACGAGTTCATGAGATTCCTGGTAAGCACAGGAGAGCTGAACCTGATGGCCAAGGCAAAGAGAATGGTGACCCCGTGTGTCGAGATGTCACTCGACAGTGTGTATGCACCGTTCCAGAACCTGGATGACAAGCGTTTCATAAACCAGTCGGATCTCGGTCTGGAGGACAGACCTGCATCACAGGTCAGCAAGGCAGGCCTGCAGGTCGCATTAGGCAACATGACCGTGGATGAGGCTGTTGCGGCATTTGGGTCAATTCAATAATAATGCGACATTGATGAAAAGATTAAGGCCACTCATCTCTGAGTGGCTTTTCTTTATTGTGTTGGCCACAAAACAAAAAAAGCACCTTTTTCAAGGTGCCTTTGTCGTTTGAGCGGACAGGGGATCGAACCCTGGACCTGCAGATTAAGAGTATCCAATCGGCTTGTATCCCTTGATGACTCAAAGACTTATTTTGCACTTCAGCACCGAAATAATCCTTTGTTTCTTTTGCATTTGATTATACCACGCGATGTTTCCGTGTGTCAGCGGGTAAAAGTATGAAATTCCCCGATTTTGGCAAACTGTTGCTGACTATTTTGCCGACTCCATCAAAAACCCTAAAACTAGGAGAGTGTTAATTTGCAGGATTATTATCAGGCAGTTTGCTGTATCTGGATAGTATTGCGATTAACTTCTTTCAATACACTTTCCACTAGATTACTAATGTCTTTGATTATCTTGTCTGTGTATTCCTTATCAATTGCAGTTCGATTGTAGGAATTATCTCGATCATAGTTGTGAGCAATTGCATTTCGACGAGTTGCTCTCTTATTCATGTCAGTTCATCGTACATGGTTTCATGAATATAAACAATAGATTACGGAGACCTCCATTGCGAACCCTTATGGTGCCATAAGATGCACCGGATACAAAGTCCACGGCAAAGGCCAAAACCGCACGGACTGTGGGCTGAAACTCATAAAAATACCTTATAACCCGATAAAAACAAATGATTTGACTCCTAAATTTCTTCTTATCTAGAATAGAGTTACATTATAGGAGCACCATTTTGTCCAAGTCAGAAGACAAGCAGAAACTGTTTGAGGAATCCCCTGTATTCTCAGCCCTGATGAGACTTGCCGTACCCACGGTGATAGGGCAGATAATACTTGTGATATACAACATGGCGGACACGTTCTTCATAAGCAAGACAGACAGCAACGTCAAGATCACTGCTGTGACCGTATGCATGCCCGCGTTCATGTTCCTGACCGCCATATCGAACCTGTTCGGCATAGGCGGCTCAAGCGTCATATCTCGGGCTTTGGGCAAGATGAACAATGACAGGGCCAGGCATGCAAGTGCCTTCTCATTCTGGTGCTGCCTTGCAACAGCCCTGCTCTATTCCCTGATGGTCTTTCTGCTGGCAGATCCGTTCGTCGACTTTCTGGGCAGCTCTTATAACCCGGAGGTACATGAACTGTCCAAGCAGTACATAATGATAACGATTGTGCTTGGCGGGCTGTTCACATCCATGAGCGTCCTCATGTCACATCTGGTGCGGTCCGTAGGGATGTCCGTCCATGCCTCTGCGGGAGTCATCCTGGGCGGTGTCCTGAACATTGTACTGGACCCGGTCTTCATGTTTGTCATTCTTCCGAGAGGATATGAGGTTCAGGGAGCCGCAATCGCAACCGCGCTGTCCAATGCAATCTCGTTCCTGTACTTTCTCATTCTCCTGATCCTGCAGGGCCGCAAGGGCATTCCCATCAGCATGAGGCTGACCCGTGAGTCATTCAGGTGGGAGATTCCGCAAAAGGTCCTGAATGCGGGACTGCCGGCATGCGTCATGACATTTGCGGAGAACCTGTCCTATGCGATTCTGGACAATCTTCTCTCCGCGTTCGGAACTGCAATCCAGGCAGGAATAGGTGTGGCCAAGAAGACAAACATGCTCTCTCATTCCATAGTCAGGGGCATAACACAGGGGGCCCTTCCACTTTTAGGCTACAACTATTCGGCGGGAAAGAGACTCAAGACAAGAAACATTGTCCTGACCGTGGGCTTTGTCTCCACTGCCGTCGCCGGTCTTCTGACCCTTCTTATGTTCATTTTCGCGAGGCCTGTAGTGGGCATTTTCCTCAACGCGGATGATCCCGCAATGAGATACGGCATGCTGTTCCTGAGAATACTCTGCATAGGAGCACCGTTCTCGGCACTCGCCTATACTTTCATCTCATTCTTCCAGGCAGTAGGCCACGGGGGAGAATCATTTCTGCTGGCACTGCTGCGCAAGGGAATCCTGGACATTCCCTTGATGTTCATACTCATCAGATTCATGTCGTTCTATGGGCCTGTATCAGCAACACCAATCGCGGATATAAGCTGCTCAGCGGTTTCCGTTATACTGTTCTATACATTTGCATCAAAGCATCTGAAAAAGAACAAGAGCAGGAAGATATATAATTCGGCAAAAGGCTGTTACGAAGTGGAGGCAACAGATGGAATTCATTGACCTGAAGGCAATCTCTTTATTGAAAGTCGCTGAATATGAGAATTTCACAAAGGCGGCAAAGGAGCTGTGCATCTCACAGCCGGCAATCAGCAACCACATCAAGGCAGTGGAGGAAGAGCTGGGATTCAAGATCTTTGAAAGAGGCACATCGGGCATCCACCTGACGGAGAAAGGCACAATAGTGATTAAATACATCTCCCAGATGAATTCAATCGCCGAATCCCTCAAGCAGGCCCTGGCCTCTGACAAACTCTCCGCGACAGCCCTGCGTGTCGGAATCACCCATACGGTCGAAAGCAGTCTTGTAGTGGATGCAATAGCCAAATACCTTAACAAGAGCACCCCTGGTGTCTCAATCAGAATAACATCAGGGACCTCCAAGTCCTTATACAAGCAACTGAAGAACGGAGAGATTGACTTCATCATCATGGAAGGATCCTACAATGACCCGGATCTGAACAATGTGATGCTGGGGACAGACAGCCTTGTGCTTGTCACCTCCCCCTCCAACCACCTTGCATCCAAGAACACCGTCACACTTGATGAGATGAAAGAGGAGAACCTCATAATGAGGCTACCGGACTCGAACACCATGAAGACATTTGCCAGTGCCCTAAAGGAGAGAAGCAAGTCACTGAGCGATTTCAACATAATCCTGGAGATAGACAACATAGCCACCATCAAGGACCTCATAAGGAGGGACTTCGGGGTATCGATCCTGGCTAAGAGCGTCTGCCTTGATGAAGTCCGCAAGGGCAAGCTTGCCATACTGAACATAGAGAACATAAGCATGGTCAGGGAGATGAACCTTGTCTATCCTAAGGATTTCGAGCATGCGGAGGCAATCGACGGGATTGTGAGGTGCTACAACGAGCTTTGATACCATGTGTGAGAATTACAACGGAAGCTGCTTCCTGCTGCACCATTGCCGTGGAGACCGGGAAAACTGCGCAAGATTCATGGACAATGAATCCCAGATTGCCACACCTCCAGAAGAGACTTCCCCCGGAACTCCGGAAGGCAGTAGCAGCACCATGCCGGCTCACACGGTGATTATTCCGGCGGAATAATCGATCGGAGAATCAAACTGCCGCAAATATGTTGCCTGCTTGTGCCTTATGTGAGACAATGGCACCAGGAAGAGTAATGCCACATGAGAAAATCAGTATTGTTTTTATTTCTGACCGCACTGCTTGTCCTTGCGGTCTCATGCAACCCTGATCTGGCCATGGAGAGAAGACTTGCGGGCACATGGCAGACAGCAGTGAATGAGGACACCATCTACCAGATGGTCTTCGGGACTGACGGATGGGCGGAAATCAGTACATTCTTGGATGGCGAACTGATAGACAGCACAAAGGCTCAGTGGAAGGTCGACGGCTCGATGATTGTGATCACGTTCGGAGGAAAATACCCCAAGGCCAAGCCTTTCAGCCTGGAAGATGATGACACCCTTATCTATGGAGACAACACATACCAGCGTGTCTGATACCTCAGGTCCCTCTGAATCAAGTCTTCTCTGCGTTTCTTCTCTGCCAGATTGCAAAGCATATGAAGCACATTATGATCTGGACCAGAGTAGAGCAAGGAGTTGCCAGACCCACATGGAAAAGTGAGACCGGGTCCTGCCTGCTCATGAAGAAAGCCACCGGAATCCTGATGCAGAATGCCCCGATTATCCCCTGGACCATGACGAATCTCGTATAACCCATTCCGTTGAAGAAACCTATGAAGCAGAACAGGAAGCATGTCAGCAGACAGTCAATGCCGTAGGCCTTCAGGTACTGGGCGGCGGCATCTATGACGGCAGTGTCATTGGCGAACACTGAAGCCGGAATGTCTCCGCGGAAGAACGTGATCAGAAACATGAGAATCCCGAAACCTGTCGAGACCGCAATGGCACTCCAAAGACCCTTGGTTGCCCTTTCAGGCTTCCCTGCTCCGCGGTTCTGGGCCACGAAAGCAGACATGGACTGCATGAACGCAGCCGGGACAAGCATTATGAAGGCACAGACCTTCTCTGCCACACCGACTCCGGCCGACACAGTGAGACCCAGCGAATTGACAATGGCCAGCAGGACCAGAAATGAGATTCCTACCAGAAAGTCCTGAAGCGCAATGGGAATACCGAGCCTGACGATTCTTCTTATGTATTTCACATCCCACCTTATGGATCTGCGGCTGAAAGAGAAAGGCAGGTGATTTCTCTTTATGAGCAGCAGTGAGATGATGACACTGACAAACTGGGCAAAGACCGTGGCGATTGCCGCCCCTTCAGTTCCCATTTTGAAAACGGCGACCAGAAGAAGGTCTCCGGCTATGTTGCAGAGGCATGCGATGATAACGGTGATCAGCGGGGTCTTGGAATCACCGAGTCCGCGGAATATGCTCCCTATCA
>CACZJR010000033.1 GCA_902781545.1 uncultured Spirochaetales bacterium | reverse complement strand
TCCCCGGGCATAGGTTTTTTAAGCTTATTGGGATATTTTGGATAAAATGAAGGGGTGCTCAGACTGTCCTGAATATCGGACTTTCTAAACACCCCCTTTCTTAGCGGCATACGGGAGTCGGACCCGCCTCACAAGCTTGGGAAGCTCGTGCACTACCGATGTGCTAATGCCGCACGACTTGGACTATCTTATAGCTTTTCATCTTTCTTTTCAACAACGTCAAAGAGGTCATCGAAGAAATCAATGATCTTGCGTTTGGTGGGACCGAGATTCGTGTAAAGGAAATACTGGATGCTCTGCCAGACACCCTCGGGCTTTGCCTCAGAGACCGCGGCGCTGCCGCCGCTGTAACCTGCGCCGCTGAGGTCGTAGCCGTACTTTTTAGCGGTGGTGGACCTGTTGAACTCACTGAGGTCCCAGAGGCTTGCATCAAATGCGCCCTCAAGCTCCTTTGCCTCGGAATCCGAAAGAAGCGGGAAGAAGTTTATTCCTGTGAGCTTCTCGACATCGTCAACGGTGACAGCAAAGCCTGAGAGCTTTCCCTTGTCATCCTGTGACAGGACAAAGCCTATGGCCTTCTTGTCGTTGCCGTAGTAGTCAAGGATCACCTTGTAGTAGAAGTTCGGGACCGAGACCTTGCTTGAGCCAATGGTCTTGTACGGGCCGTCTGTCAGGACGGGACCGGTCACGACGCAGATCTCCTGGTTCTGGGCGGCCATCGTCCTGACCGCTGACTCGAGATCGCTCCAGATGCCGGCATTGAAGGCATGGGTCTGAGGACTCATGTTGGACAGGAAGAACGAGTCATCCATTGCGGCGGCCGACCATTTCTGGTCTGCGGCCGGAATGAGGTGGCCTCTGTCATAGCCGGAGCCCTTGTAGTCATTGAGTGTGGCGCTGCCTGTGGGGATTGACGGGTCCTCGCGGAAGTTGTCACCACGTGAGGACTCATCGGAGAAGACCTCATCAGCAGTGAGAAGATATGCCACCCAGCGCGGCTGCTCATGCTCCTCGTCGTAGCAGAGCGTATAGCCTGTGTGCTGGACAATGATGTCATCCTTGCCGTGTTCCGGGATGGCCAGCTGCTCGGAGACAGAGTCGAACACAAGGCTGACCTTGATCGGGTTCTCAACCGGTGTGATGATGAAGACCGTGATGACAATGGCAAGGATTATCAGGATCCATATTACAGGGTGCTTCTTGGCTGATTTTCTGACAGAGCTTTTGACTGTGCGCTTGATGTCCGATTTTATTGACGGTTTCTTCTGTGCTGGCATGTTCAGATTATAGCTTGGCGGCAGGTTTTTCGGAAGAGAGAATCACGGCGATACAGCTCAGAACAACACAGAAAACAGTCTGGACCAGCATCCATGGGCCGATATTGTTGCTGTGGGTGTAGACCGCATTTGTGATCAGGGCAGCATCCTTGTAAGTGAAAAGCCATGCGTTAACAAGGTTGTTGGCCAGATGAATCCCTATGGCAGCCTCTATGCCGCGTGTGCGGAGGGTCACCGCCATCAGAGAGAAGCCCATTATGAAGTAGAAAACCATGGCATAGACCGCCTGAGACCCGTGGACCTCCGGGTTCTGAAAGTGGAATATGGTGAACACGACTGCCGATGCAAGACAGTAGTAGAGCTTCTGTTTGGGCCTGGTCTCAAGGTCATCGGTCACGAAGTATGCCACATAGGAGCGGCAGATGATCTCCTCCATGAATGCGGCAAGGGCCACAAGAATGAATGAGAGAAGAAAGTCCAGCGGCCATCCGCTCTTAAGGCTGTATGTGAAGTTTCCCGGAGAGATGGCCTTCCAGATGAACGTGCTGCCCGCCCCAAGGACGAACATGGCGCAGAAACCTATCAGCATCGGTTTGACGCGCACAACCGTGCTTTCGCTGATCATCTTCATGAACGGGAACTTAAGGAATCTCACCACAACCACCACGGTGACTGCGATGAATGCGATGTAGCTGATGATGTTGAACAGGATCATGATGCGCTGGTCTGCCTGACCGTGGGGCATGACCATGCTGAGGATGACGTAGATAATGAAGATCAAAGGAAGGCCGAAGAACCATCTGACGAGTCTTCCCATCCCCTCCTTTGAGTACATCGGTCTTCGGATCTTCTGGTCTTTCATCGCTTTATCCCATGGGCCTTCATGTACCACATGGTCCCCAGGGAGCCCTTTGCCAGCTGGATGCTTCCGCTCTTTATCCTGTCGGCAATGGCGTCAAGTTCCTCAGATCCGGCATTCGGGGAGACAGTAATGCTGAGGCTTGGCGCGCAGCCCACCCTAGAGCAAAGCTTCTCCACGATCTTCAGGGCATGGGCGGGACTTCCGTCACAGACACAGGCGCTGAACATGTACTCCAGGGAGCTCAGGTCATAGGAGCCCAGGACAGTCTTGATGAAGGAGCGCATAGGCTCAGGGGTCTCCTTGCCGTCTTTCTCGAAGACAAGGCCCAGATTGTCGAAGTCACCAAGGATCTCCGGATCAGAGAGAGCCTCTGACACAGGTACAAGTCTTGTGTCCTCGAGCCTATCTGAGATTTTTCCGGCGATTGCGGTACAGGTTTCGGTGTGAACTATGATGAACATGGCAAAATCCTCAGAAATCAAGTTTCCTCAGTTCCTTCCGGAAGAAGAACAGGGAGAGAACAAGCGCGAAGACCTCGGCTGTCAGGAAAGAGAACCAGACGGCATTGAGGCCGAAAAGCCTGCCGAAGAGCCAGGCGCACGGAATCAGTATGAAAAGCTGTCTTACAACAGAGACAACCATGCTGTAGAAGCCATCGCCCATTGCCTGGAACAAGGCTCCCAGGATGATGGAGATCGCCGCAAGCGGGAATGAGAGACTTATGAGCCTCAGGGCAACCTCACCAAGGGACTTGAGTGAGTCAGAGGCATTGAAAAGCCCGAGAAGCGCATCCGGGAGCAGGTTGAACACCAGGGTGCCGAGGCTCATGAAGATGAATGCGAACACAATTCCGAGCTTCAGGGCCCTCATCATCCTTGGCTTGTTCTTTGCGCCGTAGTTGTATCCCAGAATCGGCATGAGACCGCTGTTCATTCCGAAGATCGGCATGAAGACAAAGGACTGGAGCTTGAAATAGACACCGAAGACCGTGGTGGCAAGGACATCGAATGTGATGAGGATCGCATTCATCAGACTTGTCATTATCGTGCCTATTCCCTGCATTATCACAGCCGGGAGACCTACCTTGATTATGTCCTTGGCGCTGTCCTTGTAGAGCCTTGGCCTGAGGAGCCTCACGCTCAGGTGCCTGTTGCGCTTGAGGAACACAATCCCCAGGATCATGGCGAAGATCTGCCCGGCAACCGTGGCATAGGCGGCGCCTGCAACACCCATGGCCGGGAATCCCAGATATCCGAAGATCAGGATCGGGTCAAATATCACGTTGAAGATGGCGCCGCTTGCCTGGATGATCATGGGGTGGATTGTATCACCTGTAGACTGAAGTGCCTTCTCGCAGAAGACATTCACGAATGAGCCTATTGAAAGCATCATGCAGATCTGCAGATAAACGCTTGTCATTGAGATCAGCTCGGCATCTGACGTATAAAGCCTGATGAAAGGCTTTGACAGGAAGGCTCCTATCAGAACAAAGGCCACCATCAGCATGAGCTCGATGGTGTATCCTGTCTGTGCGGCCTTCTGGGCCTCTTCAAGACGGCGTTCCCCCAGTCGCCTGGAGATGACTGAGCAGACACCCACGCTTGTTCCGATTGCGAACGAGAACATCAGCATCTGCATCGGGAACGCCAGTGATACCGCAGTGAGGGCTTTCTCGCTGTAATGGGACACGAAGATGCTGTCCACAATGTTGTACATGGCCTGGATAAGCATGGAGAACATGGTGGGCACAGACATGACCACCAGCAGTTTTCCAACCGGCATTATCCCGAGCTTGTTCTCAGCCTGTATTGTCTTTCTGACTTCTTCCATCTCAATTCCTCACAGGGCCGCGTATCTGTCCTTGATCTCTTTCTCAACGGAGCTGACAAAGGCCGAGACAGCCTCCCTGTCCTTGGGATCCGGAGCCTTCACAGGATCACCGACATGAAGGAAGCAGTCCCTTCTCTGAAATACATGCTTTCTGTCCTCGAACGAGTCCCTCAGGCCCTTGACAGTGACCGGAACGACATAGGCTCCGCTTTCCGTGGCCATCCTGAATGAGCCGTGCTTGAATGTGCCTATCTCTCCGGTCTTGCTTCTGGTTCCCTCAGGGAAGATGATCATCGAGTGGCCCTTTCTGATGTTCCCGGTTGCCTTGTTGACGGCATCGACGCTCTTTCTCAGGCTCTTGCGGTTGATGAACACAGAGTGTGTCATGGCGATCATGACGTTGATAAGCGGAGCAAAAAGAAGCTCCCTCTTTGCCACAAAGCCCGCTCTGGCCTTCAGGCGTCCGAGCATCAGCACCACATCAAGTATGCTGGTGTGGTTGGAGACAAAGCAGAAGCCCTCACCTTTGTTGACGCGCTTTCTGATTGAAGCTATGTCACCGGACATGTGGACACGGATGCCCGCAATCCACAATCCCGTGTTCGAGATCACGGCAGCATGCCAGAAGACAAGCCTGTCGGCAAGCTTTCGCATGCCGAAAAGCCTCAGGATCAGTGCCGGGATAATCCCCGTGAACATCGCCACGGCGGTCATTGCCATTATTATTATCAAGCCCCACAGAACGTAGACCATTCTTTCCTCCGTATCAGCGCTCAGTCGAAATCCCTGCGGTAGAGTCTTGCATAATGACCTCCGCCGGACAGGAGCTTCTCATGGGTGCCCGTCTCTATCACCTTGCCGTTTTCAAGAACTATTATGTTGTCCGCACCGCGGATTGTTGTCAGGCGGTGAGCTATCACTATCGATGTCCTTCCTACAGAGAGCCTGTCAAAGGCATCCTGGATCAGATGCTCGCTCTCGTTGTCCAAAGACGATGTCGCCTCATCGAATATCAGGATCGGCGGATTCTTCAAAAACACACGCGCGATCGAGATGCGCTGCTTCTGACCGCCGGAGAGCCTTGTGCCGTGCTCGCCCACCTGGGTGGAGAGCCCGTCAGGAAGGGACCTGACAAAATCCCCGAGATTCGCCGCATCAAGGGCCTGGTACATCTGCTCGTCCGTTGCATCGGGATTTCCGTAACGAAGGTTCTCGCGGATATCGGCGTCAAAGAGGAACACGTTCTGCTGGACAAAGCCGATGTTCTTGCGCAGGGATCTCTGCGTGACGCTGCGTATGTCCTGTCCGTCAATTGTGATGGACCCGCTGTCAATCTCATAGAACCTGGGAAGAAGGGATGCGGTGGTTGTCTTTCCTGCTCCGGAGTCTCCCACTATGGCCACGGTGGTTCCGCCCTTGATGTCAAAACTGATGTCTCCGATGACCTCGCCGTCCTTCGTGTCATAGGTGAACCTGACGTTCTTATATGAGATGTCGCCGTTTGTGACCACAAGGTCCTTTGCCTCAGGGCTGTCCTTGATGGAGGGCTCAACATCCATGACCTCGGTGAACCTCTCGAATGCCGCAATGCCCTGGCTGAGCTGCTCGACGAAGTTGATCAGCCTGTCAATAGGCTCAAGGACCACACTCACATAGAGAAGGAAGGCCACAAGGTCATAGGAGTGGATGACCCCCCTGTAGATCAGAAGCGCACCGCCTACGACGGTCGTGAAGTAGTACATGTTCCTCAGCCATCCCATACCGGTCTGGTAAGATGCCATGACAGAGTACTGCTTCTTCCTGCTCTCCTTCAGGTCATTGTTTGAGCTGTCAAAGAGACCGCTCTGGAATTTCTCACTCGTGAAGGACTTCACCTCACGTATGCCCTGTACAGAGTTCTCCACGTTGGAGTTCACATCCGCCACATGGGAGCGGACCTCCCTTGCCACGCGCTTCTGCCTGCGTCCGAAAACAATGCCCCAGGCAACAAGGAACGGGAAAGGAATCAGTGAGATCAGAGCCATGGGGGCACTGTAGCTGAACATCACCACATATGCGCCGATGATTGTGGCGAATGAGATCAGGCTGTCCTCCGGGCAGTGATGGGCAACCTCCGCTATCTGGAAGAGGTCGTTTGTCATCCTGCTCATCAGATGTCCTGTCTTGGTGTGGTCGTAGTAACCGAAGCTAAGCTGCTGGAGGTGCCCGAAGAGGTCTCTTCTCATGTCGTTCTCGACATAGACGCCCAGCACATGTCCCCAGCGGATCCTGATGTATGTGAAGCAGGCCTGGACGGCATAGATGACGAACATGGCCACAAAGCACACTATCATGCTGCCCCAGACCTGATCAGGGATCCAGGTCCTGAGGAGCTCCCTGGTCAGTGCAGGGAAGAAAATCGCAAGAAGCGAGCTCAGTATGGCCGCCGACATGTCAAGCCAGAACAGGGACTTGTAGGGTCTGTAGTATGAGAAGAACCTTCTGATCTTGTTCATTTGCGCTTACCGAAAATCCTTCTGAAGAAGCCCTTCTTCTTCGGCTCCTCTTTCTGGACATTCTCAGCCGGCTTTGCTGCCTTGGCAGGCTTTGCGGCCTGTGGCTGCTCCTCTTTCTTCTTGGGCTCGAAACCGTACTTCTTGCGGTAGTAGTCCATCCTCTCCTTCTCGGTCATGGCGCCGAGGCTCTTGGTGTTGGTCCTGTCGGATGAGTACTTTGAGCCGCCCTTTGAGGAGTTTGTCTTCCTTGAAGGAGCAGGCTTAGCCTGGTTCTGCCTGTCGGCATTCTGAGGCTTCTGCGGCTGCTTTTTCTTCTGCTGGCCCTTTTTGTGCTGTCCGCCCGCAGGCTGCTGGCGCTCAGGTCTGATCCTCCAGCTCTTGCCCAGTGAGAGATCCTCCACCTCCGGCAGGTTGTCCGGCCAGATCACGGGGATCTTCATCTTGATGTACTTCTCAATGGCCTCAAGACCGTAGACGAACTCCTCGTCTGCAAGGGTGATGGACTTTCCGCTCTTTCCGGCACGTGCCGTCCTTCCGATCCTGTGGACGTAGTTCTCATAATCCTCCGGAATGTCGTAGTTGACCACCAGCGGAAGGTCATCGATCTGAAGTCCGCGGGCTGCCACATCAGTGGCCACCAGGAAGCTGGTCTTGCCCTCCTTGAGCTTGTCCAGGGCCTTCTGCCTCTGGGCCTGCGGGAGGTCTCCGGTGAGGTAGTCCGCGTTATAGCCGTTGAGCCTGAGCCTTGCGCAGAGCTCCTCCGCCATGTGCCTGCTGTTCGTGAAAAGCAGGGCGGACTCAGGGGTGTCTGCGGCAAGAAGCTGCAGGAGCAGCATGAACTTCTCGGACTTCGCCACATGGTAAAGCTCCTGGGTTATGCTCTCGACAGTTATCTTGTCCGGCTCAAGGTCGATCTCGGCAGGGTCGTTCATGAACTCCCATGCGAGGTTGCGGATGCGCATCTCAAGCGTGGCGGAGAAAAGCAGGGTCTGCCTTATGCTCTTGTCAGGCAAAAAGCGGAACATCTTCTTGACATCTGGATAGAAGCCCATGTCGAACATGCGGTCGGCCTCGTCAATGACAAAGGTGTCGATGCGCTTTGCATCCAGCTCCTTGTGCTCCATGAACTCAAGGAGGCGGCCCGGAGTTCCGACATAGATGTCACATCCCATCTGAAGCAGCTTTCTCTGGTGCTCATAGCCCACTCCGCCATAGAAGACCCCGATGTGGAAGCCCTCCACCTTGGAGCACAGGATCATGGCATCGTCAGATATCTGCTGCGCAAGCTCCCTGGTGGGAGCGATTATGAGACAGGAGGAGTTGATCCCCTTCTCCTTGTTCCTGAGGTATTTCTCCAGAAATGTGATGACATAGACTGCGGTCTTGCCGCTTCCGGTCTTTGACTGGACCATGACGTCCGAGCCCTCGATGCTGACCGGAAGTACCTTCTCCTGAACAGGCATGCAGGACTCGAATCCTGCAGCAATGGTGCCGTCAAGCACCTGCTGATGTAAATTCAATTCACTAAATAACATATCTTCCTAATTCATTTACGATTCGGGTTCAAGTCCAAGAAGCACGGTCCGAGCGATGCGACGCAGGAATTGATCCGAAGCATCTTCCTTATTCTGAACCGTAGAACTTGAGGATCTCACGGGGTTTTGAGCCGCGGGCAGGTCCGATATAGCCGGCCTCCTCCATCTGCTCAATGAGGTTCGCGGCCCTGTTGTAGCCGATTCCCAGCTTACGCTGCAGGTAGGAGGCGGAAGCCTCACCTCTGTCGGTGACAATCTTCCATGCCCTGCTGAAGAGATCCTCGGAGCCGCCTCCGCCAGAGGTCTCCTCATCCTCCTCTTCCTCATCCTCGTCATCGTCCTCGAAGTACGATTCATCTATGTAGTCAGGTTCACCCTGAGTCTTTACGAAACTGACGATCTCCTCGATCTCGGAGTCAATGAAGGCACCCTGGATTCTGACAGGCTGCCTGGACTCCGGATTGTTGTAGAGCATGTCTCCGCGGCCAAGAAGCTTCTCGGCTCCAACCTGATCGATGATGATCCTGCTGTTCGTCGAGTTGGATACGGCAAACGCGATCTGTGTCGGGATGTTGCTCTTGATTATTCCGGTGATGACATCCGCAGACGGTCTCTGCGTGGCCAGTATCAGGTGGATTCCGCAGAATCTTGCGACTGCGGTTATTCTCTTGATCGATGTCTCAAGCTCCTTTCCCACTGCAAGCATCAGGTCAGCGAACTCATCGATTATGACCATGATGTACGGGAGCTTGACGCGGGCAAGGCCCTTCTCCACTATCTTCTCGTTGTATTCCTCGATCTTCTTGGCACCGATGCTTGAGAACAGTGCCATACGGCGCTCCATCTCTTCCACGACGAAGTTCATGGCCTTCAGGGCCTTCTTGGCGTCTGTGATCACCGGAGTCAGCAGGTGCGGGATGCCGTTGTACAGTGAGAGCTCGACCATCTTCGGGTCCACAAGGATCATCCTGACATCCTTGGGTGTCTTGGTGTAGAGGACCGAGCAGATGAGGCCGTTGATACAAACCGATTTTCCGGATCCTGTGGTACCGGCCACCAGGAGGTGCGGTGTCTTTGCCACATCAATGACAATCGAGTCTCCGGTGATCGTCTGTCCCAGGACCATGGGAATCTTGTAGTACTTGGCCTTCAGGGCAGGCATCATGACATCAAAGCCGATTGTGTCACGCTTCTTGTTCGGGACCTCGACTCCGATTGCAGGCTTTCCGGGGATCGGGGCCAGGATTCTGACATCCTCGACGGAAAGCTCCATGGCGATGTTCTCAGAGTATGCCAGGACCGACGAGACCTTGATTCCCTTTGCCAGGCTCAGCTCGTAAAGGGTGAACGTAGGTCCGTGCTGTACGCCTATGATGCTTGTCTCGATCCTGAACTGCCTGAAGGTCTCGACAATTGTCTGTCCGTCAGGATCGTTCTCCGGATCCTCATAGATCTTGGCGCTGATCGGATAATGCTTGAGAATGGACTCCGGCGGGAACTTGTAGTCGAACTTCTGCTTGTCCAGAAGATAAGAGTTGCCTGCAAGGGAGCTCTTCAGGCCTGCGACACCGGACACATAGTCCACATCAGGACCCTTGCTCTTCTCCTTTGCATCGTTGGCGGCCATATCGGCATCGGAGATT
This sequence comes from uncultured Spirochaetales bacterium, assembly GCA_902781545.1. GTDB lineage: Bacteria > Spirochaetota > Spirochaetia > Sphaerochaetales > Sphaerochaetaceae > UBA9732. The sequence continues at coordinate 10,984 of CACZJR010000033.1, read as the reverse complement.
CCGTCTTCCTCCTCTTCCTCTGGCTCCGGCTCCGGTTCAGGCTCCGGCTGGACCCTGACCGCAGGCGCGCTCCTGAAGGCGGACACGGAAGACGCCGCGGCCTTTGCGGCTGCCGCCTCCTCCTGCTGTCTCTGTATCTCTGCCCTGGCTGCTGCAAGCTGCTCCTCAGCCTTGCGGGCGGCCTCCTCGGCCTCACGCCGCTGCTGCTCAAGCTGCTGCATCTCCTCAATATGCTTTCTCTCAAGCTCAGCCTGACGCTTTCTCATCACCAGCTCCGCATCAAGCTCAGCCTGCGCGGTGGCCTCCTTGAACACTGAGGATGACTGAACTGCAGGCTCTTCCTCTGCAGTCTGGGAAGCAAATGCGTAGGGGCTCATTCTCTGTGCAACGGGGATGTCCTGGGCGCGGTCATGCGGGACAAACGGAGGCGCTACCGGCCTCATGGGCTCCACTGCAGGCGCCGGTGCAGGCTCAAATGCCACAGGCTCAGGCTCGGGCTTTTTCTCGGAGATACCGAAATCGATGTTCTGGAAATCTGCACTGAAGGTCGGGAAGCTCTTTGCAGCCTCCGCATCCTCATTGAGGCGTCTCATGAGGTTGCGGGGCTTGAACATGTTCTGAAGACGCTTGCGGTTCTCCTCGGCCTCAAGGCGCTCACGCTCCTCCTGCTCTGCGATCCTCCTGCGCCTCTCCTCCTCCTGACGCTGGCGCTCGATCTCCGCCTCGCGCTTCTTCTGCTCCTCATAGCGGATGCGCGCCTCTCTCTCAGCGACGTCGAACATACCGCGGTCAACTGATGAGACAGAAGCCGTGAGGTCATAGTTGGGGAATGTCTGGAACTCAGGGATATGGACCTCTGTCAGGCTTCCCACAGCCTTCTTGTATGAGGCAGGGTCAACCTTCACCTGTTGTACCGGAGCCTCCTCCTGTTCCTCCTTCTCCTCTTTCTGGTCAATGACCTTGAACTGGGATTCTGATGGAGACTCAGGCTGCGCGGCAGGAGCATCATCGTAGGAACGGACCACAGGTGCGGAATCCTCTGCCTGAGGTTTTCTTGCCCTGTGCTTGACCTTGAGGATCAGTACCAGGAGGAGAATGCTGAGGATCAGCGTTGCGGTGGCAATTAGCGGATAGAGCTTCGGAAGCATGCCCAGAACCGGGAAAGCCTCACCTCCGCCCTGGATGAAGGCACTCAGAAGATAAAGCGAATAGAATGCGATTGTCCTGAGCAGAAACTGCAGTATGCCGGATCCCATCAGTGCCATGACAAGGTTCAGGGCACACAGCAGAACCAGAGGGATCAGGCCGAATCGGCTCAGGCCGGATGATGCGAAGAAATTGAAGGACCTGTCCAGAAAATCATGCGCGGGATTCAGAACGGCATAGAGGAAGGAGCCTTCCTGCAGCCCGATCAGAGGAAAAGCGCACACAAGAGCCACCGCAACCAGGATGATTGCGGAAATCAGTGTCATTACTGCATTGGCTTTGTGTCTCTTCGGCATGCAATAATGATAACATTTTAATGTATGAATGTCATTATGGCTTTGAAAGAATAAACATCCTTCTTGTTGCATCAAGCATCGGGACCCTGTAGTCTACGATGTCATGCTCAAACCTGCAGGCTGAATATGACTGAAGGACCTCAAGCTCCTCCCGGATATTCTCCTCACTGCTCTTGTAGGAGTAGATCCTTCCGCCAGGGGCAAGGATGCGGTCAAGATCTGATACGATGTCCTTAAGCTGTCGAAATGCCCTGAAAGTTACCATGTCAAAGGTGTCACGGACCTCCGAAAGGTCTTTCTGTATGACATTGACCCTGCCGCTCATTCCAAGAACCGCAATGGTGTTGCGCAAAAAACCCGCGCGTCTTCCCATCCTCTCAACCAGGAAGAAGCTGCGGTCCTCGAAGGCACTGGCAAGCACAAGTCCGGGAAGACCGGAGCCGGATCCGAGATCAGCCATCCTGACGCCTTTGTCCGACTTCATCATGGCAAACGGTGCAAGGCAGTCGAGGATGTGCCTCACAACAAGGTCCTCCCCGGATGCGTTGACCAGACCGTACATCGGGTTGAAGAGGCTTATCTCATCATAGAGGCGAATCAGGCTCTGGCATATCTTTCCGCCAATAAGGCTTTCATCTATCTCCGAGATTCCCTTCTCAAGAAGTGCGACCAGCTTGCTTTCCATCATCCACCTTCCTACTTACGCAGATAGACAAGAAGGACCGTTATGTCACTTGTCCTGACTCCGCTGATCCTGGAGGCCTGGCCTATGGACTCAGGCCTGACTGCCTTCAGCTTCTCGCGGGACTCCGAGCTGATCCCGTCAACGGCATCGTAATCAAAATCCTCCGGGATCCTGATGCCCTCAAGCTTGGTGAACCTGTCCACCTGACGGTCCTGTCTGCTGATATAGCCCTCATACTTGACCTTGAGCTCCAGCTGGAGCCTTGTGCCCTTGGGATAAATCGTTATCTCCGGAATGTCACGGGCAAGCTCATCCATCGTGACCTCAGGTCTCTTAAGTGCCTCAAGGGCATTCTTTCCCTGATAGCCACGGTGATGCAGGAGCTCCTGGAGGCTCTCGATGTCCTCCGTCTTCTTTTTCAGTGCCGCAAGTCTCTCCTCGGATGCAAGTCCGACTGAATAGCCTGTCCTTGTCAGACGCTCGTCCGCGGTGTCATGCCGGAGATTCAGCCTGTACTCCGCGCGGCTGGTGAACATCCTGTAAGGCTCCTTTGTGCCCATCGTCACAAGGTCGTCAATCAGGACGCCTATGTAGGCCTCGGTCCTCTTCAGGACCAGGGGCTTGTCTCCCTTGAGCTTCTGGCAGGCGTTGATTCCGGCCATCAGGCCCTGGCAGGCAGCCTCCTCATAGCCGCTTGTGCCGTTTGTCTGTCCGGCCACGAAGAGGTTCTCCATGACCTTTGACTCCAGGGAAGGCTTGAGCTGGATCGGATCAAGGTAATCGTACTCAACGGCATAGGCGGGGCGCATCACAACCGCATCCTCAAGACCATCGATCGAGTGGATGAAATCCTGCTGGACATCCTCGGGCAGCGATGTGGACAGCCCGTTGAGGTACATCTCCTCCGTCCCTATCCCCTCAGGCTCGACAAAGACCTGATGTCTGGGACGCTCGGGAAACCTGACAACCTTATCCTCTATGGACGGGCAGTACCTGGGTCCCTTGCCCACGATCTTCCCGCCGTAAAGCGGGGACCTGTGCATGTTGGACCTGATTATCTCATGTGTCCTCTCGTTGGTGTATGTTATCCAGCACGGAACCATGGGGCGGTCGATCTTCTCATGCATGAAGCTGAACGGGACAATCTCCTCGTCTCCGTCCTGACGCTCCATCCTGTCTGTATGGAGGCTGGACATGCGGACCCTTGCGGGGGTTCCTGTCTTGAGGCGGCCCACTGTAAAGCCCTTCTGCCTGAGCGCAGTCCCAAGCCCTATCGCAGCCTCTTCCCCGAGTCTTCCTGCGCTGTGGTCATACTCACCGATGAAGATGCGCCCTTCCATAAAGGTTCCGGTGGTAAGCACAACGGCCCTTGACGTGAATTTGATTCCCCTCTGAGTCAGAACACCGCATGCCTTATGGCCGGATGAATCGGTGAGGATGTCAATGACAGTGTCCATGAAAAGCTCAAGGCCGCTCTGCTTCTCCAACGTCTCCTTTGCAAGGCGTGAGTAAGAGAACTTGTCAGCCTGGGCACGCGGAGCCTGCACCGCGGGACCGCGCCTGCGGTTGAGGATGCGGAACTGTATCATTGTGGCATCTATGAGAAGCCCCATCTGGCCGCCAAGTGCGTCAGTCTCCCTTACAAGGTTCCCCTTTGCAAGTCCTCCTACCGCAGGGTTGCAGGACAGACGGCCTATGGCATCAAGGCTCTGGGTGATCAGAAGCGTCCTGAAGCCGATTCTTGCGCTTGCAAGACATGCCTCAATGCCCGCATGACCGCCGCCTATGACTATCACATCGTAATCCATATCACTTTCCCACACAAAACGAACCGAATATCCTGTCAAGGATATCGTCAGTGGTGACCTCGCCGGTCAGCTCCCCAAGTGCCTCAAGGGCCTCCTGGATGTCCATCGAGACAATATCAAGCGGAAGATCAGATAAAACGGCAGATCTTGCCGCATCAAGCGCATGCACGGCACGAAGCAGGTTCTCCTTCTGCCTCTCGCTCTCAATCACAAGGGCGCTCTCATCCGATGTGGAGACATCGGAAGTGAGCCTTGACGCGATCTCATCGCACAGCCTCTCAAAGCCAAGCCCGGTGGCCACCGACAGATTCAGATAGCCGTCCTTGTGAAGCTCCCTCAGGTCCGCCTTGTTCAGGACCGCGATGCATCTGGGGTCCGAGACAACCGAGCTGTCAATGGACGAGGTGTCCGTTGAGTCCACAAGGTAGATGATTATGTCGGCAGCCTCAAGCAGGCTCCTTGACCGTCTGATTCCCTCTTCCTCTATCTCGCTTTCCGAGAGATCCCTGAAACCAGCGGTGTCATAAAGGCGCACAGGAATGCCGCGGATCTCACACATTGCCTCGATGAAATCCCTGGTTGTCCCCTTCTGCTCACTCACAATCGACCTGTCCTCTTTCAGAAAGTAATTGAAGAGTGAGCTCTTTCCGGCATTCGACGGACCTGCAAGCACTATGCGCGCACCCTGTGAATAAAGGCGTCCCGTACTGAAGGAGTCTGCTATGGCATTAAGAGAACTGATTGCATTGTCCAGCTTGGCCATGGGAAACGTGAGATCCTCTCCGATCTCATCGTCCGAGTAGTCCAGCTGTACCTCTACAGTACTCATAATATCAACAATGATTGCTTTTATTGCACTGATACGCTTAAAAAGTGCACCGTTAAGCCTATTCAAGGCCATTGCACGGCCTGTTCTTCCCTGTGCGTTGATAAGCTCATTAACAGCCTCGGCACGGGTGAGGTCCATCTTGCCGTGCAGAAATGCCCTTAATGTGAACTCCCCGGGAAGGGCCTGCCTGAATCCCAGATTCGCCATCAGCTCCAGGACAGACCTGATTACCTGAAGACCGCCATGGCATGATATCTCCAGGGCCTCTTCTCCCGTGTAGCCGTGACCGTCACGGTACAAGGTCAGTACAACATCATCCACGATCCTGCCGTCTGACGGATTGACCAGGGTACAGTAATGCGCGCTGTTACCCGGCAGGCTGTTTATGTCCAGCCTTCCTTTCACGGCCTTTGAGAGTGTCCTGATGCAGCCTTCTCCGCTGACTCGCACAACCGCTATGGCGCTCTTTGCCCAGGCGGTTGCCAATGCGAAAACGGCATCTTCGGTGTTGTAGGAATTCATGGTCGAAATTATACATTCATAAAGCAAGCTTTTCAATGTCAGGCCAAAGCTATATCATGGATGCATGGACTTCAAGGCAGCACAGGCAAGAAGCCGCCTGTATTCGAACATAAGGCAGTATTTCTCAGACAGGGGTTATCTCGAGGTGGAGACCCCGACCCTCTCTCCGGACCTGATTCCGGAGGCCACAATAGACAACTTCGGCACCCAGTTCATCAATGAGTTCTCCGGAAGCCGTGAGATGTACATGATCCCGTCCCCAGAGATCTTCATCAAGAAGCTTCTAGCCCGGGGAAGCGGCTCGCTGTTCGAGATCTCAAAGTGCTTCCGAAACTGTGAGCAGCTGGGAGACATACACAATCCCGAGTTCACCATGCTGGAGTACTACACAGTGGACTTTGACGAGAGGGACTCAATCGCGCTGACGCAGGACATGATACGCAGCACCGCACTTGAAAGCTGTCCTGATAGCGTTCTCGCGGACTTTGAGATACTGAGCGTGCGTGAGGCAACAAGGCGTTATGCCGGAGTGGACCTGGATGAGCTTCAGAATCCCAGGGACCTCAGGGCGGCCGCCGAGAAGCTTGGGCTTCTAGTTCCAGGTCCGGAGCCCTGGGATGACACCTTCAACCGCATATTCATCAACTTCGTGGAGACTTCCATATCCAAGGACCACCCCGTCTGCCTCGTGGACTACCCAAGGCAGATCGAGTGTCTTGCGAAGGCGGAGGGCAACTACAGGAGGCGCTGGGAGCTGTACATCAACGGCACTGAGATCGCCAACTGCTATCTGGAGGAGACAGACGCTCAGACCGCACAGGACTACTACAGGTCCGAGTACCAGAAGCTCCTGGCGCTCAGAAGCGGAAACGGAAAGACCATCCCTGACATCGATGACTCATTCTGCGAGGTCCTTGGCAACCTTCCGAAGTGCTCAGGAGTGGCCATAGGGCTGGACCGCCTCCTGATGGTGGAGACAGGTGCCAGGGACATTGACGATGTTCTGCTGTTCCCATTCTCCCGCATGCTGTAGGGCTCTCTTGCACAAACGGCCCACTTAGTGATAAGATAGCCTCCGCTATATATATTTGATACTGTGAATTGAATAAGAGGTGATTCATTATGATTAAAGCTGGACAGATCGACAAAGGTACAGCACTGCTCATCAAGGGCGCTCCGTTCATCTGCGTCGAGCGTGAATTCGTCAATCCCGGAAAGGGATCCGCATTCGTCAGACTCAAGCTCAAGAGCCCCACAACCGGACAGGTTCTCCAGGAGACAATCAAGAGCCAGGATACAGTCGAGGACATCAACGTTGAGATGATGGACTACCAGTACATGTACAACGACGGCGAGAACTTCCACATGATGAACGTCGACACATATGACCAGTTCGAGGTCCCCATGGCCAACTTCGAGGGTTATGAGCTCCTGATGAAGGACGGAGAGACATACAGATGCACCGTCTACAATGATGAGATCCTGGACATCCAGATCCCGTCAAAGGTCGTCTACCTTGTCGCTGAGGCTGAGGAAGCCATCAAGGGCGACACAGTCCAGGGCGCGACAAAGTTCGTCACCACTGAGACAGGCCTCAGGGTCAGAGTTCCCATCTTCATCAAGCAGGGTGAGAAGATCAGGGTCAACACCGAGACAAAGGAGTACCTTGAGAGAGTCAACGGCTGACAGGTGCCGTTTGTTCAAAGAGGCTGTTGCGCTGGCGACAGCCTTGTTTTTTAATACGGGAAGAGAATGTCTGTAACAAGCCTTAAGCAGCTGGAAAAACACCTGAATCTCACTCAGGACGAGCTCTCATGGAAGGAGGGCCCGTTAAGTGTGCCTCTTTGCATCACAGACCATTATCTCAGCCTGATAGATCCTGATGATCCTGACGATCCCCTCAGAAGACAGGTTGTTCCCACATGCCATGAGAACATGACTGATGACGCAGAGTCCCCTGACCCGCTTCAGGAGGTTCCTCACAGCCACGGGGAGAGGCTTGTGCACAGATACAGAAGCCGTGTGGCTTTCCTTGCCACGGACATCTGCCCCATGTACTGCAGGCACTGCTTCAGACGTCGCTTCACGGGCAACATGATGGGACCTGCGACGGAAAGGGATATCAATGACGCTGCAGCCTATCTCGGCTCTCATCCAGAGATCAGCGAGATGCTTCTCACAGGAGGAGACCCGCTTACTTTATCAGACAGTCAGCTGGACCATATGATAGGCGTCTTCAGGAAGGCAAGCCCCAGGCTCATCATCCGTATCTGCACACGCTATCCCATCTCACAGCCGGACCGGATCACAGAGGACCTTGTGGCGATGTTCAAGAGTCACAGCAGCGCCCCGTTCTATCTGATGACCCAGTTCAACCATCCGAGGGAGCTCACAGAGAAGAGCATCCGCGCAGTTGCCATGTTCGTAGATGCCGGAATTCCGGCCATGAACCAGAGCGTTCTTCTCAGGGGCGTGAACGACAATGCCGATACTTTGGAGGAGCTTTGCAATGCTCTTCTCTTCAACAGGATCAAGCCCTACTACCTCTTTCAGGGAGACATGGTCAGCGGCACTGCCTATTTCCGTGTACCTTTGAGAAAGGGGATGGAGATCGAGCAGGAGCTCAGAAGAAGACTCTCAGGCCTTGCCATGCCCTCCTACACCGCCGATCTTCCTGACGGAGGAGGCAAGGTCCCTCTCTGCGGAAGCTACATAATCAAGTCAGAGGACAAAGAAAAAGGGTCCTGGACATTCAGGACCCCTGATGGCGGAATAAGAACTATAACAGATCCTCAGTCGTGAAGCTGATCCAGGATCTTCTGGATCTCAGACTCCCTGATCTGCTTTCTCTCTGCCTCGTAATCTGTCTGAGGCGTGTATGCTGCAAGCTCCTCAAGAGCCTCATTCAGAGCCTGCTCAAGTCTTGCAAGAACTGAGTCGGTGACACGCTTTGCGAACTCATCCTCATTCTCAAGGACCCTGTTCAGGACTGTCTGAACGAACTCATCCTCGTTTGCAAGAATCTTGTCGGTAACGGCATCAACGAACTCACCCTCGTGTGAGAGGACATTCTTGGTTGCCTCTTCAGTGGCCTCCCTGATGATCTCGGCCTTGGCTGACTCGACGGCGTCAGCGACTGTGACCTTGATGAGGGCTGCGACATCAACCTCTCCGGAATTGACCTCAAGCTTTCCAAGGGCATCCTTGATTGCGGCATCCGCATTCTTACCGGCCTTCTCAACTGCACTTTCGGCGTGCTTGGCTGCGATTGCCTCCATCTCAGCGACAAGGGAATCGTGCTCAGCCTTGAGCTGCGCATCTGTCTTCTGCGGTGCTGCACTCTGGGCTGTTGTGCCGGTGCCCTTCAGGATAGCATCGAAGGCGAATGTATTCGGCTTAGTGACGAAAATGACTACGCCGCAGTAGAGTACCAGAATGATAAGGATTGTCAGTAAAACTAGTTTATTCTTCTTCACTGTAATTACCCCTTGGCCTTTTGCCTGATATTACATCTTCAATATACCAAGTCTATCACATATTATAAACACTTGTCGATTAAGTTTGTCAAAATTAAATTCGTCATTGGTCACGACATACAGGGGAACGCCGTAGTCCACATCCCTGTAATCGACGTCAGTCTGTGACTTCTCCCTCAGCTGGAAAGCCTCTTCAGTTATGCCGTCACGCTCAATGGCGCGTGAGAGCCTGACCTCATAGGAGGCATCGACATAGATTACCGCACAGCACAGCCTGTGGAAACCCGCACGGAAAAGAAGAGCTCCGTTGATCACAAGAACCCCGTCCGGGTTGTCAGCATCCCACTGCCTGATCTTATTCTCAAGCCACGGATACAGGATAAGCTCAAGGGCAGCCCTCTTTGACGGATCGGCAAACACAACCTTCCCTATCACATGCCTTGAGACAGAGACCTTCCCGTCCGAGACAGAGACAGCCTCATTCCCGAATGCATCTCTTACTGCATCCGCATTCTCAACAAGGCCCTCGTGACACATGACGTCCAGGTCCCAGACAAGAATGCCCGCCTTCTCCAGTATCCCGCCAACGCAGTTCTTGCCGCTGCAGCTCTTTCCCACAAGCCCTATGATCATCAGTGCATCTCCCCCCAGCTTCTTCCTGTCTCAACCTCAACACGCAGAGGAACGCTCAACTTGGCCGCATTCTCCATGCAGTCTTTGACAAGGGCTTCCATCTGGCTTATCTCATCCTCCGGGACCTCGAAGATCAGCTCATCATGTACCTGAAGCAGGATCCTGGACCTCAGGCCCTTCCTGCTCATCTCGGAGAAGATGGACAGCATTGCCTTCTTCATGATCTCCGCCGCGGTGCCCTGGATGACGGTGTTCACCGCCACCCTCTCAGCTGCGGCCAGAACCGGCTTGTTTGAGCTCCGGATCTCGGGGATGTAGCGGATATGGCCCATCTCCGTCCTGACGAACCCGTCTTCCTTGGCCTTCTTCTTCGTGGCCTCTATGAAGGCACTTATGCCCGAGTACTGCTCAAAGTATGTGTCAATGAACTTCTGGGCGTCCCTCCTGGAGATCTTCAGGTCGTGTGCCAGCCTAAACGCGGACATGCCGTAGAGTATCCCGAAGTTGATGGTCTTGGCCGCACGGCGCTGATCCGGTGTCACCATCTCGGGAAATATGCCGTAGATGCGTGCGGCAGTAGCCCTGTGGACATCATTGCCCTCAATGAACGCGTTTCTCAGATTGATGTCCCCGGAGACATGTGACAGCACAACAAGTTCTATCTGAGAGTAATCTGCGGACATCAGACGGCAGCCCGGGGCGGGAACAAAGGCATCACGGATCCTCCGGCCCTCCTCCGTCCTGATCGGGATGTTCTGCAGGTTGGGGTTCTTGCTTGACAGTCTTCCCGTCGCGGTTCCTGTCTGAAGGAATGTGGTGTGGATCCTTCCTGTGCTGCCGTCAATCAGGGTCGGCAGAGTCTGGACATATGTGCTCAGGAGCTTGCTCAGCGCCCTGTATCTCAGAAGGAGCGCGGGAACAGGATCCTCCGTGGAGATTGAGAGCTCCTCCAGGACATCGGAGTCAGTGGAGAAGCCGACCTTGGTCTTCTTCCCTGTGGGAAGGTTCCTGTCAACGAAAAGGACCTCCTGAAGCTGCTTGGGTGAGTTCAGGTTGAATGACTTTCCGCAGATCGTGTAGATGTCCTGCTGGACCATGGCGATCTCTCTCTCAAGCTCATTTCCGAACGCCTCGAGCTTGGTCACATCCAGCAGTATCCCGTTCTCCTCCATACTTGAGAGGACCTTCAGGAGAGGCATCTCCATGTTGTGGAATAGATCCGAGAGTCCGAGATCGGAGAGCTTTATCTCAAGTGAGCGCATGTTGTTCAGGCTCTGGCAGCAGTTCTCCGCATCGAATCTGGTCAGCGATGAGTTCAGCATCCAGGATGCAATCATCGTGTCCGCATAAGGGTGGAGGTCTCCTATTCCGGCCCTTGCAAGGGTCTTCAGGATCTCCTTGAGGTCCTGGCCGATCAGCCTGAACCTGGGAAGCTGCGGCTTCAGGACAGCATTTGACTCAGAAAGAGATGCTATCATCCTCCTCTCACCGTCAGATGAGAGGCATACCGAGCCGGAGCTCATCTCAAC
>CACZJR010000032.1 GCA_902781545.1 uncultured Spirochaetales bacterium | reverse complement strand
ACAGCAAAAAGAACCGTCCGCATCCCCAGACGGGCCGCGGCGAGCGCAGCCTCACAGCCCGCGTGTCCGCCTCCGACAACCGCAATATCAAACGGTTCTTCGCGATACATATGCTCCCTCTTTTCTGAAAACAGGACCCGGACAGCTCTTGTCCGTCCCGTAATACTCTCTTTATTTGCCCAGGCAGAACCGGGAGAAAATCGTATCGATCAGATCTTCCTGCACCGAATTGCCGGTAACCTCGCCCAGAGCATCGTATGCCTTCTGCAGCTGCGTCCCGATCATATCCGTCCCCAGCGCGGCCTCCTGGATCACGATCCCTTCCCGGACCGCCTCGAGCGCCTGGAAAACCGCCTGTTTCTGCCGTGTATTGGCCAAGTATACGCCGTCATCCGCCTGCACCGCGCCGGAAAGCACCAGGCTCCGGATCCGCGATTTCAGGCCGTCCATGCCTTCTCCAGTCTTGGCAGATATCTGAATCTCCTGATCGGAAGGCAGGCCTTCCCCAGTCTGTGCCGATACAAAAACCTCCTGATCGGCAGCCAGGCCTTCCTGAACTGCAAAAAGCTGAATACCGGCTTTGACTGTTCGGATGAGAAAATACCTGAAGCTGATATTCTGGATGCTGTGATGGAAACGATTCAGGTGTATGCGCAATATGCGGTCAGTATTGACAGGTTGTTAATAGCGAGGCAGAACCAGAGACAGCTTGACCGGAAGCAGGAGCTGGTTGACTCTCTTCTTCGTCAGTTCGGGCCTGTGGCACCGATAATCGGCATGGATAACCCGTTCAACTACCGCAACAAGGTCCAGTCCGTTTTCGGAACTGACTCAAGGGGCAACATGGTCAGCGGGATTTACCGGGAGGGCACTCACAAACTCATACCGGTGCGTGACTGCATGCTCGAGGACCTTGAGGCTGACAGCGTGCTTGCCACAATACGGGATCTCCTTAAGGGCTTCAAGGTTCCTCCCTATGATGAAGACCTAAAGACCGGCGTCATCCGCCATGTCCTGATAAGGAGGGCCGTAAGCACAAACCAGACGCTTGTGGTCCTTGTGTCCGGAAGCCGCACCTTCAAGCCCAAGGATGCCTTCATAAGGGAGCTGGTGGCCAAGCATCCCTCAGTCAAGACAGTACTGCTTCACATCAACGACCAGAAGACCTCAATGGTCCTCTCAGACGGCCCGTGCAAGGTTATTTACGGGGAGGGGTGGATAGAGGACAATCTCTGCAGCCTTCGCTTCAGGATATCGGCCAAGAGCTTTTATCAGGTCAACACATATCAGGCGGAAAGGCTGTACACGATTGCCATGAGGATGGCCCGTTTCAACGGCTCAGAGTCGGTGATTGACGCATACTGCGGCACCGGGACCATAGGACTGATTGCTTCCTCATGGGGCGCAGGCAGTGTCACGGGCATTGAGCTCAATCCATCTGCCGTTGAAGATGCCAAGGCCAATGCCGAACTGAACAACATAACAAACGCATCATTCATCTGCGCTGATGCAAGCGCAGAGCTCAAGAGAATGGCAAAGGAAGGCCGTACCGCGGATGTGGTTTTCCTGGATCCGCCCAGAAGCGGAAGCGATGAGCGCTTTCTCTCTTCTGTGATAAAGCTTTCTCCAAAGACCGTGATCTACATCTCCTGCAATCCCGAGACCCTGGCAAGGGACCTCAGGTACCTGACAAAGATGGGGCCATACCGGATGGTGGGTGCACAGCCCGTGGACATGTTCCCTCAGACGAGCCATGTTGAGACAGTGGTGTTGATTGAGCATTTAATTTAACTGTACAATAAAATAAATTATTTCTATTTTTGGTTCACGAGGCCCACGATTAATTGAGTTCCCTGCGTCTTTTCCCGGCCTTTGCAATATAAAACGAAAAACATGCGCAGGCAAAGACAAGACCTGCAGGATATGCGACTGCCTTCGGGAGCCGCAGGCCTTCTTTTGCAATCAATATGTATGTCATTGAGACTGCGCTCATGAAGGTCGCGGGGACAGCGCTTATCAGGCTGTAATACATATTGTCCTTGTTCTTCAGGAGGTAGGCTGTGATCATCCACAAGGTGATCATGGCCAGTGTCTGATTGCTCCATGAGAAGTATCGCCACAGGACATTGAAATCCAGCTGTGTCAGGATGGCGGCAATTGCCAGAAGCGGTATTGTCACAACAAGACGGTTCTTGATTGGTTTCTGGTTCAGGTGTGTCATCTCCGCAAGAATCAGCCTTGCACTGCGGAATGCAGTGTCCCCGGATGTGATGGGGCACGCCACGACTCCCACAATCGCAAGTATTCCGCCGAACGAGCCGAGCATTCCGACTGATATCTCATAGACTGTACCTGACTGACCCAGTGCGGTTATTGCATTCTGAAGGCCGCCGGTTACTCCATAGAATGCGACTCCGCCTGCAGCCCAGACCAGTGCCACTGCTGACTCCTTGATCATTGCACCATAGAAAACACGTCTTCCCTCAGATTCTTTCTGTATGCACTTTGACACCATCGGTGCCTGTGTGGCGTGGAAGCCTGAGATTGCCCCGCAGGCCACCGTCACGAACATGTACGGCCAGATAGGCAGTCCTTCAGGATGCATGTTCCTGAAGCTGATTTCCGGGACATGATAGCCTCCGAATAAAATTCCGGCCATGATTCCGATTGCCATGATCAGAAGTACGGCACCGAACAACGGGTAAATGCGTCCTATCACCTTGTCTATCGGAAGAAGCGTTGCAAGGACATAATAGGCAAGGATGATTATTACCCAGAACATGGTGTCATTCTGCATAGGAGTGAGCCTGTCTATCAGCGCAGCAGGGCTGGTGACGAAAACCGTCCCTGTCAGGATCAGAAGCACGACTGAGAAGATCCTCATGATCCATTTTACCGGTTTTCCCAGGTAAATTCCGGAGAGCTCTGCAACCGATGCCCCGTCGTGACGCTCGGATATCATTCCTGTCATGTAATCATGCACACCTCCGGCAAGGATGCCTCCGAAGACAATCCAGAGGAACACGACAGGGCCGAAGCAAGCTCCCATAAGGGCACCAAAAATTGGACCTGTTCCTGCAATGTTCAGAAACTCGACCAGAAAGGCCTTCCATGTCTTCATGGGGACAAAGTCCACTCCGTCTGAGATACGGATTGCGGGTGTCTCCCTGTCATCAGGCCCAAAGACCTTTTCAGTGATAACCGCATATGTGCGGTAGGAGATTATGAGGACCACGAATGAGATGATTAGTGATATCATGGCCTGTATTCTAGCAACCTCGTGAAAAGCTGTCAAAGAATATGGTACAATCACAGGCCTAGGGGGTTTCCATGAGCACTCTTCTCAAATTCGACAATCTCAGCAATACAAGGGACCTGGGAGGCATGGTCTCATCAGACGGCCGCACAATCGTGCCCGGGAAGCTGATACGGAGCGGACAGCTGTACAATCTCACCGAATCGGACATAAAGAGGCTCTCAGGTCTGATAGATACCGTCGTCGATCTCAGGACAGAGGATGAGAGGAGGGAGAAGCCCGATGATGTTGTTCCCGGGACCGGCTACCATTTCATCCCCGTGGTTGCGTCCTTCTCCGAGGGGGTTTCACGGGCGGTGGGCTCTGTCGAGAACATGGTCGCGAGGCTTGTGTTCAATCCTGAGGGAGCCAGAAACCACCTTGGAAGCATGTACCGCAAGTTCGTTTTCAGCGATTACTCGCTCTCACAGTACGGCAGGTTCCTGAGAATCCTTCTGGATGACCATGACAGGGCCGTGCTCTGGCACTGCAGTGTGGGAAAGGACCGCGCAGGAACCGCGGCGGTGATAATCGAGAAGATTCTTGGAATTCCGGATCAGGCGATAATCGATGACTTTCTCAAGACCAATGATTATCTGAAAGAGGACCTTGCAAGGATGATTGCCTACGCCAAGTCAAAGACGGGCTCCGACGACCCTCTCATAGAGCAGTCCATGAGATATCTGTTCGGAACAGACAGATCCTACATAGAGGCCTTCTTCTCAGCCGTGAACGAGCGTTTCGGGACCTTTGACGCATTTGAGCGGGCTGGTCTTGGGTTATCTGACTCTGACGTGAAGAGGCTCAGAGAGAAGTATCTCCGTTGATTGTTATGTAGAGCCTGTGGCAGTTGCTCTTTCCGCTCTCAAGGCGGAAGAAGTCATCACGTTTCTCAATGTCATTCATGCCGGGGTGTCCCGGGAGTGAGAACCAGGGCTCAATGCACAGGAAAGGCACCTCCATCTTCACCTTATGCCAGATGGCGCACCACGGTGTGTCCGGATAACAGACTGTCACGCTGCGGCTGTCCTTGTCCGTCTTGATGGTCACTGTGTTTCCTGTGTTTCCCAGGCAGATTGCATCCTTGTCAAAGAGGTCATGCCTCAGATGCAGGCGCTTTCCGTCAAGCGGGAAGGGGATGTCCACTCCGCTGTCGTGGCAATCGTCGGTGAATGTCCTTCTGACGACATCTCCGGCATCCGGGAACTCAACGTAGTAGTCCTCGAACCTGAGGCCGTCCTTCATGGGGACGTTGAAGCCGGGGTGGCTTCCCATGCCGTAGAACATGGCACTCTCTCCCTTGTTTGTGACAAGGTATCTTACTTTCAGAGTGGTGTCCTCCAGCTCATATCTGACCCTGAACTCAAAATCAAACGGGTACAGGCTGCGGATGTCAGGCGTCACCACAAGAAGCATGGTGCAGGCGCTGCCCTCATGGCTCTCAAGTATGAACCTTGATGTCGGCACAAAGCCGTGGATGGGCATGGGCCCGTATGTCTTTCCCCTGAACTGATACTCCTGGTTCGGCAGCCTTCCGACAAACGGGAACAGGACAGGCGCATGCTTTGGCCAGATGTCCGGGTTTCCGTCCCAGAGGTATTCGTTTGATGCTGTTGCAAGCCTTGAGAGCTGTGCTCCGGTCTCGGATATTTCAGCGGTGAGGATTCCGTTTGTGATTGTGATCATGATGTGCTCCTTCTGAATGAGGTATTTCCATTATACCACAAGAGGGGGCCTGGGGTTCATCTCTCTTTGTCTATCCTGTAGCCGACAGTGTCGAATATCTCCTTGATGATTCCGGAGGAGGATTCGTTTGACTCATCGAAGAAGGCATCGATTATATGGTTCAGGAGCTCCATGTTCTTCTTCGTGTAGCGCTTGAACAGCGTGACCGTGCTGATGTTGTCACCGCTTTTCTCGATGTCATCCCTGAGATTCTCCAAGGGCTGGCGGAGCTTGATTCTTCCCAGCAGATAATCGGTTGAGACATTGAAATAGTCGGCGATCTTCACCAGTTCCTCAAGACTCGGGTATGAGCGTCCGTTCTCCCAGTCATAGATGGCGCTGTTCGTTTTTCCTACGACTGCGGCCAGCTCTTTCTGCGTCAGGCGGTTGTGTTTCCTTAATGCTTTGAGTGTTGTTCCGAATTCCATAGTGTGAGAATAGGGCTGGTGCGGCAATAATGTCAATTTGAGGAATCGTATTTCTTGCGAATCTGTTCTTATTAAAACAGTTTAGCTGGCATTGGGCTCCGGCTCAGGGTCGGACTCAATCTGGATGAAGAACCGGATCTTGCAGATTGCCCTCTCAAGGGCCTCCAGAAGCGGGTATGTGGCTGTGTCCTCCGGCTGGAGCGCCTCCATCTGCGTGCCGTAGCTGCCCATTGTCACAAGGTCCTCTTCATGTTTCTCAAGCTCATCTGTGCTGATATTCCAGGCATTGGGGTTCCACTTGCAGTTTCTCAGTACGGGCCTGCCTTCCTTGTTGTTTGCCACAGAGGCCCCGAAGAGCCTGCATACAAGAGGCCTTACGCCGTAGACGGTGCAGTGATAGGCGGAATCCTTCTTGTAGAGCGGACAGGAGGAGGGCTCCTCCTTGATGGAGCGGATCATATCCAGGACCTCCTGATCTTTCTCCTGGAAGATAAGGCCAAAGGCCATGTACTCGGCCTCCAGGTTTGTGATGTCCGGATAAAAATGCTCGCAGCAGCTTCCGCAGCCTTCCTTGCAGTGGACATTGAATATGTCAGTGAACTTTTTCTGGGCGCGGTCAAGGTCGGCATAAAGCTTCTGGATAGAGGAAAGCCTTTCCCCGATCCGTGTGCCGATCAACAGCCTCAATACCTGATCATATTCCATTATCTTGTTTCTCCGAGAAGAACAATAAGGAAATCGAAAACCTTTGTAAATAACCTTATTGCGGTATACCTAAGTTTTTTCTTTTTTTATTTATGTTTTCTGCAACGGGTGCTGTGATAGAATCACCCTTGGAGAGCGTATGAGAATAAGCATAGGCAATGTTTCAGGCTATGTCCTCACAGAGGACGGATACAGATTTACCGCGGAACACGGCAGGCTGGACATTGAGCCTGTCTCAGAGAGGATAATCCGTGTTGAATACAGCATTGACGGATATACGGTTCCCCAATTCCTCAGTGATTCGAGTAAAACATTGTATTCATGTGAGAAACAGGCTATCAAAGCTGATATCTCTGAAAACCCTGACGGCTGGATGCTTTCCTTTGGCAAAGTCTCTGTTGAGGTCTCAAAGGACAATGCTCTTGTGACGGTATTCCGGGAAGGAAGAGCTGTTCATGGCGGCAGGGCTGGCGGTAAGGACACCGTTATCCCTCAGTCCCAGTTCCTGCTTTCAGGTGGCCGGGGTTCTGAGACAGGCACATTTGTTTTCTCACTTGGCCAATCAGAGTGCTTCTTTGGCCTTGGTGATAAAGCCGGAAGCCCGGACCACAGGGGAAAGAGACTCAGGATGTACAACAAAGATGCCCTGGGCTATGATGCATCGTTCTCCGATCCGCTTTATAAGTCCATACCGTTCATTCTCCGCTCTGACAGGAAGACCGGCGCCTGCACGGGACTGTTTTTCCCTGAGACCTGCATCAAGGCGGTGGACCTGGGCAAGGAAAGCCCTTTCTACTGGTCTGTGGATGTTCTGGGCGGACCTTTCTGTTATTTCCTGATCCTTGGCTCTGATTACAAGGAGATCCTGAAGGGCTATTGCTCCCTTACCGGGCTTCCGGTGTTTCCTCCGCTTTACTCATTCGGCTATCTGGGCTCCTCAATGAATTATGTGGAGGCCTGGGATGCGCAGGAGCGGATCCGGAGGTTCTTCAGTGATGTTGAGAGCCACGACCTTCCCTGCGAGGGAATGTATGTCTCCTCCGGTTATCTCAAGTCCGATGAGGGATACAGGCATGCCTTTATGTGGAACAGGCGCAAGTTCCCTGATCCGGGAGCATTCCTGGATGAGCTTTCAGGACGCGGCTACCATCTGACATTCAACATAAAGCCGGGAATCCTGAAGACCCACCCCTGGTACGGGGAGCTGGCAGAGAAGGGATACTTCATAAAGGACAATGACGGTAAGCCCGTTGTGGAGTACTTCTGGGGAGGCTATGCATCATTCATAGACTTCTCCAATGCCGATGCCGTCTCCTGGTGGAAGGAACAGCTCAAAAAGTCATACCTGAATCACGGTGTTGAGGGAATCTGGAACGACAACAATGAGTTTGAGATGTCGGATCCTGAGATGGATGCCTACAGGACAAGGACCCTTTATCCGGTTGAGATGGCAAGGGCTTCCTTTGAGGCCTGCCTTGAGAAGAACCCGTCAAAGCGCCCGTGGATATACTCCAGAAGCGGCTATGCGGGGATGCAGAGGTATGCGCGTACATGGACAGGGGACAACTCAAGTGATTTCAGGACCCTGAGGTACAACCAGTTCCAAGGGATTAGCCTGGGCCTGAGCGGTGTTCCTTTCGTGGGTCATGACCTCGGAGGGTTTTACGGCCCGGAGCCCAGTGCGGAGCTTCTTGTAAGATGCGCTCAGAGCGCAATCTTCCAGAGCCGCTTTGTAATCCACTCATGGCGTGAGAATGATCAGCCCACAGAACCCTGGAAGTTCAAGGAGGTGTTCCCTCTGATAAAGCAGGCTCTCTCCGACCATTACAGGCACATGCCGTACATATACAACGAGGCCCATAAGGCTGCACTCACAGGGGTGCCGCTTGAGAGGCTTCTGTGTCTGGAGTATCCGTCTGACCATGCCCTTGAGCCTGAGACAGAGCAGTTCATGTTCGGAGACAGCGTGATGAAGGCTCCTGTGTTGAATGAGGGGCAGGTGACCAAGCATGTCCGTTTCCCGGAAGGCGACAACTGGTACAGCCCGAAGCTGGGGACTCTCTTCAATGGAGGCGAGGAGATTGACCTTGAGGCACCTCTTCATACCTCCTGGTATTTCTACAAGGCAGGCAGCGTAATCCCGAGATCCTGTGAGATCTCAAGGCTCACAACCGGCTTATTCAAGGCCCTGGAGCTGATGGTCATCCCCAAGGACGGCACATTCACATACGAGTACTTTGAGGATGACGGGATTTCCGTTGAGTCTCCTGAGAGTCATAACATATGGACCTTCACGGTCACTTACAGCAGCGGTGCTCAGAAAGGCGAGATCAAGGCCCGGTGCGCCCATCTTGGAAGCAAGGAAAGCCTGAAGGGCAGGGAGGTCAGGATAACACTGCCTCCGGGATTCGAAGGCAGTGCTGTGCTTGAGATGAGCAGGCTTGACGGAGCTGTCCTGACTTTCAACGGCATTTATATGTGACTGTTTTTCTGGAGTGGAAAAACAGACGGAAATGAAATATAGTCTGAAAGAGATAAAACTGATGATACGGAGGATTATTCCATGAAAATCACAGAACTGTGCGAGATTCTTATGCTGATCAGCTTCGGCTTCTCCTGGCCGTTCAATGCAATAAAGTCCTACAAGGCAAGAACCGCCAAGGGCAAGAGCATCCAGTTCCTTATCCTGATTCTTTTCGGTTATGTCTGCGGAATAATCTCCAAGCTCACCGCACCGTCATTCAAGTGGTATGTGATGTTCTTCTACATCCTGAACTTCTGTATGGTGTTCATTGACTTTCTGCTTTACTTCCGCAACCGCAAACTGGACAAGATAGCGGAGAGCGGAAAATAAAGGCTACTTTCTGGAGAGCTTTGCCTTCAGATAATTAATCCATCTGACCAAAAACGAGGTCTTTATCTCGCTTTTAACCGCTTTTGCGGCATCGTTCTCTGTCGCAAGGGCATCCACGCGCTTCATCTCGTCCCAGCGCCTGACAAGCCACATGTAGAGATCCGCCTCTGTCTGGCCGGGGAACTCCGAGAGAAGATGCTCGTTCTCAATCGCATTGGCAATAGGCATGTACACATTGTTGAACCAGCTGACGGCACCTTCCTCGAACGACATCTCCTTGGGACTGTCCTGGTTGGCGAAGTACTTGTGGACGAGGATGTGGTTGACCATCTCCGGATAGGAACCGGGTGCGGTGAAGACTATTCGGTCCATCGGAAGGTACGTGGGATTGAACTGCTCCATAAAGCGCTGCCTCTCATAGGCCACCACGCGTTTCCTGATCTCGTTGAGTGTTATCCCTTCCTCAAGCGGGATCTTTGATGTCAGCTCCACCACCTCGGCGTCTATGAACTCGACGCCTCTGCTTTTTGCGACCGATACCCTGTGGTTGCCGTCACGCACGAAATAAGTGTCACCGAGTTTGTAGACTGATATCGGCGGCAGGACAACATCGTCCAGGTGTGCGGCATCGATGCTCTCCCATCTCCTCTCAAGGTGGGTGTTCATCGGGTAGAATGCTGACGAGAAGTCATGATACCTGTTCTCTGAGCCGATTATCTGCTTCACCGGAATGACCTGCATGCCCTTGTAGGACTCGGCCTCCGGTTTGATAAGCTTCGTCACCTCATAAAAGGAGAGCAGGTTCGGGTTGTGCCATCTGAATGTAGAGAATATCCCCTGGAAAACCGCATGTCTGTGCGCTTTAACGAAATCTCCAGTTACTGTGATGTTGTCTGCCATTAATTCTCTCCGGATTCATCGGTGTCCAGCATGTAGCTGCCGTAAACGTTGATTACTGTTGTTGCTCCATGTTGTGTTATCCTGTTGGCGTTCTGGTCGTCTAGGTGGATATGTCCATGGAGCAGATATTTTGGCTGATATTTGTCCATAAAGTCAAGGAAGCACTTGAAGCCGCGGTGACAGAGGTCCGGACCGTCCCCGACTCCGAACGGCGGGGCATGGGTCACAAGGATGTCCAGATAACGTCCGTACTTCCTCTTGTTGCGCATCAGACTCAGTGCCAGACGGCGGATTCGGCGTCTCATCTGGGCTTCCGTGTACTGACTGTCCCCGTTGTTGTAGCGCATGGAGCCCCCAAGGCCTGCGATCAGAAGACCTGTCCTTTTGTCCCTCATGCACTTTCCGTCCAGGATGAAGCCGTAGAACTTCTTGTTGTACTCGTTGTCCAGCTTGGAGAAGTTCATGACGTCCTTGTCCATTGTCTGCTTGAATGTCTCCAAGTTGTGGTTGCCGAAAACATAGTAGACGTCACGCCTGAGCATTGTGGACAGATAGTCATAGTTCTGGACCTGCATGTCCCCGCAGGACAGGATCACATCCGTGCCCTTGTAGATTTCAGAGACATTTGAGGAGAAGGCCAGGCTTCTTGTTGTGTCTGAGACGCAAAGTATTTTCATGCTTCCTCAAATTTAAAACTGTTGTGCCCTTTTTTCAATCGTTGTTTTTGTCTATCATGCAATTGTCTATCTACAATAAGAGGGGTGATGCCATGGCAGAGGAAACAAGAATCACAATAGATGAGTTTGTCAGGGTCCTGACGGAGAAGCTTGAGAAGCACGGGGCAGGTAAGGAAGAGGCCGCAGAGGTGGCTGGAATCTTCGGCCTGAATGCCGCAGACGGGGTGATATCACACAGCGTTCTCAGGGTCTGGAGAGTTCTCTCACATTATGACAACGGCCTGATTGTGGCGGGAAACAAGCCTGTTCTTGTCTCATCTGCAGGCGCAGTGGAGCGCTATGACGCTAACAAAGCAAGCGGAGTGATCTCTGCCTCGATCTGCATGAACAGGGCATGCGAGCTCGCAGATAAATACGGGATAGGCATGGTTGCCCTGAGGAACGCCAACCACTGGATGCGCGGAGGCTATTACGGATGGCTTGCCGCAGACCAGGGCAAGGTGGGAATTTGCTGGACAAACACCAGGGCGAATCTTCCCAGCTGGGGCAGCAAGGTCAGCAACATAGGAAACAACCCGTTTGTCATGGCGGTTCCCGGAGCAGATGGAAAGCATTTTGTCCTTGACTCAGCCATGTCACAGTTCTCCAACGGCAAGCTTGAGGTGATGCGCAGGGCCGGAAAGCTTCTGCCTGTTGACGGAGGCTACGACTCTGACGGGAATCTCACCAAAGTGCCTGGCGACATTGAGAAGACTAGACGTCCCATCCCCATGGGATTCTGGAAGGGCTCCAGCATGTCCATTTTGCTTGATGCGGCGGCAGCTCTTCTCGCTGACGGAGATGACTCGGCCACAATCGAGCGCAAGATGCAGGAGAACGGGACAGATGAGTGCAGTCTCTGTCAGATCTTCATAGCCATTGATCCTGCGGCCCTGGGAGAGAACAACTTCGCGGAGATCGAGGCCTCCATCAAGGCAGGCATCCATGATGCGGAGCCGGTCAAGGAAGGCAGCCCGAGCAGATATCCGGGAGAGAGGGTCCTTAAGGACAGGGCAAAGGCCATGAGAGAGGGCATAATGGTGCCGTCAGAGTCATGGGAGCAGATTCTGAATCTGTGATGGTCTCAATTTGCTGAAAAATAAAGGGAAAAACATTTCAATACATGATGATGTTTTTCCGCTTTTTCTATATCATATAATCGGAAGACAATCGGGATCAGTCCCGAAGTCCTTCTGCCAAGTACAGGTTTTTGTTATAAGGAGATAAAAAATGGCAATCGATCTTAAAGCTTATGGCATCACAGGCGTAAAGGAAATCGTCTACAACCCGTCATACGAGTTCCTTTTCAAGGAAGAGATGAATCCTGCTCTTACTGGCTATGACAAGGGTCAGCTCACAGAACTGGATGCTGTCAATGTCATGACAGGAATCTACACCGGCCGCTCACCCAAGGACAAGTTCATCGTCATGGACGAGAATTCCAAGGACACAGTCTGGTGGACAACCGACGGATACAAGAATGACAACCATCCGGCATCAGAGGAGACCTGGAAGGCAGTCAAGAAGATTGCCGTTGAGCAGCTCTCAAACAAGAGGCTCTTTGTTGTTGATGCTTTCTGCGGAGCAAACGAGGACACCAGAATGGCCATCCGTTTCATCATGGAGGTCGCATGGCAGGCACACTTTGTCAGGAACATGTTCATCAAGCCCTCAGCAGAGGAAGAGAAGAACTTCAAGCCTGACTTCATCGTCTACACAGCCTCAAAGGCAAAGGTTGAGAACTACAAGGAGCTCGGCCTTAACTCAGAGACAGCAGTTGTCTTCAACATCACAAGCCGCGAGCAGGTCATCCTGAACACATGGTACGGCGGAGAGATGAAGAAGGGTATGTTCTCAATGATGAACTACTACCTGCCTCTCAAGGGCATTGCATCAATGCACTGCTCAGCCAACACCGACATGAACGGCAAGAACACAGCCATCTTCTTCGGCCTCTCCGGAACAGGAAAGACCACTCTCTCAACAGACCCGAAGAGACTTCTCATCGGTGATGACGAGCACGGCTGGGATGACAACGGCGTCTTCAACTTCGAGGGCGGCTGCTATGCAAAGGTCATCAACCTCGACAAGGACTCTGAGCCGGACATCTACAATGCAATCAAGAGAAACGCTCTTCTTGAGAACGTCACAGTCGATGCTAACGGCAAGATTGATTTCGCTGACAAGTCAGTCACAGAGAACACACGTGTCTCTTATCCGATTGACCACATCAAGAACATCGTCCGCCCTGTCTCAGCTGCACCTGATGCAAAGAACGTCATCTTCCTCTCAGCTGATGCATTCGGAGTTCTTCCTCCAGTCTCAATCCTGACACCGGAGCAGACAAAGTACTACTTCCTCTCAGGTTTCACAGCAAAGCTTGCCGGTACAGAGCGCGGAATCACCGAGCCCACACCGACATTCTCAGCTTGTTTCGGACAGGCCTTCCTTGAGCTGCACCCGACAAAGTACGCTGAGGAGCTGGTCAAGAAGATGGAGAAGAGCGGAGCCAAGGCATATCTTGTCAACACCGGATGGAACGGAACAGGAAAGAGAATCTCAATCAAGGACACACGTGGAATCATCGATGCAATCCTTGACGGCTCAATCCTCAAGTCACAGACCAAGAAGATCCCGTACTTCAACTTCGAGGTTCCGACATCACTTCCTGGAGTTGATCCGAAGATCCTGGATCCGAGAGACACCTATGCTGACGCATCACAGTGGGATGAGAAGGCAAAGGATCTTGCCGGCAGGTTCATCAAGAACTTCGTCAAGTACACAACCAATGCCGCAGGAAAGGCACTTGTTGCCGCTGGTCCTCAGCTGTAATTCCTGAATCTATCATTGAAATCAATTCGAGCCTCCGTGGAAACACGGGGGCTTTTCTTTTACTTATTTTGGAAGGGTTTGGAAGATACGGAGGGCACAAAAAAGGGAGCTTCCTGAAGAAGCTCCCCCCTTGTCCGTAAGAACTGTCTCTTACAGAACCCTGAATGCCTTGCGGCCGGCATACTCTGCAATGTCACCGAGCTCTTCCTCGATCCTGAGGAGCTGATTGTACTTTGCAAGTCTGTCTGAGCGGCTCATTGAACCGGTCTTGATCTCACCTGTCTCGAGAGCAACGACCAGGTCTGCGATTGTGCAGTCCTCTGTCTCTCCTGATCTGTGTGAGACGATTGAGACGTAGCCGTTTCTCTTTGCGAGGTCAATGGCCTCGAATGTCTCTGTGAGAGTACCGATCTGGTTGACCTTGATGAGGATTGCATTTGCAACGCCCTTGTCCAGACCCATCTGGAGTCTTGCCGGGTTGGTGACAAAGAGGTCGTCACCGACAAGCTGGACTCTGTCGCCGATTCTGTCTGTGAGAAGCTTCCAGCCCTCCCAGTCATCCTCTGCCATACCGTCCTCGATTGAGATGATAGGATACTTGTTGACCCAGGACTCCCAGAGGTCGACCATCTGAGCGGATGTGAGCTTCTCGTGTGTTGTCCACTTGAGCTCGTAAAGGCCTGTCTTCTCGTCATAAAGCTCTGATGAAGCGGGATCAAGGGCAATCATGAAGTCGCCGTCTCTGCCAGCTGTGTAACCGGCCTTCTCGATGGCCTGCATGATGACCTCGAGAGCCTCTTCGTTGGACTGGAGGTCCGGAGCGAATCCACCCTCGTCACCGACGCCTGTGTTGTATCCCTTTGCCTTGAGGACAGCCTTGAGGTTGTGGAAGACCTCAGCGATCATTCTGACAGCCTCTCTCTCGGTCTTGGCACCGATAGGCATGACCATGAACTCCTGGAAGTCGACCTTGTTGTCTGAGTGTGCACCGCCGTTGAGGATGTTTGCCATAGGAACGGGGAGGACACATGCGTGGTAGGCGCCGAGGTACTTGTAAAGCGGCAGTCCGAGATACTCTGCAGCAGCGTGTGCGACTGCCATTGAGACAGCAAGGATTGCGTTTGCACCGAGCTTGCCCTTGTTCGGGGTTCCGTCCAGTGCGATCATTGCGCGGTCGATAGCGACCTGATCAAGGGCATCCATTCCCTCGATTGCCGGAGCGATGATGTTGTTGACGTTGTCAACTGCCTTCAGGACTCCCTTTCCAAGGTAGCGCTTCTTGTCGCCATCACGGAGCTCAACAGCCTCATGGACACCTGTGGATGCTCCAGAAGGAACTGCTGCACGGCCGAAAGAACCGTCTTCGAGAATGACATCGACTTCAACAGTCGGGTTTCCGCGTGAGTCAAGAATTTCTCTTGCAATGATCTGATCAATATTGCTCATTGAAAATCTCCTTAAATGAATTGGCAATTAGTAATTATTAACTGCATCTATATATTTACCATAAAGGGGTAAAAAGTCAATGCGGGTGAGCCGGAGGAGAACTGATCCTTGGCTCCTGAGAATAGGAGAAAATTGTTGTTTTTCGGGTTTCGCTCCTACTTTTTCCGGATAAGGTAGGAGAAAAATGTTGTTTTTGGCTTTTTGCTCCTACTTTTATCTCAAAAGCTTATCGATTATCTGCCTGATATGGTCGACAGTCAAAGGATGAGAGCCGTCATCAAATGTCACTATCAGACCATTTCCGGGGAAAAGGCCGGATAACTCATAGGCGCCTAGCTTGTTGATCATTCTTTTGGTGTAATCAGGGCGGTCAAGCATCCCGAAATGCTCCCAAATGAATATCTGGCCTGTAGTGGGGTTCATGATGGTGAAATCGGGGCGTTGGTTGAAACCGTCCACTGTCATAAACGGTGCCTCATATTTGTAAGGTATCTTCTCCGCCAGAAGGGTATTGGCGATATTGTACTCCGCTTTTGATCTGACATATTCACCTCTCTTTGTCTTCAGCACATAACTGCCTTCCCAGGGTTCCATCGGGGGATTGGGGATAGACTGCCATCTTTTGATAGCATCAGAAACCGGTTCCTCCAATGGGGTGATCATACTTTTGATGGATGGATTCATTGACTTGTATACGGTAGAGGCCGGATGGTTGATTTTAATGCTTAATAAGGCATCTACAGCTCTCAGCTCTTCCTCCAGTGCCAGCAGGGTCTTGAAATAATACTCCCTTTCTGCCAACTGCTTTATCAGTCTGGTGTTCTTTTTTGAGATGTATTTACCGTTTTTGTCCTGAAAGCTTTTCCTGTGATAATAACAGACTTTCCCCTTGGTTTCCGAAATACGGAGTATTCCGGAGGGGAGGATACTGAGTTTGTGCTTGCAGGTGCGGATGCTCTCCTGCAATACTGTTTTTCTCTCTCTTAATTTCTGAATCAACATGGGCTACTGAAATTGTAGCAGGAGAACAGTGAGGGCTGTTTGATTTTTTTCTGTTGTTTTTGGAAAAGCAGTCAGCTTTCGGTTTTCACAAGCTGGGCGGCAAAGAGGGCATCGAGCTCAGGGATGACGTGCTTGAGGTTGATGATTTTGCCGTCTTTGATATAGCAGTGCTTGGATGTGGCGGTGGCCGAGAGCTCCCCGGTGGTGGCGTTGGTGAAGGTGTAGGCGACCTCCTGGATCACGCCGCTGTAGCGGGTGAGGGAGATGGAGATCTGGACGGTGTCGTTGAAGCGCACCGGGTTCTTGTAGCTGACGGAGATGCCGGCAACCGGGGAGAGGACTCCCAGTGATTCGACTTTGTCAAAGCCGTAGCCCAGGCTATCCATGTATGCGATGCGGGCCTCCTCCATCCATTTGACATAGTTGGAGTGATGGATTATACCCATCTGATCGGTCTCGTGATACTGTGCTTTTCGTTTGTATGTGAACATGCGATCTCCGATCAGATGTAAACAATATAATAGTAAATGTCTTCAGAGTAGATTCCTGAGGCGAGCGGATTCGGGATGGTCTGACCCGAGAACGATATATAGACATCTCCGGTAAAGCTTATCATGTTGTATTCGGTGCCTTGTCTGTCAATAATACGGACCACGTAATTTGTCAGGTCAATATAATTCATGTTGTTTTTACCCCAATAATCCGATCCGTCAAATTCCCAGAAATACCCAGAAACATTGCCTGACGTGTGATCAGGATCTCTGACTATCACCGAGAAAGGAATGCTTGTGATGCCGTTTGTCAGGGCAAATGAATTAGGGTTTTGCCCTTCTTGCTGATTCCAGGAGCTATTAGCTGAGATAAACGGTTTCACACGGACTTCAGTGATCTGACTGCCTTGGAACCGTGCCCATATGTTGGTTGATTTCTTGACCGTGGTGGTGTAAACCTTCATCTGGGCGATGTTCTCTTCCTGAGTATTCCTTTCAAGAATGCTTCTTATGTCAAGATTCATTGAGGAAGAAGTAGGAACGACAAACATTGCTAGAGAATCCTGAGAGCCCTGTTGTGTCTTGTAGTATCCTCTGAGGTTGAACTGGAAGCTTCCACTATGGCTGGTGTTGCATTCACCCTCACCGACACAAGTCCAGGAAACCGTGACAGTCGCGGAATAATCATCTGACTCTATCAGATGCTGGATGTCTTCCTGCGTCAGAGCCGGCAGACAGATCAGCACGTCACACCAGAACCTGAAGACATGCTGTTCTCCGTCGGGTCCGACGTAATATTTGGTATAAGGGTCCATTGAGATTGCCGGAGCGGTAATGGTCAGTGTCTTCATGGGGCTACCGGATACATCTCTGGTGTTGGGAGCCATGACTGCGCCTGCAACCTCTCCGCCCTGATAAGTGCGGTCCATACAATACATTTTATCATCGATAGTTGAGTTCTTCCTGTCCAAAGTATCATATCGGACTCTGGGCATAATCGCGATGTAGAACTCGCGGTATTTTGTCGGGTCTGACTCTGAAACGAATTTCCCGTCTGTCTGGACGGTGAATATTATGTCATGATTGCAATATGCGCATCCGAAGTTTCCAAGTGAGTTCACGCTGCTGTATGTGCCAGTGGGTGAATTCGAATTATAGTCAGTGTCCATTGTGGGCAGGTAGAACAGGCTTTCCAGGTTTATGACATTCTTTCTGTTGGAATAATCATTCTCGAACCATATTCTTGGAGTCAGCCAAGCCGCAGCCGCATGAAGGTTTTGAATAGTGAGGATTATGGCGGTTATTATGACAATAATCTTTCTCTTCATGTGATTGACTCCACACTAAATGTTATGTTCGAAAGGTAATTGCCGGGAACCGATACCGGAGACGAATTTGTGAGCCTGAAGTAAATGCCCGCATCCTGAATCATCACAACGCCTGAGGAGACCTGAAGAGGTATCTCTATTTTCTTACTCAGGTTTCCGGGTTGATTAGGCAGATTGGCATCTTGCACACTCAGACAGAACTCTTCCGAGTAGTTCACGCCGTCAGTTGTGTAGATGACGCCAAGTTCATAGTCAATATATGCCGTTGTCAGATCCTCTGGTGATGTCTGACGGACCAACGGGCTATGTGTTATGACGACCTTGTAGTTTGTGACTGACGATACAACTGAGAGCAATCCGACCTTGAGACCGGAATGTGTAAGCGGTGTGGCCGTTGGCGATATGAGGTTGCTGACAGAGTTGCTGCTGTCCAGCACATCGAGGTTTATGCCATACTCGTTGTTCAAATCATAGTACACTATGTTCTCGGCGGTAAGAGAAATGTTCGGGTCAACATATCCGGTGAGGCGCTGGCTTGCTGAGTCCCTGAGATCCTCGGCAACGGCAAAAGAACAAGAGAGAATAGATAGAATCAGTAGTGCAATAATCATTTTTCTCATGTTTCCACCGAAAGCTCCACCGTAACATACGAAATATACTCGAAATGACCCGGATCAGTAGTCATTTCATCAAGTGTTATATAACAGACACCATAAATGCCCCTGTTTTCCTCATGGTGTACTATCCCCTCCCATTTGGGCTTGAATATCAGTGCGTCAACTCCTTTCTGTGAGTTGTTGTAAGGATTTATCTGCGAGTAGGTAAGAGGGGGATTGTAATAACCCTTGTCGAACCTGCGCATCGTTATGGTGTATTTTGGAATGTAGAACTTGTGGCCTGTAACAATTCCCTGACTGTTCTTGAGCTCTATCTCTGCTTGTATCGGAGTTATCTTGAAGGATACCGACACCCTGCGGTTTGAACCGTTTTCCAGGTACCACGAGAAAACGCCGACAGTCTCATCTTCCGGCAGATCCTCAATATCGACAATGCCATCATGGATTATGGCTGCGACCGAGGGATTAAAGGCTCCGCCGCTTACCCTGGATGCGAGTTCGCTTGACAAATCCCCAGGCCAGATACTGAACTCGGTTGCAGTCTGCGGATTGTAATAACCCTTTATTGTCACATCGTCAGCATCAATGGTTATCTGCGGAGCAGGAACATCTGCAAAGAGATTAAATGAGATGATGGAAAACAGGCAGGCAAGCAGGAATCTTCTCATCATTCTGTCTCCACTCCAAATGTGATGGTCGCTGTGTATTTGCCAGGATACGGATCATTCTCCGTGGACAACTCCGCATACACAAGGATATTCTCTGTCTGAAAACCATTACCTTCGAAATAAATGGAATGCGTGTCGGCCATCACATACTCCGTTTCAGCGGAGCAACCGACACTGAGGCTCTTTGTGACATTTCCACGAGTCATCCTAAGGGTATATGCGGTAAAATGATCGTCGTTTGTCTTCAGGGCAGTGGACTTACATGTGAAGTTTATGGTCTCAACAGCATTTGTGGTGTATTGTACCTTGCAGACCCTCTGATTTACATCATTATACTCCAGTGCGACTTCACCATTATCAGGGATGACCTCGTCTCTGGAGAATTCAAGGATCTCAAATTTCCTGGAAGCTTCCGAATCAACTATCCATCGGATCTTGAACTGGGTTCCGGTTTGGACTCTGTACACCGCAAACAGGCATGGTAATAGCATAAGAGCAAATGTTAATGTGATTATCACTTTCTTTGCCATGCCGTCTCCTCAATAATTCAAAGCTGACTAAATTTCAACTTAAATATAATATATGAAGGGGTGCATTGGCAAGGGAAAAGTGAAAAATTTTTAAAAAACAGCTTTAAAAGGCTGAAATTTTTTTAACAACCAAAAGGTTTTTCCCACAAAAAACCTTGAAAAACTGGCTTTCCAGTGTATCTGAAAGCATTTGCTTTTCCCTCAAGGACATCCATTACAGAATCAGCCATTGCTTCCTGCTCGATCTCTCCTGGATAGGTGAAAATAGGGGCTATCCAAGCGCAGCGCTGTGAGATCTTGGCAGGAATGTCCTCGAATCGCACCAGTCCGCCTGTGAGCAAGATGGCATCGACCTTGCCCTCAAGGACTGCGGCCATTGCGCCGATGGACTTGCAGATCTGGTAGACCATGGCATTCCATATCAGGGTGGCCTTGGGGTCGCCGTCATCCATCATCTTGTGGATGGTCGCTGCGTTGGAGGTCCCGAAGTGGCTTACAAAGCCTCCGGAGCGTGAGCACATGGTCCTGAGCTCATCGGGGCTGTGAGTCTCCATGAAGGAGGCGATCTCCATCGCGGGGATGCTTCCGAGCCTGGTGGGGGAGAACGGACCGTCTCCGCCTGCGCCTTCTGTGCTATCTATCATACGGCCGTTCTTGTGGGCCGTGATGGTTATCCCACCGTCAATGTGACAGACAATGAAGGAGCACTTATCATAGCCTGATCCAATGCTCTCAGCGTGTTTTTTAGCAATAGCCTTCTGATTCAGGACATGGGTCTGAGCTCTCTTGTAGAGGCCTGAGATGCCTGTGACACGTGCGTAATCACACAGTTCATCCACGTTTGTTGGGTTGACCGTATACATCTTTCCACCGTACTCAGAACAGAAATCATAGGCAAGCATCACACCCAGTTTTGCAGGGTGGTCGCTTCCGCCTTTATCGGCCGCGGTATCGGAGACAAGGCGCTCATCAATCTCCATCACACCGGCTTTTTGGGAGTATGCGCAGCCTCCGCGTCCGACCCAGACGTCAATCGATGACAGCGGAACAGAATGTTTCTCAAGGATTCTCTCAATCACGGCTGTAGTGGGGTAGCGCAGTAGCTCCGGCGCATCGTGGAACACACTCTCGGTGAACAGGCACTTGCGGTCATCAAAGACGCTGATCTTCGTTGATGTCGAGCCTGGATTGATGATAAGTAATCTGTGTGATCTGCCGCTTTTCTGAGAGTCCATTTGAGTCAAGATTATATTGCTTACTGTTAGAAAAATATAGTAGTATGAAATGGTGATTTACGATCTTCAGAAAGGAAGCCTTCTCAAAAGGGCTTCCGCATTTATCCTTGACGGAATTCTTCTCGTAATCCTGGCAGTCGGATTCGCGTTTGCGGCCTCAGCCATCTTCCATTACAATACCTACAGCGATATGTACTCAGACGGAATAGACCGTTATGCCGCGAAATACGGGGTGGATTTCGACAGCATCCTCAACCAGGCAGATTATGATGCCATGTCTGACTCCCAGAGGGCAAATTACGATGCGGCCGTCGATGCAATGAACAACGATCCTGAGATCATGCGTGCCCTGAATGTCATTGTCAGGATGATCATCGCAATAGTGTCGATATCGGTCTTCCTTGCCTTCATGGTCATTGAGTTCATCATCCCTCTGATAATGAAGAACGGGCAGACTGTGGGCAAGAAGATATTCGGACTTGCCGTCATGCGTGTCAATGGAGTCAGGATCAGGACTGTCTCACTGTTCATCAGGACATTCCTGGGCAAGTATGTGATAGAGACCATGATTCCCGTCCTGATCGCACTTATGATCATCTTCAACGCCATAGGAATCATGGGCGGACCCGGAATCATGGGGCTGATCTTCGTGGGGCTTCTTCTGATAGGACAGGTTCTGCTTCTGTGCTTCACAAAGACCAAGTCGATGATCCATGACATCATCTCCGACTGCGTGGTTGTGGACATGGCAAGCCAGCTGATATTCGATGATGAGCAGTCGATGCTTCAGTACAAGGCCCAGAAATCAGCTGAGATTGCGGCAAAGAGCCCTTATTGAGGAGCGGACAGAGAAGAACATGACATGCGCTGACGCATGAGTGAATAGGACAAAAGGAATACAAAAAAAGGATACAGGTATGAAAGTCGAGCTACAGAATTTGACAAAGGTTTTCCCCAGCAGACACGTGAAGGGAGAGGAGGTTGTTGCCGTCAACAACTTCACATTCACAATCCCTGACGGCAAGCTGGTCGGTCTTCTCGGACCATCAGGATGCGGAAAGAGCACAACGCTCTACATGATCTGCGGACTTCAGAAGCCGTCCGGCGGAAAAATCTTCTTCGGAGAGGACGATGTCACTCTTCTTCCTCCGGAGAACAGAGGTGTTGGACTTGTGTTCCAGAATTATGCCCTGTATCCGCACATGACGGTCAAGCAGAACATCATGTTCCCGCTGCAGAACCTCAAGGGTGCTGATAAGCTTACAAAGGAGCAGATGCTCGAGCGTGCCTACGAGTGCGCCAAGATCGTCCAGATAGACGAGCTGATGGACCGTAAGCCCAGCGAGCTCTCCGGCGGACAGCAGCAGAGAGTCGCTATTGCCCGTGCGCTGGTCAAGATGCCGCGTGTTCTTCTTCTTGACGAGCCGCTGTCAAACCTTGATGCAAGACTCAGGCTCCAGACAAGAGAGGAGATCAAGAGAATCCAGAAGGAGACGAACATCACCACAGTGTTCGTCACTCACGATCAGGAAGAGGCAATGAGCATCTCCGACATGATTGTTGTCATGAAGCTTGGAATCATCCAGCAGATCGGTAAGCCGCAGGATGTCTATAATAGCCCGGCCAACCTGTTCGTGGCCAAGTTCCTCGGAACACCGCCGATCAATGTCTTCAGCGGAAAGATCAAGGACGGAAAGGTGATCATCGGAGAAGAGGCTGTCCTTGATGTGCCTGGAGTTGAGGATCAGGAGGTCCATATCGGAATCAGGCCTGAGGGCTTTATCCTCAAGGATGACGGCCCGTTCTCATGCAAGATGGAGAACGTGGAGGTCATGGGAAGGGATGTCAGCGTAGTGGCCACGAATCCCGCATCACAGAACCCGATCATCCGCGCGATCATAGACGCTGACAGCCCGATTGACCAGGAGGCAGAGACAGTCAGGTTCGCGATCAAGAAGAACAAGATCTTCCTCTTCAACAAGGAGACGGAGGAGCGCATCTATACCGGAACCGAGAAGGGCGCAAAGCAGAAAGAGGTGAAGTGAGATGGCAAACAGCATGGTTGAAAGCAGGCATCCCTGGAAAGCCTGGATTTACCTCTCACCGGCTCTGGTTCTGCTTCTGGTCTTCACGGTATGGCCTATCATCAACACGGTGCGCATGGCCTTCCTGGTGGACTACAGCGGACTCAAGGCTGTGGGCGGAATGACATTCAAGTTCGGCATAGGCAACTTCTCCAAGGTCCTGAAGTACAAGAAGTTCATACAGTGCATGAAGAACACAGTCATCATCTGTTTCATCACTGTTCCTGTATCAACGATGCTTGCGCTTCTGATCTCGGTCGCACTGAACTCCATCAAGGGACTCCAGAAGTTCCTGCAGACGGTGTTCTTCCTGCCGTATGTGACGAACTCAATCGCAATAGGAATGGTCTTCGCGGCCATGTTCAACATAGTCGGTAGCTTCTACGGCACGGAGAACGAGCTCATAGTCACCGCCGGAATCATCAACAACGTCATTGAGTTCTTCGGCGGAAAGCCGGTCAACTGGATCAACTACGGCTCCACCTATGCCGCGAACATCACCGTCATGGTCATCTACATCGTGTGGAACGCACTCCCGTTCAAGATCCTCATCCTCCTTGGTGGCCTTCAGAGCGTCAACAAGCAGTACTACGATGCCGCCAAGGTCGACGGAACCTCGAGGCGCAGGATATTCACACGCATAACGGTGCCTCTTCTGTCTC
The DNA here is from genome assembly GCA_902781545.1 of uncultured Spirochaetales bacterium. Lineage (GTDB taxonomy): Bacteria > Spirochaetota > Spirochaetia > Sphaerochaetales > Sphaerochaetaceae > UBA9732. Next base: position 10,841 of record CACZJR010000032.1, on the reverse strand, counting down.
CGATGATCGCATATGTCGTCATCACGGGCTTCATCGGCGGCTTCAAGGAGTACACCAGCATCGTAGGTATCTTCGGTGAGTCAATGGGTCCTGCGGACAATGCCGGAAGGCTCAACACGATGGTCGGATTCATATATGACTCGCTTGCGAGCAACAACCAGGGTAGGGCGAGTGCCGCTGCACTCATCCTTTTCGGTCTGATCCTGATAGTGACACTGCTTCAGCTGTACGTCAGCAAGAAGCGTGTCCATTACTGAGGAGGTCTCCATGGCAGAACGCATTGAGATTATGCATGAGAAGAACATGCAGAAAGAGACCTCCAAGCAGCTCGTGCTGGGCATGGTTGTCAAGGTCCTGGTCTACGCCTTCCTGATCCTGATGGGAGTCATAGTCCTGTTCCCGTTCTACTGGATGCTGAACTCGTCCCTGAAGACCCTGACAGAATACAGGCTGAGTGTTCCGACATTCTTTCCCAGACAGGTCATGTTCAGCAACTACGCCGAGGCATTCCAGGCGGCAAGCCTGGGCAGGCTGTTTTTGAACACCATGATCGTCGGTCTTGTATCAACGATCCTCTCTCTGGTGATCACAATCCTCTCTGCCTTTGCATTCGCAAGGCTGGAGTTCAAGGGCAAGAACATCCTCTTTGCAGGACTTCTGGCCACCATGATGATCCCGGGCGAGCTCTTCACGATCACAAACTACACCACTGTCACGAACTTCGGATGGATCAACACCTACACGGTCCTGATCGTCCCGTTCCTTGTCAGCGTCTTCTACATCTACCTGCTGAGGCAGAACTTCCTTCAGATTCCGAACGAGCTCTACCTGGCGGCAAAGGTTGACGGCACCAGCGACTTCAAGTACCTGTGCAAGGTCATGATCCCGCTCTCACTGCCCACGCTGATCTCCATCACCATCCTTAAGATGATGGGTGCATGGAACTCTTACATCTGGCCGCGTCTGGTCGCCAACGACGCAAAGCACAGGATGGTCACCAACGGATTGAGAAACGCCTTCCGTGACACAACAGGAGATGTCAACTATCCGGTTCAGATGGCAGCCGTAGCTTTGGTCTCGGCACCGCTTTTCCTGGTGTTCATCTTCCTCAGGAAGTACATCATGAAGGGCGTCAGCCGCAGTGGTATTAAAGGCTAATAATGGACTGTAAGTCTAGAAATAGAAAGGAGAAATAACATGAAGAAAACACTTCTAGTTGCACTGCTTCTCATCGGAGCTCTCTTCGCTGTCTTCGCAAACGGAGACGAGGAAACAGCAACTCCGACAGCTGCAAGCTCAAAGGCTTTCCAGGTTCCTGCAACAGGATATGACGGAAGTGACGTCACAATCACATTCTATCATACCATGGGCACCAACCTCAGCACGGTACTGGATGATTACATCGTCGAGTTCAACAAGCTCTATCCGAACATCCACGTCTCTTGGGAGGCAATCGGTTCCTATGATGATGTCAGAGACCAGATCAGCACACAGATCTTCGTCGGCAGCCAGCCGAACATCGCTTACTGCTATCCTGACCACGTTGCCCTTTACAACATGGCCGGTGCTGTTGCCACACTGGACAACCTGATTGACAGCACCATTCCTGTCACAAGAGCTGACGGCACAACAGAGACCCTTGGCCTGACAGCTGAGCAGAAGGCAGACTTCATTGAGGGTTACTACAATGAGGGAAAGCAGTTCGGAGACGGACTGATGTACACAATGCCTCTCTCAAAGTCAACAGAGGTCCTGTACTACAACAAGACATTCTTCGACCAGAACGGAATCAAGGTCCCCACAACATGGGCTGAGATGGAGCAGGTCTGCGCCCAGATCAAGGCCATTGACCCGAACTCAATCCCGCTCGGATATGATTCAGAGGCCAACTGGTTCATCACCATGTGCGAGCAGTACAACAGCCCGTACACAAGCGCGAACGAGCCGCACTATCTGTTCAACAACGAGAAGAACATCGAATTCGTCAAGATGTTCCGCGACTGGTACCAGAAGGGTTATCTGACAACACAGAAGCTCTATGGCGCATACACATCAGGTCTGTTCACATCAACGACCGGAGTCACAAGCTACATGTCAATCGGCTCCTCCGCAGGTGCAACATATCAGAGACCGGCAAAGAGCGCTGACGGAACATATCCGTTCGAGGTCGGCATTGCTACAATCCCGCAGGTCTCAGAGACCAACAGGAAGGTCATCTCCCAGGGCCCGAGCCTCTGTATCTTTGATAAGGCCAACCCGCAGGAAGTCGTGGCCTCATGGCTGTTCGTCAAGTACCTGACAACTACAATCGAGTTCCAGGCTGAGTTCGGAATGGCATCTGGTTATGTTCCTGTCATCAAGTCAGTCGCACAGAACGAAGTCTATGCTGACTTCCTTGCAAGCGCCGATGGCGGTGACTATGTCACAGCCCTGTCCGCAAAGGTCTGTCTTGAGCAGGAGGACGCATACTACACATCACCTGCATTCAACGGCTCATCAACAGCCCGTGACCAGGTCGGTGCTCTTCTTCCGAAGTGCCTTACCCTCACTGATGACAATCAGATCAGAAAGGCATTCGAGGAAGCCCTGGACGAGTGTGAGTATCACAACTGAGACAGGTGAAGTCTGATGCGGAAGCTTCTTGCGGCAGCGTTCCTGCTGGTCCTGACCATACTTGTCGCCTCTTTCATCTTCGCTGACGGGGTGGATTACGCCTCTCAGATAAGACTCAACATGAACTCCGAGACCCTGAAGCTGGAGGTCACCGTCGAGGCATTCGTCGATGGTGACACCACCCACTTCAACGTTGACTCCCAGGATTTCCCGAACGGGAAGATGAAGGCCAGATACCTCGGTCTGAACACCCCGGAGTCAACAGGCAAGATCGAGGAGTACGGAAAGAAGGCCTCAAAGTTCACGAGGGAGAAACTGGAGAACGCAAGCTCGATCATCGTCGAGTCGGATGACGGGAACTGGAACGTGGACTCCTCAGGTGGAAGATACCTGGTCTGGGTCTGGTACCGCAATTCCGACAGCGAGCCGTACCGCAACCTGAACATCGAGCTTCTGCAGAACGGACTTGCCCATGCATACTCGACAGCCAACAACCGCTATGGCACAGTCGCCATGTCTGCCTTGAACCAGGCCAAGGAGCAGAAGCTCAACCTGTACTCGGGGCAGAAGGATCCGGATTTCTATTATGGCGATGCCGTGGAGCTGACCCTGAAGGAAATCAGGCTCAATGTGGAGCAGTATGACGGCATAAGGGTCGCCTTTGAAGGGGTGATCACCATGAATGACGGCTCCAGCATCTACATCGAGGATTATGATCCTGAGACAGGACTCTACTATGGGATTTCGGTCTTCTACGGCTACAATCTGCCCGGAAAAGGCCTTGATATCCTCTCAGTAGGCAATCGTTCCAGGATTGTGGGAACGGTGCAGTACTACGAGCAGGGAGGCATTTATCAGGTTGCAGGTCTGACCTACAAGCAGATGAAGCCCAAGGATCCGGGGAACATCCAGAAGATCAGCGACGGCCATTCCGGTGCCTTTGTCCTGACGGATGCAAAGACCTTTGATTCTGTCGTCACAGTTCAGACGGATGACGGAAGCAGGGATTATCCGTATGCATATCTTGCGATGGACACCACAGTCGAGATGCATGACCTCAAGGTCTTGTCAATCAAGACCGAGAGCAATCCCAACAGCTCATCGTTGGGCGCTATGACAATCACCTGTGAGAATGACGGGTTCGAGGTGATTGTGAGGACAACTGTCCTGACTGATTCCTCAAGGAATCTGATCACACATGAGGCCTATGACGGCAAGGTGATCAGCGTCAGGGGGGTTGTGAGCCACCACGATGACTATTATGAGATTAAGGTCCTTTCCGCCAAGGACATCACAACGAATTAGATTATTAAGGAAGGAAAAAATGAAAAAATCCATTGTTATCCTGTCAGTACTGGCACTCATGCTTGTCTTTGCACTTCCTGTCATGGCCATGGGTCTTGCAGAGGACATGCAGAAGGCCGGAATTCCTCTTCCCGGAGCAGCCGCACCGGCAGAGGCAAAACCCGAGAGCCTTCTTGAAGATGCCGCCGAGTTCGTCAAGGCAAACTATGACAAGAGCTCAAAGGCAAATCCCGCACCAAGGACAACCGCAGACTTCGAGGTCTATGACCAGATCACAATCAAGGGTCAGGTCTTTGACATCGAGTGGTCAACTGACACACAGTATGTCACAGCCGACAAAAAGGACAACCACGTTGTCCTGATCAACATCGCGGAGGATGCTCCGGAAGAGACAGTCTACAACCTCATCGCTGTTGTAAAAGACAGCCTGGGCAAGCAGGTTGTCCTGAACATGCCCAAGACACTCCCGCAGGGATCATCAGATCCGTCAATGGAGGAGCTGGTTCTTGCCTCTTATCTGCTTGCAGACGGTGAGTACCTGCCCAAGGAGATCAGGCTCTCCGGTACAGTCGTGGCAATCCCGACAGCATACAGCGAGCAGTACGGCAACATCACAGTCAACATCCAGGTCGGAGCAATGGCAGAGAACCTGATCCAGTGCTACAGACTCTCCGGAGACGGATGCGCTGCCCTGAAGGAAGGCGATGTCATCACAGTCCAGGGAAAGGTCAAGAACTACAAGGGCACAATCGAGTTCGACAAGCCGACTCTGGTCGGAATGGGTGATATCCCAGATCAGAGCGCGACACTTGATCCAGCATTCCTCCTGGCAGACGGCGAGGCAATGAAGGGCGTCCAGGTCCTTTGCGGCGTTATCGAGTCGATCCCGAGCGCATACAGCGAGCAGTACGGCAACATCACAGTCAACCTTGCCATCGGTGACAAGATTGTCCAGGCCTACAGGCTCACAGGCGGTGCAGACCTCAAGGTCGGCGATGCCATCACTGTCGTAGGAAACATCAAGAACTACAAGGGCACAATCGAGTTCGACAAGGGCTGCCGCTATGTCGGTGCTGAGTATTACAGGTCAGTCAAGACACTGCTCAAGGCATACGAGCTTGAGGACGGCAAGGCACTTGAGGGCACAAGAATGGTCAAGGGTACAATCGTTGCAATTCCGAGCGCATACAGCGAGCAGTACGGCAACATCACCGTCAACATCCAGGTCGGCGGTCTTGATGACCTGATCATCCAGTGCTACAGGCTCACAGGCGGTGCAGACCTTGCAATCGGAGATGAGATCACCGTTTGCGGAAACATCAAGAACTACAAGGGCACAATCGAGTTCGACAAGAACTGCGTGTACACCAAGTAAGCAGTCCAAACAACTCTTACGAAACCCTCGACCATTCGGTTGGGGGTTTCCTTTTTTTCAAAAGCAACTACGCGTTTCTTGAATCAGGAATCATTCGGGGCCATAATTGAATCATAAGGAGAAGATCATGGAAATACGCGACATACTCAAGAACCTCAGGGAGAAGAGCGGCCTGACACAGGACCAGCTGGCAGAGAGGGTGATGGTCACAAGGCAGGCTGTGAGCAGATGGGAGACAGGGGAGACCCAGCCCGGAACAGATACGCTGAAGCTGCTTTCTAGGGAATTCGGTGTGACAATCAACACGCTGCTCGGCTCCCCGACAAGGCTCGTGTGCCAGTGCTGCGGCATGCCCTTGGATCAGGATGACATGGTGAGCAGGGAAGCAGACGGCAGCTTCAACGAGGATTACTGCAAGTGGTGTTATACTGACGGCTCGTTCGCATACAGGTCCAAGGATGATCTTCTGGATTTCCTTGTCTCCCACATGCCTAATCCGGAGAATACCCCTGATGATGTGAGACGCAGTCAATACGACGGATATCTCTCACAGCTGAAGCATTGGAGAAAGTAGTCAGCCTTTCTGAAGCGCGGGATAATCCTTCCTGTCGAAGCCGGACATGATTGAGATGACAATGAGCTCGGCAAGGCCGATTCCGATGATGGTCAGCCATGCCGCGTGGGATCCGGATCTGTCATAGAGCATTCCGACAAGAAGCTGGATGCCTGAGCCTGCAATGCCGCAGATCACGTTCTGGACTGATATTATCCTGCCACGGTGTGATGCTGGGATTCTTCTGGTAAGGAACGGAGAGGACGCAAGTGTGTTGAAGATCTCTCCGAACGTGAACACGGTGATGGCCACAAAGCAGAGCCACGGCCTTTGGATGAACAGCAAAAAGATCAGATAGCCCAGCAGGATGAGGCTCTCTCCCACCAGCATCTTTCCGGTCTCGCGGAGCTTCATGAACATCCTTGTGATCAGGGCGGTGCAGGTGACAACCACAATGCAGTTGACACTGGTCATTGACCCGAACAGCACAGAGCCTCTCTCGGCATAGGTCATTCCCATGTCCAGCGGCATGAGATAGTTGAACATGGAATACACGCCGTTGGCCAAAGCAGATGCAAGGATGAACAGAAGCACGACACGGTTCTTGAATATATATGCCAAGGCCGATGCCTTGGAGTCCAGGTCAGCCTCATAGTCTGAGCGTTCCTCATCGTCCTTCTCCCTGTGGACATCCTTGATCCTGAAGAATATCAGGACCGTGCTCAACGCTATTGCGATTCCGTTGATCAGGAACGCCAGGTTCAGATGGTTGTTGAACAGGAATCCCGCGAGTGTGGGGGACAGCACAAGGCCGAGGTTGGCGCCAAGGTAGTTCAGCGAATAAGCTTTCTCCCTGTCCCTTGAGGTTGAGAAGTCTGCCACAAGTGCATCGTAACTGGGCCATTCGATGGTCTGAAACAGCGAAGCCAAAGCGAAAATCACTATTGAAGTTATGGTTAAGGGTACTATTGCACAGTAAATGAAGCTCGCAATGGAGACAAGGTCACAGACTACGATTATGTTCTTCTTGTTCAGCTTGTCCGCCAGTTTCCCGCCGAAAAGTGATATCGGCAGGCTGATCATGCCATAGAGGATCATGGCAGAGGCGATGTCCGTGGCGTTCAGGCCGAGCTTCTGGTTGAGGATAAGCGTGAACATGGGCCAGATCATGGATCCCATGTTGGTCATGATCCTTCCTATCAGGAGAATATAGAGCTCTTTCCTGAGGCCCCTGTACTGGCTGAATATCCCAATCTTCATGAGGTGAAATATACATCAAAGGCCATGTGGATGAACAGGCATGGGAAGTTTTCTCAAAAAAAAGTCTGCGGTGGTTGACACTTTGTGTGAAGAGAGGCTATACTGCACATGGTTAGAGACCTCTAACCAACTTGAACAAGTCTCCTTTTGGAAAAAGTATTCCTATGTTTTGGGGGAGGGCTCTTCGGGGCCCTCCCGTTTTCTTTAGGAGGACTTGTGATAAAGTTCACGGCATTGTGAAGAGGTGATATCATAAGGATATGGGAAACTTTGATTTTGATGTGATATTAGGGCTTCTGATCCCGTTTGCGGGAACATCGCTGGGGGCAGCCTGCGTCTTCTTCATGAGAAAGGAGCTCTCCAGGGGAGTCCAGCGCGCCCTTACAGGTTTTGCCGCAGGTGTGATGGTCGCGGCCTCCGTGTGGAGCCTTCTGATTCCGTCAATGGAGCAGTCATTCAAGCTGGGGAAGCTTGCGTTCCTGCCGGCTGTGGCGGGGTTCCTGATCGGAATACTGTTCCTGCTTCTTCTTGACACCGTCACCCCGCACCTTCACATGAATTCTGATGAGGCGGAGGGTCCCAGGAGCTCATTGAGGAAGACGACAATGATGCTTCTTGCTGTCACGCTCCACAACATCCCGGAGGGTATGGCCGTGGGTGTTGTTTATGCGGGCTTCATGTCTGGCTCGGCGGACATAACAGCCGGCGGAGCCCTGGCGCTCTCACTCGGAATAGCAATCCAGAACTTCCCTGAGGGTGCCATAGTCTCAATGCCTCTGCATGCGCAGGGAAAGACAAAGGCCGGATCTTTCGGAGGCGGTGTTCTGTCAGGTGCGGTTGAGCCTGTAGCGGCTGTCCTGACGATACTTCTCTCAAGTTTCCTTGTCCCTGTCATGCCTTATCTTCTCAGCTTTGCGGCCGGTGCAATGATGTATGTTGTTGTGGAGGAGCTGATTCCGGAGATGTCTGAAGGCGAGCACTCGAACATAGGTGTAATAATGTTCTCCCTGGGCTTTGCACTGATGATGGCTTTGGACGTCGCATTGGGCTGAAAAGCTTGAAATAGTGCCTTCCTTTCATTAGATTATAGACAGTAATTTAAGCGAGGAAGCATCATGGAAGAGAACGCAGTAACAACATCTGGTATTCTTGAAACCATCAAGCAGTGGGGAATGACAACCGGTATCAAGATCGTCATTGCCCTTTTAATCATGTTGATCACATTCAGGATCATCACAGTCATCTCAAGAAGGATCGAGAAGAAGCTTGAGAAGAGCGGAAAGTTCGACCGCACTCTTGTCAGGACACTGTCCTATGCCGGACGTATCATGCTCAAGATCGTGGTTCTGACATGTCTTGTCGGATATCTCGGAATCGATACAAGCGGAATGGCAGCCCTGATCGCATCTCTCGGTGTCGGAATCGGACTTGCAGTCAACGGAGCACTCTCCAACTTCGCAGGCGGAATCCTGCTTCTTGTCACACGTCCGTTCAAGGTCGGTGATTATATTGCGGCACAGGGTGTCGAGGGTATTGTCGAGGATCTCAAGGTCATCTCAACAAAGGTCGTCACACTGGACAACAAGGTCGTGCATCTTCCGAACGGAGCCCTCTCAAGCGGCAGTATCATCAACTACTCAGAGAAGGATATCCGCCGTGTCGACCTGAACTTCTCAGTCGCAGGAAACGATCCCGAGCTTGTCAAGAAACTCATCGAGGATGTCTGCGCTGCAGACGAGAAGGTCCTCTCAGATCCTGCTGTGTTCGTGCGTGTCACTGACTATGGCGCAGGAAACGGCGTGAAGGTCACAATGAGGGCATGGACAAAGACAGCCCAGTACTGGGACACATACTTCGACCTGCTCAACGGTGTCAGAAAGTCATTCGAGGCCAACAACATCGTCATCCCGTTCAACCAGCTCGATGTCCACATCAAGGACTTCAAGAACAGCTGAGAACAGATCCTGTTTTAGGAAAACAATGGCCTGTGAGAGATCACAGGCCTTTTTTTGTCATTGTCGAGAGCTTTCTGTAGGCTTCCATGGCTGTGCGGTTCACCGTCAGCGGGGTTATTGAGATGTGGCCGTTCATTATGGCATCCAGGTCCTCATCAAGGTTCTGCGTTCCCTGATAGATTGAGTATCCGCAGGCTATGAACATGCCTGGGGAGACTTCCTTGAAGATGTCCTTGTAATAGGCGTTGCCCTGACGGGTCAGGATGATACCCTTGGGGTTCTCAGGGATGTTCACGTTCCAGATAGGGTTGTGATCCAGGTACCTGTTGCTGATTATGTGCCCATAGCAGAGATCCAGGCTCTTCTCAGCCCATTCAAAGGACTCCGGTATTGTAGAGAATGCAATGGCGTTGCACTTGAAGTAAGCTGCCTCGAAGATGGCGGCGTCGGTTCCGGAATAGGCTATGTCCTCACCTACGTTGAAGCCCCTGTTGATTCCTGACAGGACCAGGTCGAACTCCATGTTCAGCCCGTTGTATGCGAACCTGATGCAATCCGAAGGCGAGGAGTCCACGCTGTAGCAGTCAATGCCGTCAAGCCAGGAGACCTTCTTGACCTCGAATGCAGTGTGGATGTTGATGCTGTGGCTCTTTGCGCTCTGCTCGACCTTTGGCGCCACAACTGTGACATCTCCGATCTTCCTTGCCCAGTTGGCCAGAATCTCTATCCCAGGAGTCCTGATTCCGTCGTCGTTTGTGACTAGGATTCTCATAGCCACCCCTTGTTGTTTGCCTTGTAGTCCTTCAGGAGCTTGTCTGCATCGGCAATCAGCGCATGCATCTCTTCCATGCTGTATACCGTGGCTCCGGAGGCGTTGGAGTGGCCTCCGCCCTTGTATTTGTTGGCAAGCTTGTCAACGGTCACAAAGCGTGATCTGAGCCTTACCCTTATTGATCCGTCAGGATTGTCGATGAATGCGATCCAGATCAGGCTGCCTTTGATCTTGTTCATGAAATCGACGCTGTTGCTTGCCTGCTCACGTGACAGGTGGAAATAGTCCTGCATGCTCCTGTCAACGTAAAGGTATGCCACGCCGTTCTCTGTGATCTGCATCCTGTCGAACACGCTGGCCTGGAACTTGAAGAATGAGAAGTCATCAAGGTAAAGGTTCGCATACAGCACCTGAGTATCAATTCCGAAGTCCATGAGGTAACCTGCAAGACGCAGTGTGTTGCCGTTTGTCTCAGCATACTTGAAGCGTCCGCTGTCTGTGACCATCCCCGTGAAAAGGAGGGCGGCCGCACGGCTGTCGCACTTGAGGACGCTGCTGAAGGTGTACTGCAGGTTGGCTATCATCTCGCAGACTGATGAGGCATCGTCCTCAACCCAGAGGATGCCTCCGTATGGTGTGACGTTGATGTGATGGTCTATCTTGATCAGTTCCCTGGCCTTTGTGATGTTCGGGTTTGCGCAGCGGTCCAGGCCTGCGGTGTCCACCACAATTCCAAGTGCATCCGAGTAATCGATGCTGTCCGGATCTGCTTCCTCTGTGTTCAGGAATCCAAGATACTCTGACCTGTCATTGTCTGAGACGATGATCTCTTTCTCCGGGAATGTGAGTCTAAGGATCTGAGCCAGTCCGTGGGATGATCCTATGGCGTCTCCGTCAGGTCTCTGGTGCCTGGCGATGATGATTCTCCGGTATTCCTTGATCTTCTCAAGGATATCTCTCTTTATTTCAAGGTTTCTTTCTGTATTCATCTCAGTTCTTTATATCTGC
>CACZJR010000031.1 GCA_902781545.1 uncultured Spirochaetales bacterium | reverse complement strand
CAGCATCAGGGGAATCGTTGTTATAGCGACAAGCCACACAGAACGGAACGGAAGAATAAGACTGATATCTGCCCGCAAAGCAGAGAAAAAACTGGAGGCATTGTATAATGATTGGATTGGAAAAAGTCTCGGATGACAGATTGAAGGAAATCGCTGCTTCTGATGTCACATTCGATGATGACATACCTGAATTCACAGATGAGCAGCTGAGGCAGTTCACACCGGTTAATCCTCAGTATTTCAAGGTTGTTCCCAAGAAAAAGGCCATCAGCATCAAGATAGATGTCGATGTGCTTGAAGAATTAAAGAAAGGCGGCCCTGGCTATCAGACAAGAATAAACAACATTCTCCGAAAAGCTGTGTTTCAATGATGCTGCCATTTCGGCAGCATGCCCTGCACCTTGGTGGCAACGGTGCCCTTGACCTTGCCGAAGAAACCTGCGGCTGAGCTGATCATCTCCTTCTCGCTGGCGCGCATCAGCTTGCCGAAGAAGGTGCGGATCATCTTCTTCTTTTGAGGGTCCAGCTTGCGCATCTTGGAGAAGACCTCCCTCATCCTGGCAAAGCCAATGGATGTGAACTCGTCAAAGTACTTGACCCCGGACTCCTCGATTATGGTGAACACCGTCTCCACGAACGCCTTGCGCTCCTCGAAGGAGAACTCGTCCAGCCACTGGTTGAACGCCGCATCCATGGAGCGGCTCGACATGTTCCTGCCCTTCTGGAGCACGAAGGACCGGCCCTCGATCTTCCAGTAGAAGGCGTAATGCTGCATTATCCCGGCGTTCATGCTGGAGACAACCACATAATCATCCATGTGCTTCATCAGCATCCCGAAGACAGAGGACCCGGGGACGTATGAGTGTATGCGGTCCCTGATGGCATTGAAATTGGCCGTGGTCCCTATGTCATAGCAGAAACCCGGCCCGTCGTAGTTGTAGATGTCCGTGATCACCGGCACCAGCTCCGCACGGCATTCCGATGCCGCATAGATGGCAAGGTTCCCGCCCTTGGAGTGTCCGGCGATGATGATGGGATGTGAGGCCTCACGTGCATTCACGAAGTCAAGGGCCATGTCCTGTGACGGGATGGTGCGGCTGAAGGTGGTCATGCAGTCCTCCTTCCAGCCGGCCACGGAGGTGTCAGTGCCCCTGAAGGACACGACCTCAATGCCGTTATCCAGCACATAAGAGGTGGCAGAGAACTGGATTCCGTTCTCATGGTCGGTGACTGTCCTGTAGTCCCCTATTCTCACATCCTTGAAACGGGCCTTGTCCGAGACCTGCTTGAGCATCCACGCCCCGGTCATGGTGGAGATGAGCTTTGCCAGCTTGTCAGGTCTCCTGAACTCTCCGAGGCTCTGCTCAGCCTTCTCCACGACCTGGCTCAACGTCAGGTTCCGGCAATCAAGACCCAGATTGTCCAGCTTCTCGATCTCAAAATAAGAGAGCCATGCGAAGACAAGGGCATCGACCTCACAGAGAGGCTGCTCTGAAAACAGTGAGTCCGACCGGTCATCTATATAGCCGAATACATTGTTCATCCGTAAACCACTCCGTCCTGAGCTGTCTCACTCTCATATCTGGCCAGGAATTCCTCCAGAAAAGCATGCCTGGACCGGGCCAGCTCCCTGGCGGCCCTTGTGCTCATCCCGTCCTTCAGGAGAAGCAGCTTGTCATGAAAATGCTCTATGGAGGCGTCCAGGCTTCTCCCGTGCTCCCCTCCATAAGCGAATGTCCTGGCAATCCCCACGGCCCCTATCGCATCAAGCCTGTCCGCGTCCTGGACAATCCTGCCCTCAATCGAAGACGGAGCCCTTGTGCCGTTTTTGCTGAAAGACACGCTGTTTATGACAAGGCATATTCGTTCAATGGTGTCAGGGTCAAGATCCCTTCCCTCAAGGAATGCCCTTGCATTCGCGTTGTCTGAGGTCTCAAAGAGCTTGTGGTCATCTGCATCATGGAGCAGCGCGGCCAAGGCCACGACTGTCCGGTCACATGACTTCTCAGTCCCAGCAATGTACATGGCAAGGTTATACACCCTCAGGGAATGAGCGAGGTCATGGCCCCCTGAGTTGCCGTGGAACAGTTCACTGATATAGTCTTTGGCCGCTGAAATGATGGAGTCACTCACCTTCTGTCAGTTCTCAATGCACCCGAGATTGACATACTGCTGATAGTACTCGTCGTAAAGACCGCAGCATGCGTCCATTCCAAGATTCGGGCTGAAAGCCTTCTGTATGACAACCTCCCATGAACCGTACCTCTCAAACATATAATCCGGAGTCGGGCCGTCCTCATTCCCGTATGTCGCCAGATTACTCTGCCTGGCCTCCTCAAGACCGTCAGGGTCATTGACATATGCTGCAAGACGCAGGCGGTTCCTCTCTGCGGACACCGCTCTGGCTATCTCCTCGACTGCGGCACCCTCGGCCCTCATCCGGTCAAGGATATCAGTCATGCTCTGAAACGAGTCATGATAGGCCCTCCGGTCCTCTTTGGCCTGAGCCACGAAGACAGGATCCGTCCAGTCATATTGGGCATAGGGTCCGAGGCGTGTGGATTCAGGATCCGGAGAGAAGCCGTAGACGGCATCCGGATTCTCCACAATGTCCCTCATGGCCTCGGCACTGAGGCGCGGGTCATGGACATAACTGAATGTCGCAGGGGCCTGCTGCACCTCTTGGGACGTCACACCTGTTGACACGCATGCGCACATGAGCGCTGCTATTGTCAGTATCAGTGCAAGATACAGCAGTACTCTCTTCATCCTCATCCTCCCTGCCCTGCTGAACTCAATCAGGACATGACAGGGACATGATAATGAGAATCATCGGTTTGTAGAAGATGACTGAGCCTTATTATCCCTTGATTCCGGATGATGAGATTCCGGCGACAAAGAACTTCTGCGTGAACACGAACAGCACTATGATGGGAACCACGGAGAGCGATGCCCCCGCAAGCTGCATTGGCACGTTTGCTCCGCCGCTTGACTGGAAGAACCTCAGAGCCGGTGTCAGGAGCTGCCTGGAAGTGTTGTTGATGAACAGGAACGGGTCCACGAAGTTGTTCCAGATGTTGATGAAAGAGAACAGCACCACAGTGGCCAGAGCCGGACCTGAGAGCGGTATGAAGACCCTGATTATGATCGACAGATGCGATGCACCGTCAATCTTGGCAGCCTCAAGGAGGGACTCCGGGATGGACCTGAAGAACTCGATCAGGATCACCAGGTAGAAGACCTCCGCGATCTCAGGAAGGACGATCGAGAGCGATGAGTTGAGGATTCCCAGTTGCTTGAAGTACAGGTACCTGGAGACCATTGTCGCCTCCGCAGGCACCATCATGGAGGCTACGAGAATACCCAGAATCAGCGATCTTCCCCTGAACTTCATACGGGAGAACGCATAGGAGGCAGGGATTGTCACAAGTAGCCTGAAGATGATTGAGACTGCTACTGTCCTGAATGAGTTCCAGTACCAGTTTCCGAAATATCTTGTCTTTAGGACCAGACCGTAGTTGGCCACTGTCATGCGTGCCTTGCTGAACAGCGGCATGTAGATGTCGCCCTGGTTCCTGAATGAGATGAGGACCATCATGATGAAGGGATAGACGCAGAGAATCGCAAGAGCCCACATGATGATGGCATAGAGCACCGATGTCTTCTCGTTTGTCAGTTTTTTCTTTCCCATGATGACCTGATCCTGTTGAAAATCCTGTTTACTATGATGATGAAAGTCGCAAAGAAAACGCTCTCTGCGGCTCCGACTGAATAGAACCCGTAGATGAATGAATCCTCATAGATCTTGAATGACAGGGTTCTGCTTGCTCCGCCCGGGCCCCCTTCCGTAAGGGCCATGATGATGTTGTAGCTCTTGAATGAGGCTATGATCACCAGCGTGAGCAATGTGAAGAGCGTCGGTATCAGAAGCGGGAACGTTATGTACCTGATCTTCTGCCACCAGTTAGCCCCTTCTATGTCCGCAACCTCATAGAGGCTGTCGGGAATGTCCTGCATGGCTGCAAGGATGGTGATGACATTGAACGTCACTGCAATCCAGACGGCAACCACCGCCGTGATTGGAAGCGCCATCTTGGGACTGAGAAGCCACCTCGGCCCTTCCATGCCGAACATCTTGAAGATCGCGTTCACCGGACCGTTGAACGGGTCCAGAAGATACTGGAACACGATTCCGATCGCAATGACATTGGTTACGTACGGCATGTAGAACATGGTCCTGACAGCGGTACGGCCCTTGAATCTCCTGTTCAGGAGGATGGCGATGAAGAATCCCAGCACCATCCTCAGAACAATGTAAATCACTGCAAAGAGCAGTGAGTTGGCAAAGGCCTTCCAGAAGGACTCTGAGGAGAAGACCTTCTGGAAGTTCCTGAATCCGATGAAGACCGTCGTCATGGCCTTCTTGACGGTGTTCCTGTCAAGGAAGCTTATGAAGAGGCCGTAAAGGATCGGCACGATCTTGAATATGGCGAACACCGCCACGAACGGGAGGATAAAGAGATATCCCAGATTATCCTGCTTGCTCCTGGGCCGTCTTAAAGTCTTCATCGGAAACCTCAACTATCACTGGGCGTTGGCGATTGCCTCGTTTGCCCTTGAGACGATCTTGGCGCAAGCCTCCTCGACTGTGGCTGTTGTGCCGAGGTGCAGTGCCCTGATCTCCTCAGTGATGATGTTGTAGTAAGCTGCTGCCGCAGGACCTGCGAACTCAGCAGGAATGCTTCTTGTATTGCCGGTGTTGAAGTAAGCCTCATAGAGCTCATCAACTGTGACAGCGCCGTGTGAGCCGTCTGCGATGGAGGCAAGGGCTGTTGCCTGGTCCTCTGCTGAGAGAGTTGCAAGAGCCGGGATACCCTTCTCGTACTTCCACTGGTTCTGTCCGATCCACTCGAGGTACTTTGCAGCTGACTGCGGGTGCTTTGCGTTCTTGTTCATTCCGGCATAGGAGATGTTAGCAAGGTCGATCTTTTCGCCTGCTGTCGGCATTGCCACGACACCGTATCTCCATGTCCTGTTGTAGTTCTCGACGTTGTTGAGCTCTCTGGTCATGAAGTTGAGGGATGTGTACATACCTACCTTGCCGCCGATGATCGCATAGTAGTTCCATGATGCGCCGCCTGCGAGGACTTCCTCATAAGGCATTGCGATCTTCTTCTGGTCCAGCTCGAGGACAAGCTTGACAGCCTCGACCATCTTGGGATCATCGAAGTTAGCTGTTCCGTCAGCCTTGTACATGGCGACATCGTTCTGGCGGGCAGGAAGGAATCCCCACGGTGAGCCGTATCTGTCGAGATAGAGGCCGTAGATTCCGTTTGCAGGATCTGAGAGCTTCTCAGCTGTTGCGATCATGTCATCCCATGTCCAAGGTGCCTTGGGATAAGGGATGCCTGCTGCATCGAAGAGGTCCTTGTTGTAGAACACGACATAGATCTCCTGCTTGGTCGGAACGGCATAGAACTCACCGTCTGCCTCGTGGATGAGGTTGGCGCCCCAGATCTTGTCGGCATCCTTGATGTACTTTGAGAGAGGAGCAAGGAACTCGCCTTCCATCTCTGCGGTGTAGTATCTGAATGTCTGAAGCGGGATGACGTCGACATCGGATCCTGCCATGAGGTCAATGAGCATCTTCTGGTTGAAATCGTTTCCAGAGCTTGCAGAGAACTGATAGTCGACCTTGATACCTGTCTCGGCCTCGAAATCAGCGTTCATCTTTGCGAACCACTCCTGATTGGCGAAGTTGGCATCCTGGATGATGGTGACGACCTTCTCCTCTGCCTGCTCTGTGGCGGCCTGGGCGAAGACGGATGCGGTGATGACTGCGAGAATCATCAGAACAGCAATGACTTTCTTCATTTCTTACTCCTTATGTTTGCAGCAAGCTGCAAGGGTTCAAAATATAAAATACCGCCTTTCGGGCGGCATAACTCACTTAAACAAGACTCCTGAGCCGGCAAGCCTCTCCTGAAGTCCTCTGATATCCACATCCTGGATGTTCCCATCCAGTGTCATTGACGCGGCAACTCCTGCGGCCTGACCTGTCATGGCGCTCACAGGAATGACCCTTGAGATCTCCCATCCCTCGTCCGTGGCGCTGATTATGCGTCCTGCTGCCACAAGGTTCGGGAAGGAGCTGTTGTACATGGCGGCAAAAGGCATCTGGTAATGCTTTCCCTGATGATCTTTCCTGAAATCACCGAAGGAGCCCACCGCATCGTCGTATCTCCTGCCGTCGGTGCCGTCAAATGTCTTATCCCCCACTATCCTTCTGATAGTCCTGAACTGGGGCATGAACGGGATCATGGAGACATCGCGGCTCTCCGGGTCCATGTCCCTGACAAGGTCGAAGAACATCTTCCTGCCGTCAAGAACAAAGTCCGTGATTCCCCTGGCTGTCACTCCGGTATACCTTCTGTCAGCCTCGGTCGTCTTGCAGGCAAACGGGTTAATTCCTGCAACCACCCACTTGCGCATTTTGACCATGTTGCCGGTCTTCTGGTATGCCTCAATGGTGTCCTTGTCATAGACATGGCCGTAAAAGCCAAGATAATTATTCCCGCAGACAGTTTCCGCACCGGCTGCCGCGAAGACAGAGGCATCGCCTGTGGCATCGACTACGGCCTTTGCGGGGAAGAAGAGCCTCCCCTCCTTGGCCTCGGCCACAATGCCTGCGCACCTTCCGTCCTCCATGACGGGGAACGTCATGAGGCAGTCAAGGAGGATATCGACGTTGTTTGATCTGAGGTACTGGTCAATGGCCATCGCGAAGATGGTCGGTGAGAAATGCGTGCTGAAGCGTCCGTCAGGCCGGGATTTCTCTTTTCCGCCCCACTTCTCAGGCAGGTCCTGGAAGCCATAGCGGACGGAGAGCCGTATGAGCTCCTCTGCAATGCCGCCGACCATCTGGGTTCCGCGACCGTCGCAAAGGGGCTCATACCAGTTGATAAGACCAACTGTTGCAAGGCCTCCGAATACAATGCCTTTCTCGATTATCAGGGTTCTGGAGCCTTCACGGGCGGATGCGACCGCTGCGCTGATGCCGGCGATTCCGCCGCCAACGACAATCACGTCATAAGAGGACAATGCATGAATCTCTCTGCTGTCTCTGATGTCCAAGATTTGGCTCCCATCTGTAGGATAGTGATTTTGACCATTTATGGAAATGCAATGGAATTTAATTAATCATTAGTATACAAGCTAACGGTTTTGCAATATCATGAAGCAATAGCAAGGAGAGACCATGGAGCTTCAGCAGATACGCTATTTCAAGGCGCTGGCGGAAACCGGAAACCTCACTAAGACAGCGGACAGGCTGCATATCACTCCGCCTACTCTGAGCATCTCCATCTCAAGGCTTGAGGAGGAGCTCGGGGCCCAGCTCTTTGATAGGATCAAGGGCAGGCTCTACCTCAACGAGATGGGAAAGGTCTTCCTTGAATCCTCAAGCACCATCCTGAACGTCCTGGATTCCAGCTGCAACAACGTCAGGAACATCAGCCTTCTTGGCAAGAAGACGCTGATGGTCTCCACTGCCGTAAGCTCATTCCGTCTCAGCGAGCTGCTGTTTCAGTACCTTGAGTCGCACCCGGATGTGAGGCTGATCAACAAGCACAACGATGTCTCCAACATTGAGACAGACCTCACAGAGCGCCATTTCGGATTCGCAATATCCCTTGCCGGAGTCATGGACAACAAGATGCTGAACTCCAGGATGATAGGCCCTGAGAACAAGGTCTTCTATGTCGGAATGTCAAAGACCCACCCGCTTGCAAGGCACAAGTCCGTCAGGCTCAAGGACCTCAGATACGAGAGATTCATCTTCCCGCCTGCGGACCTTCCACTGACAAAGAGCTTCTACGCCATCTGCAGGAACGCCGGATTCGAGCCGGATGTGGTTGCAGAGTGCAGCACCTTCCTCATGACAAGATTCATAGAGAAAGGCCTCGGTGTGACATTCGTGGCATCAGCAGGATTCCTGAACAATGAGACAATCGTCAGGGTGCCGGTCTCAGATGTAAGGGATTTCTCCCAGGACAGGTTCGCCATCTACTGGTCCAAGAAGCATCAGATGTCTGATGTGGAGAGGGATTTCCTTGATTTCGTGACGGAGAGATTCGACTAATCGACCCTTTTGAGGATAACCGCCTCCCAGTGGAAGCCTCCCCTTCCCAGGCTGTCACCCTCCGTCCACCTCTCAGCGATTCTCACCTTACCGTCAGCAAGGACGGAGTCGACTATTAACTCTGAGAACGGAGTGTAGAAGCGCCCATTCTCATCAAAGCCCTCCTTTATGCCGGCCTTCATGGAAAAGAACAGGACCCCTCCGGGATTCAGGAAGTCCGTCTTTGTCTTCAGGAACGTTATTATCTCGTCCATTTTCAGATGAAGAAGTGATGCGTTGGCCCAGATGGCATCGACCTTTGACCCGGGGACCCATGACAGGGCATCGCAGCAGACAACGGGGCATCCGGAGTACTCACGGGCCACCTGGCACATACCCTCAGAGGCGTCTACCCCGCTTGCAACGTATCCAGACTCACGGAAGAACCTCAGGTCCCTTCCTCCGCCGCATCCGATGTCCACGATGGAGCCGCCCTTTGGGACATATTTGAGAAAATGCTCATAATCGCGCCTCATGTCCGCACTCTTGGCGTATTCGGCGAACTCCCGGGCGTGGCTGTCGTAATAACCGATTGTCCTCTTATCTATGCTCATACCGGCATTTTACTTCAAAAACCCAATGCCATCAAACGGGAAATCCATTATAATCAAATCACCGGAGGCAGCTATGAAAGCAATAATGGTCCTTTTTGATTCCCTGAACCGTCACCTTCTTGAGCCCTATGGCTGTGACTGGACCAAGACACCTAACTTCCAGCGCCTCAGCAGGCACACCGTCACATTCGACCAGTTCTATGCCGGATCCCTTCCCTGCATGCCTGCGCGCAGGGAGCTTCACACAGGGCGCTACAACTTCCTTCACCGAGCCTGGGGACCGTTGGAGAACTATGACGACTCCATGCCCGGAATCCTCAGGGAACACGGCATTTACACCCACCTGGTGACAGACCACTGGCACTACTGGGAGGAAGGAGGGGCCAACTACCTCAACAAATACAACTCCTACGAGATGGCCAGGGGCCAGGAAGGCGATCCCTGGAAAGGCAGGGTCAGCTTCGATGTCCCCAAGGCCCTGGACGGCAGGAAGGACAACAGCGGACGGCAGGAGTACATCAACCGCGAGTACATGAAATCTGAGGAGGACCATCCTATCTCCGTCACCTTCAGGAACGGCATACAGTTCCTGGAGGAGAACTGGCAGGAGGACAACTGGATGCTCCAGATTGATGAGTACGACCCTCACGAGCCCTTCTTCTCCACTGATAAATATGAGGATCTTTACCCGCACGAGTACAGCGGCCCTCTTTTCGACTGGCCCGGCTACCATCCGGTGAGGGAGACACCTGAGCAGATACAGCACTGCAGGTACGAGTACGCCGCCCTGCTCTCCATGTGCGACACATACCTGGGAAAGATCCTGGATCTGATGGACAGGCACGACATGTGGAAGGACACCATGCTGATCGTGCACACTGACCACGGATTCCTTTTAAGCGAGCACAACTGGTGGGGCAAGATCATGATGCCCTACTACAACGAGATAGCCCACATCCCCTTCTTCATCTGGGACCCGCGCCTTGGCCTGAAGGGCGAGCGCCGCAGCCAGATAGCCCAGACCATAGACATTGCCCCCACAATCCTTGATTTCTTCGGAATCCAGGCTCCCAAGGACATGCAGGGCAAGAGCCTCTATCATACCCTGAAGGACAACGCCAAGATCAGGGACTACGCCCTCTTCGGCCAGCACGGGCTTCACGTGAACATCACGGACGGGCGCTTCGTCTATATGAAGGCCCCCAGGATGGACCTGAAATACGATGACTACAACTACATGCTCATCCCGAACTCATACCCGGACCTCGTCAGCTCCGAGATGCTAAGCTCAGCCACGCTTCACCCGCCCTTCAGCTTCACCAAAGGCGTCCCGCTTATGAGAATCCGTGGCGGCAGCATGGTCCAGATTCCCGGATGCCCTCCGGATGAGCTCTTTGACAACGACCTCCTCTTCGACCTTGAGGAGGACCCGACACAGAACAGGACAACGGACAATCCCGATGCCCTAAAGCGCCTTAGAGAAGAGATGGTCAGGATGATGCATGAGAACGATGCCCCCAGGGACCAGTACGAGAGAGTCGGACTTGAGGCCCCCGCGGACGCCAAATAACTTATTGTCTGGTCAGCAGTATGTTCATGTTCCCCAGAAGGAGCGTCTTCCCTGAAACGGCGATAATCGCATTCCTCATTATTCTCCCCTCCACCACAGCCATTGTGGCATCTTAACTGATTAAGGGCAAGAGTTTTGCCTCACTTCTCCCTGATGGAGTCAAGGGCGCCGTAGATATAGGCGTTGATGAGCTTCTCCATCGGAATGCCATATCTCTCTGACATCATGTTGAAGAGACTCAGAGGCACGGTGAGCTCCGTATCCGGGCTCATCCTCTTTCCGATGTAGCGGCCAAGTCCCATGGCCTCAACAAGCATCTCCTCCGGAATGGTCTCCTCTGTCCACATGCCTGTGATTCTCTTCCAGAACTGCTTTGCCCTGTAGTTATGCAGTGCCCTCATGGCCATGGTCATTGCAAAGCCAATCACAAGGAAAAGCAGCACGGACACCCAAGCCGGCCAGAAGGCCTGTGTCATGTAGATGTCGTCCCAGCCTCCGTTCTCCTTGCCCACAATCACGACCATGATGTAGTAGACAATGATGTATGCCCAGAACGGAATCAGGCAGAGGATGGCCTCTCGCTTGGAGATAGTGGTTCCCGTCTCAACGCACTGGAAAAGCACCAGGGCGGAGAACGGTGTCACGATATGCAGCCAGAAATTATAGCCTGTCACGGCCATCAGCCCCTGCGTGGGGAGGATGATGGCAAGCGATGTTAGCATGGTGATTGAGACACAGGTTGCGGCTGAGAACTGGAAGAGGACGATGTAGCGCGGCAGGACAAAGTGCTTCTTGCGTATTCCCTCCACCGCATAGGGGATCATGAAGGCCGCAGCGATTGCTGACACCAGGTTTGAGAGCGCCGTGAAGTAATGAAGCGGCTGCTCCTCTTCCGGATTGAAACTCTCAAGCCAGATGAATACCGCAGCCATGGTGCAGATAAACACCGTCAGACCTGCCACCAGGGCAATAACGCTGTGCCTCTCAGCCAGGGCTATGAGGTATTTCTTCCTCTTCCTGCCCTCTCTAACTCCCATATGCATGCCTCCATCCTCATTGCATTCTACAACAGAAAACGCATCAATGTTAATCAAATACAGCCGTTTTTGTGTTATCATGTCGCCATGGCGAAACTGATTTGGAGAGCATAATCCAGCAGATCTACGTCTTTGCCTCAAAGATCCGCAAGGGCGGACGCATCCTCATCCCGGAGAGCACATACTGCAACCTCCCCTACGGGATAGAGGGAATGGAACTTCTGATGCAGATAGCGGGACTGAGGATAGAGCTTCCCCTGAGGGGCGAGACAGACCTTCTTGCAGGGTCAATCAGCTAGGTGGTTGCAGATTATCCTTGAAAGGAAATCCGTGTCAGGACCAATTGAGTCAATGCAAAGGTACTCGTTCACGCCATGGGCGCCGTTTCCGGAGGGGCCCATGCCGTCCACGCATACGGCGATGTGGGAGCTTATGAAGTTGGCTGCAGACAGTCCTCCGCGCTTACGCACGATGAAGCTCCTGCCCTCCTCTCCCGCAAGCCAGTCCAGGTAATCCACGAAAGTCTTTGTCTCCAGGTTCGGCGTCATGGGAGGATCAAAGCGTGTGTGGGTGCGCTCCACCTGCACTCCTGCCTCCTTCGCATGCGCATAGAGAGACTCTATCAGCCTGTTGGCACGCGCGGCCTCCTCCACCAGCTCAAAGCGGATCTCACCTGCCATCTCAGCATGCTCCGCAACCACGTTCGTGGCGGTTCCGCCGCTTACAAGACCGACATTGGCCGTGGTCTCCTTCTCCTTGTCCACAAGGCCCATGATGCTGTTGATCCAGTAGGACATCTCGGTTATGGCAGAGACAGAGCCGTTTGTGAGCATGGAGCCTGCATGGCCTGCCTTGCCGGTGAAGACAAAGCTGTACTTGATTATGCCCTTCCTCTGGATGCAGTGCACAGGAACGTCCTCTGCCTCCGCGGCCTCCATGACAAGACAGACATCGCTCTTGTCCGCCACCTCCATCAGGAAATTGCGTGAGTGAGGCGATCCTATCTCCTCGTCAGGCTGGAAGACAACGATGATGTTCAGCCTGTCCAGGACGCTCATGTCCACCGCCCTTATGGCATAGAGGGTCGAGAGAAGGCCCTGCTTCATGTCACAGACCCCTGGGCCCTTTGCGATGTTCCCATCAATTGTAAACGGCCTCTGTGCCGCAGTCCCCTTTGGGAACACGGTATCCATGTGGCCTGTGATGTAAAGGTCATAGCGCTCTGCCTCATGGTTCTTTGCCACAAAGCAAGGCGCCACAGCCCCGACATCCACTAACGATGTCTTCCAGCCAATGGCCTTGAACTCACGGTCAAAGAAGGTGGCGACCTTCATGATCCCCTCAGGGCAGTCCTGGGCGCTGTCAATGTTGACCAGCATCTCCAGGTCCTTCAGATACCTCTCAAGAACTCTCTGTTCCATATCACAAATCTCCACAGCGTCTGCAGGCCACATAGTGGCCCGGCTTGACCTCTACAAGCTTGGGTCCGCACTCCTTGCACCTGTCCTTGGTGAAGCGGCAGCGCTTTGAGAAGCGGCACTCGTCCTTCGGCTCTATCGGCGATGATATCTCACCGGTGAGGAGCGTCTGCGGCCTCTCGTCAAGGACCTCGGGAATCGGGATAGCCGAGAGAAGAGCCTGCGTGTACGGATGAAGCGGATTCTCGAAGAGCTCCGCGGTGGGCGCCTTCTCCACTATCTGGCCAAGGTACATGACGGCGATCTCATCGGCGAAATGGTTCACTACCGCAAGATCATGCGTGATGAAGATATAAGACAGCCCAAGCTTCTCCTGGAGGTCCTCAAGCAGGTTCAGGATCTGGGCCTGGATCGAGACATCCAGGGCTGAGACAGGCTCGTCACAGACAATGAACTTGGGCTCCATGGCAAGGGCCCTGGCGATGCCGATCCTCTGGCGGCGGCCTCCGTCAAGCTCATGGGGATATGTGTTGATCAGCCTCTCGGCAAGTCCAACGGTCTCCATCAGCTCCAAAACACGGTCCTCTATTGCCTTCTTGCCCGTTCGGATCTTGTTGATCCTCAGGGTCTCGGACAGGGTCTGGTTGATCGTGTATCTCGGATCAAGCGATGAGAACGGGTCCTGGAAGATGATCTGCATGTCCTTCCTGAGCTTCTTCATCTCCGAACGGCCGGCCTTCATTATGTCCTTGCCCTCGAAGAAGATCTCACCGCTTGTGGGCTCCACCAGGCGCAGGATGCAGCGTCCTGTGGTGGTCTTTCCGCAGCCGGACTCACCCACTATTCCCAGCGTGTGGCCCTTCTCTATGGAGAAACTGACATCATCCACCGCATGGAGCATGCCCCTGGGTGTCTTGAAATACTTCTTGAGGTTCCTAACCTCCAGTATGTTCTCAGCCATTCTTTCCTCCCTTCTCCGGGCGGTGTATCCTGAAGTCCGGATCATCATAGGCGGTGCAGGCCACCATATGCGTGTCGGAGACCATCCGCTCCTCAGGCCTCTTTTCCCTGCAGGCCTCCGTGGCATACTGGCACCTGGGCGCGAAGGCGCAGCCCTTGGGCAGCTTTGACGGGTCGGGCATCAGTCCCGGAATCGGCTTGAGCCTCTCCTCACGGTTGCGGATGTTGGGCAGGGAGTTGAACAAACCTTCCGTATAAGGATGCTTGGTATGGTTGAACACATCCCTGAGGGTGCCGTACTCAACAATCCTTCCGGCATACATGATGGCAACCTCGTCACAGACGTCGGCGATGATTCCCAGGTCATGGGTGATCATTATCATGGACATCCCGCGCTCATCACGAAGCTTTTTCATCATTGCCAGGACCTGGGCCTGGATTGTCACATCCAGGGCCGTGGTTGGCTCATCTGCTATCAGCACACCGGGGTTACATGCCAATGCAATGGCAATGACCACGCGCTGCTTCATGCCGCCTGAGAACTGGTGCGGGTACTCAACCGCCCTTACGGCCGGGATTCCCACAAGCTCCAGCATCTTCTCGGCCTGCTTGAAGGCATCTTCCTTGGTGGTGGGATTGTGCAGCATTATCGTGTCGGCGATCTGCTGGCCCACGGTGAAGACCGGGTTCAGGCTGGTCATCGGATCCTGGAATATCATGGCAAGGTCGGAGCCCCTGAACTTCTGAAGCTCCTTCTGTGACATGGAAAGAACATCCTTTCCGGCCACCTCAAGCTTGTCGCACTCGACCTTTCCCGGATGCGGGACAAGGCGCAGGAGCGACAGCGCCGTTGTGGTCTTTCCCGCGCCGGTCTCACCTGCCAGGCCCAGCGTGTGGCCCTTCCTTAGCTTTATGTCTATTCCGTTGACCGCATGAACGGTCTCCTGCTCAAGGACGAACTTGACCCTGAGGTTCTTCAGCTCAAGGGCGATCTCCTCTTCAGGCATCCCGCTATTTCTCTTCTCTTCCATGCCGCGCCTCCTACTTCCTGAGCTTCGGATCCAGTGCGTCCCTCAGGCCGTCACCCAGGAGGTTGAAGGCAAGCACTGTGATCAGGATGGCAATGCCGGGGAAGATAGTCAGGTAACTTGCAGTCCTGACGTAGGATCTTCCCAGGTTCAGCATGCTTCCCCACTCCGGAGCCGGAACAGGGACTCCAAGGCCCAGGAAGCTCAGTGACGACGTGGCTATGATGGCAGACGCGATCCTGAGCGTGATCTGGACGATGATCGGCGACAGGCAGTTCGGGATGACGTGGAACGCTATGATCCTTGCCTCCGACATGCCGGTTGCCTTCAGGGCCTCGACATATTCCTGGTTACGCACCGAGAGCACCGCCGCACGCGTTATTCGCACGAACTGCGGCACGCTGGTTATACCTATGGCCAGCATCAGGTTGAACGTCGATGCCCCCAGCGCCGAGACTATGACGATTCCCATCAAAATCGACGGTACTGCGGAGAGCACGTCGTTGAGCCTCATGATTATGTCCTCGGCTATGCCGCAGTAATAGCCAGCTATGGCGCCCAGCACGACTCCTATGGCCATTCCTATCATCGTGGCCGCGAATCCCACGCCCAGAGAGTACCTCGCGCCGTAGAGGACACGCTTGAATATGTCACGTCCCAGGTCATCCGTGCCGAACAGGTGCTCCTTGCACGGGCGGATCAGCTTCTGTGAGATGTCCAGTCCTGCTATCTCAGTGTCATAATCAAATAGCACATCAGCGAAACAGGACACAAGCACCAGTATCGTTATTATGGCCAGGCCGATCATCGCACCCTTGTTCTTGCGAAGGTTGTGCAATATGATCCTCAGCTGGCTCTGTCTTACATATTTCCTTGAGACAAGGAGCTCTTCCGAGCCACGGGTTTCTTTCTTCCTGCTCATCTGCTCCTCCTTCTGCCTCTTGCATACATTGCCTTGATTCTGGGGTCTATGACAGCGTACAGGAGGTCCACACCCAGAACGACCAGTCCTATACTGAACGACTTCATGATGATGCAGCCTACAACCATAGGCACATCACGGGAGTTAACACTGTCTATTATCAGCTTGCCCACCCCCGGCCAGGCGAATATCGTCTCGGTAAGTACAGAGCCTCCGAGACATGCGGCGAACTGTCCGCCGGCGATTGTGATGATCGGGATCAGGGCGTTGACCAGCGCGAATCTCATGACTACGCGGAACTCGCTGTTGCCCTTCGCCCTCTCCGTCCTGAGATAATCCTGGTTAAGGACATCCAGCATGGAGGACCTTGTTGTCCTTGCAAGCGTGGCGGTTAGACCGGTACCTACCGTGATCGCTGGAAGGATGACGCTCGCAAGTCCGCGGAAGCCGCTTGTTGGTATCCATTTGACGTTGAGCGCTATTGTGATGATGAGCATCAGTCCCAGCCAGAAGTTGGGGATTGACAGTCCCAGGAAGCTCAGGACCATGCAGGTGTTGTCGGTGAATGTACCGCGCTTAATGGCGGAATAGATTCCCAGAGGTATTGATATTATGATCGAGACCAGGATCGAGGCCGCGGCAAGCACAATTGTCGCAGGCATCTTCTCCAGATAGCTCTCGAGAACGGGTTTCCCCGTTATATAGGATTTGCCCAGGTCTCCGCGGACAAGTCCTCCCATGTACTTGAAATATCGTGAGATCATGGAGCCGTTCAGGTTGTACTGCTCCCTGAGCAACTCAGTTTCTTCCTCTGTCATGTTCTCTTCGGCAATCTTCGTGTCAATGATATTGCCTGGAGCAAGGTCCATAATGAAGAAAATCAGGAATGAAACCCCTATGATCACCGGTATCATTAGGAGCAGACGCTTAATGGCATACCTCAGCATCTTTCATACCTCCGGAATATGGAAACAAAATATGACCCTGCCGCCCGGGAGACCGGACGGCAGAGCCGGATCGAACGGAATTACTTCTCTACCTTGACCTTTGAATAGTCAAACTTTCCAGAGCCGTTCCATACGGCACCGGAGACCTTCTTGCTGTAGGCCACGCCTGTTCCTGCGTAGTAGAGAGGAATGTACGGGGCTTCTTCGTGGATGATGACCTGGATCTGCTTGTAGTAGTCCTGTCTCTTTGCATCATCCTTCTCGACAGCTGCAAGCTTGAAGAGCTCTGAGACCTTCTCGCTGTTATAGGTTGCGGTATTGGCTGTGTTGCCAGCAGTGAAGAACTTGGCCATATCTCCGCCTGCACCTGTAAGGGCTGCGGACTGGATGACGACCTCGTGCTCCTTGGCCTTTGTCATGCTGGTGAAACCTGCACTGTCAAGCTGCTGGACCTCGACCTCGATGTTCAGGGCCTTGAGCTGAGCCTGGATGATCTGCAGTGCTCCGACTGTCCATGCGCTGTTACATGTCATTCTGATCTTCAGACCGCCGTTGGGATAGTTGGACTTTGCCAGATACTCCTTGGCCTTCTCGAGATTAGTGGGCTGATAGGCAGCAAGTCCTGCACCTGCCCAGTCATCGTAGTAACCGTAGGTGAAGAATCCCCACATGCCATTGGAGACTGATCCGACACCGGATGCTGCGCCGTCGATGATCTCCTGGTTGTTGATGGCATAGGCGATTGCAAGGCGGAGGTTCGGGTCGTTGAGAGCCGGAACTTCAGAGTTGAATGCCAGGAATGTAAGGTTCATTCCGGGGCAGACATAGAGTTCGATGCCATCCATTCCTCTGATGATGCTGTGCTCTGTGTTGTTCGGTCCCTGACAGACATCGATCTCACCTGCCTCAAGGGCTGCGAGTCTTGTTGTTGCATCAGAGATGAACCTGAACTCAAGTGTCTTGGTCGGTGCGGCTCCTCCCCAGTACTTGTCCCAGCGCTGGAGTGTGGTGTGATCGCTGGCAACGAACTCATCGTTCATGTACGGACCAGTTCCGATTCCGGGGCCCTTTGAGGCATCGGCAGTTACTGCTTCTCTGTTGAGGACTGAATAGCTCTCATTGGAGTATGTGTACAGGAAATCAATATCACCGTTCTTCAGCACGATCTCGACATGTGTGTCATCAATGACGTTGACTGCCTCGATCTTGTTGTAGGTTGTCTTGACAGTGGCGTTTGTGCCTGAATCATTCTTTGCATATTCCCATGTGAACAGGACATCGTCGGCGGTGAACTTCTCTCCGTTGTGGAAGTAGACGTCATCGCGGAGCGTGAATGTCCAGGTCCTGAAGTCATCACTGACCTTCCATTCCTTGGCAAGACCCGGCACCAGGCTTGATGTCTCCTCGCTGTAGTCGACCAGTGTGTCGTGGGTGAGGTTGAAGAACAGCCTGTGCATGACACTTGTCTGTGTCGGAGGGCTGATGCTGGATGTCTTTGTCTGGAAACCGATTACAGCGGTGTCCTTGTACTCAACGGCAGCAGCTGCCGCAGGCTTCTCGGAAGCGGCTCCTGCGAAACAGAGACCTGTCGCAAGGGCAATCACCAATAAGACCATTAGTAGTTTTTTCATGTTTTTCTCCTTTGTTTTGTATTCACTTGACCCAGATTCCCTGGACTTTCGTTACTTCATCAGTTTGGCAGTCAGGCACTGCTTCGCCTGCCATGCCTTGCCCGCGCAGCCTGTGACCTCGAACAGATGCGCCACATGTTTCCTGAAGCCCTTCTCAAGCACCGGCCAGAACTGGTAGGCGCGGTTGCCCTCGATGCCGTACTCGGCAAGGGCATCGTAGCTGGCCTGCATGAGCTCGTTGGCCACGTTGACCTTTGTGATTCCCATGCGGCATGCCTTTGAGATGTTCTCGTCTCCTGTTCCGCTTCCTCCGTGCAGAACAAGAGGCACAGGCACCTTCTCCGCAAGCTCCTTCAGAAGGTCAAAGCGGATCTCAGGCACTCCCTTGTAGGCGCCGTGGGCAGTTCCTATTGCAACGGCAAGGCAGTCACAGTCGGTCTCCTTGACGAAGCTCACTGCCTCGGCAGGTACTGTGAGGGCGTTCTCGCTGTTCGGGCCCATGTCCTCATCTGCTCCTCCGACATGACCGATCTCCGCCTCGACATCGATGTCAACGGCATGTGCGAACCTCACCATCTCCGCCACCTGCGCCACGTTCTCCGCATAAGGCAGGGACGACCTGTCGACCATGATTGACGGGAAGCCGGCGCGGATACCGCGGACAGACTGCTTGAAGTTGCCCGAATGGTCCCACATCGCAGTCACAGGAACACTGGCTGCCTTGGCGAAATCCTCGATAAGGCGGCAGTAGTAGTTGACCGCATCCGTGAAATAATAGCCCACAAGGATGATGATAGGAGAAGAAGCCTTCTCGGCCTCCTCTATCGCCGCCCTGAGGGTCACCTCATTTCCTGCGGATACCGCAGGTACTCCGTATCCCTCGGCCTTGGCGCGGCCGAGCATTTCCTTGATACTAACCAGCATTTCTGTTTACCTCCCAATAATCATCTAGCCAGTTCATAAATTCTTATCACATCGTCCCTTGTGAGGTGAGACACACCTCCCAGGGTCTCGCTTCCGGCGGTCTGGAACGCCCTTTGGGCAAGCTCTCCGAACATATCAGGACCAACTCCGATCTCGCTTAGCC
Source organism: uncultured Spirochaetales bacterium (assembly GCA_902781545.1). Classification (GTDB taxonomy): domain Bacteria; phylum Spirochaetota; class Spirochaetia; order Sphaerochaetales; family Sphaerochaetaceae; genus UBA9732. Next base: position 1,912 of record CACZJR010000031.1, on the reverse strand, counting down.
TTGTCGGAAGACCCACCTCCCTCAAAAAGGCCTCAAGCTCATCAATTCCCCTGAGCGCGGTCTCCTCATCAGACCCGGATTCCCTGACTCCCATCACACGCACGGCGAAGTTCACCGCCTTCTTCAAATCACGCCTGAAGCAGTAGCGCATCCAGGCCACCGATATGATGGCCAGCGTGCTGCCGTGCAGGTTGTGCGTCATTGTGGTGACGGGATTCTCCATGTAGTGCACCGCCCAATCGCTGTCGCACCCCACCCCCAGAAGCGTGCTGTTGGCAAGGGTCGCGCCCATCTGGAGCTGTGCCCTTGTCCCGTAGTCAGAAGGATTCTCCCTCACAGCCCTCATGTTGACCATGATGGAGCTGATGACAGCCTCGCACATGCGGTCCTGCAGGTCATAGCCGCTGGGGCCGCAGAAGTAGTGCTCCATGATATGCGTGATGGCGTCAAATGCTCCCGCGATCGTGGTGCGCATGGGCAGCGTGCAGGTAAGCGACGGGTCCATGACGGAGAAAAGGAACCTGATCGACTCCTGAAAGAGCGGGTACTTGATCTCAGGAACGGACCTGTCGTCAATGATCATGGCCGTGGCAGAGACCTCACTTCCCGTTCCGGACAGCGTCACTATGCTTGCCACCTTGGCGCATCTGGGACTTGCCTTGCGGTACTGGACATACTCAGTCAGGTCCCCGTCGTTCTCGCAGAAGAAGGCTATGGCCTTTGCCGTGTCCATGACAGTTCCGCCGCCCACGGCAAGGATGAAGTCAATCCCCTCCTTCTTGCACAGGCGCACATTCTCCATGACTATGGACAGCCTTGGAGACACTGCCTTGAACGGAGTCTGGACCGCTTCAAGGCCGGCGCCTTTGATGGAGTCCCTGACATTCTCAAGCAGCGCGGCGAGATATGAGCCGCCGTCCTCCACTATCAGGACCTTGCGGCCGCCGTACTGTCTGATCAGGTCTCCGACCTGTGAGGCACTGTCCCTGCCTACCACAAAGCGGGTTGGAATGCAAAAGGAAAAGTCCTTCATCAACCCTCCGTCACAGCTTGATTATGACGCGGTATGTGTCGGGCCTGATCGATGTCTCGAATGCCTCGACCGCATCTTCCTTCTCAAAGACACTGTGCAGGAGCTTTGACGGATTGATCAGACCCTTGTTCAGGAGCCTGACAGCCGTGTCAAAGGCCTGGATCGACGGGCTCACCGAGCCGGTTATGATCTTCTCGCTGCTGTGAAGTGCATTGGCGTCAAGCGGGATTGTGTCTGCCGGGATGACTGATGAGTACATCACCACACGACCCATCTTGCCTGCCATGTCAATCGCCTGGGCCGCGACCGCAGGAGGTGTGGCTGTGTCGAACACGACATCGGCTCCCCTTCCCTCGGTGAGCTCCTTGACATAGGCAACTGCATCCTTCTCCAGCGGATTAAACACCTCGTCACAGCCGAGCTCAAGGGCCAGCTTCCTTCTCTTCTCGTCAATCTCACTCATGATGACACGTGCTCCGCGGAGCTTTGCGACCATCATGTGGAGCATTCCCATTATTCCGCCGCCTATGACCACGACATCCTCGCCGAGTCTGATCTCAGCCTTCTGGACGCTTGTGCACACACATGCCAGCGGCTCTGAGAATGTGCCGAACTCCCATGGAAGGTCATCCCTGAGCTTCCAGAGCTTGCTTGGCGGCAGGACCTTGTACTCGGCGAATCCGCCGGGACCGTTCAATCCGATGTCCTCGCTGAGGTTCGCATAGGAGTCAACGCAGAGATTCTCCTCGCCGCGGCGGCAGTAGTAACAGGTGCCGCATGTGCTGATGACGCTCACGGCGACACGGTCACCGACCTTGAACTCCTTGGTCCTGACCTTGCTTCCCATCTCAACGACATGACCAACAACCTCATGTCCGC
>CACZJR010000030.1 GCA_902781545.1 uncultured Spirochaetales bacterium | reverse complement strand
AGAAAGTCCTATGGAATCAGGGATGATGATTATTTCTTCCTCAAGATCTGGGAGGCAACAAGAAAACATCCGAAGAACAGGACTGTCTATGAATCCCCCGTTTTTTAGCAAGAGCCCGAAAAATCGTTTCGTGTAATTTCTGGTATTAAAACGAAATGGACACCCTTGGGTGTCCATTTTCACTTGAGCGGACAGGGGATCGAACCCTGGACCCGCAGATTAAGAGTCTGCTGCTCTACCGGCTGAGCTATCCGCCCGACGCGAAGTAATGTATAGCATTTTTTGGATTCTTGCGCAATACCTATGGGAAATTATTTTCTCTTATCTATATTATAAGCCCATCATCTTGGCATAGAACGCGAGGAATCCCTCCATGGGTCTGTTGTGCTTCGGGTACCTGCCGCATCTGTAGTTGTCCATCACTATCTCATAGCGCTTGAGGGCACGGCTAACGGCATCGTCCCATGAGAGATAGAGGTTCTCGGATGCGTTCTGCCCCACCCTGTGCATGACTTCGGGGTGGTCTATCACCTTCATCAGGCATGTTGCCAGAGACGCAGGTGTCTCGTCGATCAGCAGGCCGTCAAAGCCGTTGGTCACACCCTCGCTGGCACAACTGTCTCTGACAAGCACGGAACCGAGCGAGCATGCCGCGGCTTCCCTGACCACAAGGCCGTTCGTGTCGAACGTTGACGGGAACAGGAACAGGTCCGCACGCGAGTACCAGGCGGCAAGCTCCTCACGGTCATAAACAGGACCTGTGAAGAAGCATTTATTATCAAGGCCCAGGCTGCTGCAGTATGATCTGACCTCCTCTTCCTCCTGGCCCTTTCCGACGAACACCATCCTGAAGTCCACATCATTTGATCTCAGCGCAGCAAGGGCATCAAGGATGATCCTCAGGCCCTTATACCACATGAGCCTTCCTACAAACAGGAACACAGGAACTCCCTGAGGTAGGTCATAGGAGGCAGTCACCTTCCTTATCAGATCTGGTTCTGCGGTGTGTTTTTTCATGTCAACGCCGTTGTCCATGACGATGTAGTCACCCTTATAGCCGAGGCTCTTGAGGCTTTCCCCCGCTCCTCTGCTAACCACCCACAGCTCGTCGCAGGAGCTCACGCTCTCTATCAGGACCTTTATCGCAAGCTGTGAGACAACCTTGCTCTTGATTGCCTTACGGATCTCGATGTCGAATTTGGTGTGATAGGTCATGATCATGGGAACATCCAGGGCTGACCTGAGCTCCATGGCCAGTATGTTGGATATCATCGGGCAATGGCTGTGAAGAAGCCCCACATCCATTGTCTTGATTATCTTCATGGTATCCGCATAGAAAGGATTCCCGACCACATAGCCTATCTTGTTTGACATGTCCATGCCCGGATACCTGATCACCGGGAATCCAAGGTTGGCGTCATCGGCCTCAGGATGGTCCGGCGTGACCACACTCACGCCCACACCTTTTCTGCTGAGGACCTTTCCGTAATTGAATACCGCATTCGCGACTCCGTCGATGATGGGTGGAAATGAATCATTAAGAAGGCAGATGTCTTTCATGTTTTTACTTTAGCATTTTACTAATTATTATGCCATGCATGCCTTCAAGTCCCACTGATTTCCATTCAAACACAGAAGACCGGCGCTTGGCCGGTCTTCGTGTTTGCGGGAAAAGGGACTTGAACCCTCACTCTTTCGAATAGGAACCTAAATCCTACGTGTCTGCCAGTTCCACCATCCCCGCAGTGTGTCATGAGAATAACATAAATGCAAAGGAGATTCAATTGAAACTTGATTTGTGAAATTGGCGGTGTTATAATCTTGTTCATTCACCAGCCATCTTAGTCATGTCGATGGCCGTTGAACAAAAGGAGAGGTTTTTTTAATGCATTTCGATCTTGCCCCAATGTTCAAATATTTCACAATGGTTGATTTTCTAGATTTGGGATTAAGAATTGTCCTGTCTGCCGTCTGCGGCGCAGTCATAGGCCTTGAGAGAGAGCGCAGATACAAGAACGCGGGTCTCAGGACCCACGTAATCGTAGCCATCTCTGCCGCAATCCTGATGATCGTCTCGAAATACGGGTTCCTGGACATAGCAAGCATACCTGATGTCAGGCTCACGTCGGACGGAGGAAGAATCGCTGCCGGTGTGATCCAGTCCATAGGTTTCCTCGGTGCAGGAGTCATCTTCGTGCGCAAGGAGAGCATCATAGGACTGACAACAGCCGCAGGTCTCTGGGCCACTGTGGGAATAGGGCTGTGCTTCGGAAGCGGGATGTACTTCCTGGGAATCTCGGCGACACTGATTCTGGTCCTGGTGAACATCCTTCTGAGAATCCATCACCAGAGGATATCATTCCAGACCATAATCACCATCTCAAGCAACATCACCAAGCACGGCATGTCTATCGACCAGTTCAACAAGGCACTTGTCGATGCCGGCGCAAAGCTGAGGGACTTCTCCTTCAACAGGAGCGATAACGGAATCGTGGTCAAGACGAATATAGTGCTGAGTGACAAGATGACGATGATCGAGCACGTGCAGACCCTGGAGAACCTGCCGTTCGTCGATTCGTTTGAGGTCTATCCGTCTTAATTATTTGAAGAATGCGCTGTAGAGGGCGTTCACTGCCTTCTCGTAATCTGCCTCATCAATTCCCACAATGATGTTGATCTCGCTGGAGCCCTGATCGATCATGCGGATGTTCACGTCTGCGTTGGCAAGAGCGGAGAAGACCTTGGCGGCCACTCCCTTGCGGTAGACCATCCCAATACCCACGACGGCAATCAGTGCAATGCCTGTGTCTACGATGATTGAGTCCGGCTCAAGCTGTTCCTGGATGTTCTCAAGGATCTGGGAGCGGCAGGAACGGAGATCGTTGGAGTCAACTATCACTGACATTGTGTCAATTCCTGACGGGACGTGCTCGAAGGAGACTCCCGCGGAGGCGATTATGTTCAGCAGCCTTGCTGCGAAACCCACCTCGTTGTTCAGCATAGCCTTCTCAACGCGGATTGAGCTGAAGCCCTTCATGCCCGCAATGCCTGTGACGACACTACCGCTCTCAGCGACATTGCTTCTGTGCGGCACAATCCAGGTCCCCTCATCCTCAGGGCTGTTGGTATTCCTGATGTTGATGGGAATGCCTGCGCTCCTGACGGGGAAGACCGCATCCTCATGCATGACGGATGCGCCCATGTAGGAGAGCTCTCTCAGTTCCTTGTAGCTGATCTCCTTTATCGGAAGCGGTGAGTCCACGACCCGTGGATCTGCGGAGAGCATCCCGGAGACATCGGTCCAGTTCTCATATACCGCGGCCTTTGCGGCACGGGCCACAATGGCTCCGGTGACATCGGAGCCGCCGCGGCTGAATGTCCTGATCTTTCCGTCTGCTCCGGTCCCGTAGAATCCGGCGACCACTGCCCTTCCCTTTCCCGTAAGCTCACGGGTAAGGCAGTCGTTGGTCTTCTCTGCGTTGAGCCTTCCGTCAGGCTGGAAGAAGATGCAGGTGGCAGGATCAATGAAGTCATAGCCGAGGTACGCTGCAAGGAGCTTTGAGTTAAGGTATTCACCGCGGCTTGCCATGTAGTCCTTCTCAGGCGCGTCCTCAAGATGGCTGCAGATCACATTGAACTCTGCGTCAATGTCAAACGAGACCCCCAGATCAGAGGCAATTGAGCTGAAGCGGGCCTTCACGGCATTGAGCTGGGCCACGAAATCATTGCCCGAGACCGCAAGGTTGTAGCAGGAGTAAAGCATGTCAGTCACTTTTGTGTCATCCTTGCTGCGCTTTCCTGGCGCGGATGCCACCACATAGTTTGTCCCCTCGTGGGATCCTATGATAGTTGCCACCTTCCTGAACTGTGAAGAATCAGCCAGTGAGCTTCCGCCGAATTTGAGAACAGTCGTCTTCATTTATCAAGTCTCCTCAAAAGATGTACGGCCTGAAGAAATCCTCAAGGGCCCTGTTGTCGCCTGTGTACTGGAAAGTGGTCATGCCGACCTTCCCCGCGCTCTTGAGGTTCACGGGGAAATCGTCCGTGAACACAGCCTGCTCCGGCGCATAGCCCTCACACTCCAGGATGTGCCGGTAAAACTCCAGGTCAGGCTTTGAGTAGTGGATCTCATGTGACGCGTAGAGCTTGTCAAAGCAGTCCAGCGGACGGTCAGGCATGGCCTTGCAGAACTCCCAGTGCCCGGCGAACGTGTTTGAGCCGGAGACCACTCTGTGGCCGCTCCTGCGGAGCCTGTTGATCAGATCTATCATCGGCCTGTTTGCGACAGGATGATAGTATGTCATCATGACATCATCATGTGAGAGGTCTATCCCGTACTTGTGCTCGAACATCCTGTACATGATCTCAGGTCCGCAGAAACCGTCCATGATGGGCTTGTTGTAAGCTGCCCAGTCAGAGCGGACCTCTTCCCTGTCAAGGCCGTAATGGGCGCTGAACTCATCCATGACTGATGGATGGAACACAACAACCCCGCCGACATCAAAAACAAACAGTCTTCTTTCCATGGGGACAATCATGCCATATTATTGAGGCTTTGGGAATGAATGGGCCTTAAATCAGTTCTCAGCCCAGAAGATAGCCGTCTTGACCGCCCTCTTCCAGCCCTTGATCAGCTTGCTTCTCCTGGACTCTGAGATATTTGCCTCAAAGAGCTTGTCCACACCCCAGTTCTTCCTGATGTCTTCCTTGCTCTCCCAGTACCCTGTGGCAAGGCCGGCAAGGTAAGCTGCTCCAAGAGCTGTTGTCTCAATGCACTTCGGCCTGACCACCTCTGATGCAAGGATATCGCTCTGGAACTGCATCAGGAAGTTGTTCGCACTTGCTCCGCCGTCTACACGGAGGCTTGTGATTGAGAGACCCGAGTCCTGCTCCATGGCCTTTGCGATGTCATAGGACTGGTATGCCAGCGACTCAAGCGTTGCCCTGATGAAGTGGGCGCGGCTGCAGCCTCTTGTAAGCCCGACGACAATTCCCCTTGCGTCCTGCTTCCAGTACGGAGCCCCAAGTCCGGTGAACGCAGGCACCACGTAGCAGTCGGCTGTCCCGTCCACACGCTCAGCCCATTCCTGGCTCTCAGGGGCGTTCTCGACAATGGCCATCTGGTCCCTGAGCCACTGGATCGCGGCACCTGCGACAAAGACGCTTCCCTCAAGGGCATATTCCACATGGTCCTTGTATCCTACGGCGATTGTGGTGACCAGTCCGTTCTTGGAGACAACAGGCTTTGTCCCGGTGTTCATCAGCATGAAGCATCCTGTTCCGTAGGTGTTCTTCATGTCACCTTCCTCGAAGCAGCACTGCCCGAACAGCGCGCACTGCTGGTCTCCTGCGGCACCTGCGATCGGTATCTCGGCGCCGTACATCTCAAATGCCGCATAGCCGTAGATGCAGCTGGAGGGTTTGACCTCCGGGAGAATGCTCTTGGGGATGTCCAGGATCTTCAGAAGCTCATCGTCCCATTTAAGAGTGTGGATGTTGAAGATCATGGTCCTGCTGGCGTTGGTGTAGTCCGTGACATGCTTCTTGCCGTTTGTGAGTTTCCAGATGAGCCATGTCTCTATTGTGCCGAACAGAAGGTCGCCGTCCTTTGCCTTCTCCCTTGCTCCCGGGACGTTGTCCAGAAGCCACTTGATCTTCGAGCCTGAGAAATATGCGTCAGGCACAAGACCCGTCTTCTCCTTGATCTTATCCGAGTAGCCGGCTTTCACAAGGCCGTCGATGATAGGCGCTGTCCTCCTGCACTGCCAGACTATGGCATTCGCGATCGGCTTTCCCGTCTTCCTGTCCCAGAGAACTGTGGTCTCCCTCTGGTTTGTGATTCCTATGGAGTCTATGTCCTCTGCGGTTATGCCCAGTTTCCTGATTGCGGCCCTTGAGACCTCAAGCGTGGTGTCCCAGATCTCCTCGGCGTTGTGCTCAACCCAGCCCGGCTTGGGGAATATCTGGGTGAACTCCTTCTGCGCCACGCTGCAGATCTTGCCGCTGTGGTCGAATAGGATACATCTGGAACTGGTTGTTCCCTGATCGAGTGCCATGACATATTTCATAGGGGTTTCTCCTTGTTTGCTTATCAGCATTATAAATTCTAGCCCCTGTGAAACAGGCGGGTCAAGGAAAGATTTTTGAACATTTGAATCAAAAACGTTCAAAAACGTTCATTCTTTCGTTGACAGCCTCTTCTTAATGCCATAGACTTCAGATGGACTCAAATCCGATGAGAGGGCGTGCCATGCTTCCGATGGAAAGACAGCAGAGAATATCCGATATCCTTCAGGAGAACGGGATAGTTCAGGTCTCCAGACTTGCAGAGGAGTTCGGTGTCTCCGAGCTCACCATCCGCAGGGATCTTGACCAGATGGAGGAGAGCCGCCTGCTCAAAAGGACACACGGCGGAGCCACGATCCTGAGGAACATGAACGCGGAGCCTCATTACCTTCAGAAGGCAGCCCAGTTCGCTGAGGAGAAGAAGCGCATAGCACAGAAAGCAGCAGAGTTTGTGGAAGACAATGACATTGTCATGGTCAACAGCGGCACAACCGCATCCGCAGTACTGAGGGCACTTCTGGAGAGCGGAAAGACAATAACAATCATCACAAACAACATTGATGTCTTCAATCAGCCGGACACGCTTGGAAAATGCACAATCATCCTCACAGGAGGCATTTACAGGAGCAGGTCCAGGTCCCTCTCCGGATCCCTTGCCATCAATCCGCTGGAGGGCATGTTCGCCAACAAGGCGTTCATAGGTGTTGACGGGATATCTGAGGATGCGGGACTGACCACCCCGATCTACGAGGAGAGCGTGGTCAGCAGGATGATGCTGACGCACACCTCAGGCAAGGCTTATGTCATTGCCACTCACAACAAGATCGGTGTCACCAGCAACTACAGGATCGGAAAGCTTGATGAGATCCACGGGATAATAACCGACCGGGAGGGCGCTGAGTTCTTCCGCACTGACAGTGATATCAAGGCCGAGATAATCGAGGCCTGAGAATTGGAGGAATAGATATGGAGACAAGACCTTTTGTGCCATGGAAGATGGTGAACGACTTCATGGTCGATGTGTTTGAGAAATACGGTGTGCCAAGAAAGGATGCGGAGATCTGCGCCGATGTCCTTCTGGAGTCTGACAGAAGAGGAATCGAGAGCCACGGCTGCAACCGCTTCAAGCCGATTTACCTTGACAGGATCAAGAACGGTACTCTTCTTCCTGTCACAAAGATCGACATTGTGAAGGAGACTCCCACCACAGTCGTCATGGACGCAAACAACGGAATGGGAATGGTCGCATCACACAGGATGATGGAGATGCTCATCGAGAAGGCCAAGAAGTACGGAATGGCCGGCGGAACAATCTTCAACTCAACCCACTACGGCATTGCCGGATACTGGACAACAATGGCCGAGAAGGCCGGAATGATCGGTATCTCCGGAACAAACGCACGTCCGTCAGTCGCACCGACCTGGGGCGTTGAGCCCATGATGGGAACCAACCCGCTGACATTCACAATGCCGACAGACGAGGATTTCCCCTTCAACTTCGACTGCGCCACATCAACCATCCAGAACGGAAAGATCGAGTTCTATGAGAGAAGCGGTAAGCCCACCCCTGCTGGACTTGTCGTCAACCGCCAGGGTGAGACAATGACTGACAGCGGCAAGATCCTCAAGGACATGAGAGCCGGTCAGGCTGCACTCTGCCCGCTCGGAGGTCTTGGAGAGGCCACAGGCGGCTACAAGGGCTACGGCTTCACAACTGTCGTCGAGATCCTCTCAGCTGCTCTTGCAGGCGGACCTTACATGAAGGCCCTCAACGGAAAGGATGAGAACGGCAAGACCCAGATGTACAGGCTCGGACACTTCTTCTTCGTCATCAACCCTGAGTTCTTCATGGGTCTTGAGACATTCAAGAAGACCGCAGGCGGTATCTGCCGCGACCTCAGGGCATCGGCAAAGGCTCCTGGAGCAGAGCGCATCTACACCGCAGGTGAGAAAGAGCATCTGGCATGGCTTGACCGCAAGGACAAAGGTGTTCCTGTCGGAGAGGCGATCCAGAAGGAGTTCATCGCCCTGCGTGACGAGTTCAAGCTGCCGTACAAGTTCCCGTTCGAGAAATAAGTCATAACCGGCTTGGAGAGGGGCCCTCGCAGATGCGGGGGTTCCTTTTTTTGAGCATCTAGGGCTTCTAGGGCATTTAGGGCATTTAGGGCATCTAGGGCATCTAGGGCATCTAAGGCATCTAACTACATCTAGCCCTGAATCAGCTTGCTGAAATAGTCTGCCCAGGGGCTGTCAGCACGGTAGAAGACCGGGATGCTGTGGCCTGTAGCCTCTGACTCAATGAAATGGATGCCTTTCTTGTAGGGCTTTCCAGAGAACAGGTTCACCCATTCTCCTTCGGGAAGGATCACATTCCTGCCCTTGGCGCCTTTCTTGAGGACAGGGGCAACCAGCATGTCAGGACCCAGCATGTACTGGTCCGTGCAGGTCAAGGCCCAGGATTCGGAGCTGTACCAGTTCATCGGCCGCATGACACTGAGGCCCTTCTGTTCATTCTCCTTCTCACAGAACAGGATGTAGTCCTTGAGCCTGAGATGAAGGTCCGACCAATAGGCCATGTAATCCAGGGTCTGGTCATCTGAGTCAAACTGCCAGTTTGCCGCAGGGCGGTTGCCCTCGTGTGTGCGCATGACGGGAGTGAAGCAGCTCATCTGAGTCCACCTCAGAAGAAGCTCCTTGCTGCGCTTGAGCCATGCAACGGTGGTGTAGCCGCCGATATCGCTGAAGGAAATCCCGTGACCGCTGTATGCCAGGGACAGGGCAGCGGGAATGACAGACCGGATTCCGTCATCGCGTGACCAGTCCACGTTCTGGTCCCCTGCCCAGATGCTCTGGGCATAGCGGGGGCTCATGGCATTTCCGCTTCTCATGAAGAAGATGACCTTGTCCAGGTTTCCCGTCTCCTCAAGTGCCTCATGGTTGAGCTTTGCCCAAAGGCCGGGCCACATGTTGTGCGCAACTGTACCGGAAACCCCGCTATGGACCACAGCATCAGTCGGAAGGTACTCGCCGAAATCTGCCATCCAGCCGGCTGAGCCGAACTCCAGCATGTTCTTCTTGATCTTCTGTTTGTACCAGCTGTAGGCATCGGGATTTGTCAGGTCCACATGGCCGCAGTCGAATTCGCCGAAGTCAATGAAGTAATCCTCACCTGCGGGGTTCTTCACAAGATAGCCTTTCTGGACGGCCTCGTTGCAGAGGCTCTTGCCCTTGATCAGGTATGGGTTGATGTATGTGGTGAAACAGATTCCCTGCTCCCTGAGCTCACCCATCCATTTGTCAAGGCCGGGATACATATCGGGATTCCACTTCCAGTCCCAGAGGACGCGTTTTCCGAATGACGTGACGATCTTTCCGGACCAGTCCTGGGCCCAGAGCGCGCAGACTCTCACGTTGTGCGAGAGGGCCTTCTCCAGCTTGCCTCTGACCACATCTGTACCGCCCTGGACGCCCAGGATCATGCCGTCATGGACCCATGACGGGAGAACCGCCTGGCGCCCCAGAAGAAGGCTCACCTTGGATGCGGTGTCCATCAGCGATGTTCCGAATCCGACTGTGATCTCTGTCGGAAGACTGTATGAGATTATCCTGTGGCTCCGGTGGTTCTTGAAGTCCAGGATGCAGTAGTCAAAGCTGTTGACATGGATGAAGTAGTTTCTGTCGGATACGAACGTTGGCTGCGGATAATATGTGGTGTGATAGGCACCGCCTGCCTTGTCATGCATCTGGGCAAGAAATGTCAGAGGCCTGTTGTAACGCCTTCCAACACCCTGCTCCCTGGTAAGGACCGGAAACCTGTGGCCGCGGAGATTGAAATACGAGTACTGCTCGCCTCCGCCGAACACGGCCTCGCCGCTCTCTGCCTTGAATGCCAGCATGTACCTGTTGAAGCTGCCTGAGACAAGCTCGAATGAAAGGGTCAGGAAACCGTTCTCATAAGACGGGTGAAGGCGTATCTCTGCACCATTGCCACAGTACCGCACATCCTGACCGGAGACGGCGGCATCCAGATTCTCCCACTTTATGTGACGCTCCCTGACCTTGAAGTTTCCGCGGTACATTGAAATGTCCGAGCTGCCGTTGCCGACAGAGAGATGAGGAAGCGCAAAGATGCGTCCGTCAACTGAAACCGCAAATCCTGAGTCATCAATAATACTGAGCATACTTGAATTATCATGTCGCTTTCAAACCAGGTCAAACACTTTTATGCTTTTTTTATAAAACGTGCTATAATCGTCTCATGCCTATTCAGGATTACGGTCAGATCACAATAGACCCGGTAAGGGCAACAGATATCAGGCACAGGAACATAATGGCCGTGCTGTCGGCAATCTATGCCTCACGAACAGAGGGAGGGGTGTCGCAGTCGCAGATTGTCAGCAGGCTGGGTCTCCGGGCTCCGTCGGTTTTCCGTATCTTCTATTACCTGGAGGAGAACGGCTACATTGAGCAGTGCGAGGGCAAGACTGCACATGCCCCACGCAAGGGCCGCCATCCGTCATTCTACACTGTAAGGCCAACTGCCCTGTACACCATAGGAATTGACTTCTGGGCATCCTGCCTGTCACTTGGCGTGTTTGATTTCAACCGCCAGCGCATATACTCGCACACAGAGGACCTTGAGGAAGGCATCAGCGCATCTGATGTGGAGAATCTGATCTGCACGCTTGTGCAGAATGCCGTCACAGCTCTAAGCATCCCAAGGAAGAAGATAGCGGGAATAGGCATTGCCGCCCCAGGTAAGATCAATGTCCACAGCGGAACCATAATCTTCTATCCCAGGATCAATGGCATGGAGAATTATCCGCTGAAGGAGAACATCGAGAAAAGGCTCGGCCTCAAGGTCATGGTCCACAACAACTGCGGTGCCCTATCCTATTCGGTTTACAGATACGGCGGAAAGAACCCCGGAAAGGCGATGTTCGCATTCCTTTTAAGAGGTGGAGTGAACGGCGCCCTGGTCTCAGACAGCGGGATCTACACAACAGCAGACGGGACCACAATGGAGGCAGGACATATCCTTGTGAACTTTGACGGGCCCAGATGCAGTTGCGGCATGAAAGGATGCCTTCAGGCCTGTTTATTAGATTTGAATGCCCAGATCAATGAAGGCAAGCCGAAAACAAGGCTGTTTGAGTCACTTACGGACATCAATGATGAGAAAACAGCAGAGACACTCAAGAAGGCGGCATTCTACATCTACACATGCATGAAGACCGTCCAGAGGTTCATGTCACCTGACTCATTCCTGATAATCGGTCCGTCGCAGTTCGTTGCCGACGCAATTGCCTCCGAGGTAAGGAATCTCTTCAGGACAATCAAGGACCGCTTCCAGAACAGTGAGCCAGATGTGTACTCGATTGTCTATGACAATGTCATGGCACAGGCCGGAGCATCAGATCTGGTGCTGGATGCGTTCTTCGAGTCATAAGAGCATTATCACGCCTGTCACAAGAAGGCAGATGTAGACAACAAGGGAGAACACTTTCTCATTGACGCGCCTGACTATCAGGTTCCCGGCTATAATGCCTGCGGCGACAAACGGCACAAGGCAGAGGATTGTCCTTCCTATCTCCGCGTTCAGAGAACCGTCGGCAATGTATGACACGACAAGGATAGTGTTCAGGGTCACCCACAGGAGGCACATGGTGGAGCGGAAGCTGTCCTTCTCCTTCACGGCCGATGAGGCATAGACAATCGCAAGCGGACCGCCTGAGGAGAACATTCCGTGAATCACCCCGGCTCCGACAAGGGCAAGATAAGAGTACCATCTGACCTTGGTCTCACCGTCTTGCTCCTCTTTCTTTCTCATCAGGGAGAAGTACCTGATGAGCCTGAATGCAGAGACCGCGATTATGAAGCACGCGAGGATCCTCTTGAGCACCGCGGTGTCTGCGGCACTCTGGAGCATGCGGCCGACAAAGAGAAACGGCAGCATAAGGCCTGCTATTATCAGGTAGTTTTTCCAGTCGATCCTGCTGCGCTCCCTGATCACCACAGAAAGCTGCGGGATGATGGCCACCAGTGTCAGGACCACCACTCCCTTATGCATTCCCAGAAGCGCGGTGACAAACGACACCGCCATGACGGTGCCGCCGAAACCGGTGACAACCTCAAGTGTGAATGAGAGAAATACGGTAAGACCGCAGAGAAGGATCTCAGTCAATGGGAATCACCTTGCGGTTCTCTCCAAGAAGCCCTATGTGAACACCCTGGCTTACAAGAGGCTCCCAGTCCCTGTGGGTGATCATGTACTTGTTGGACATATGAAGGATCTTTGACTCCGGATCACCGTTCGCTCGGATCTTCTCCTTAAGCTCTGGATCAAGCGGCCTGTTGGTTCCCATCGGCAGGATGATCACTGTCTTGTAGCCCCTGCTGTCCACCTTGCAAGGCGCAAGATGAAGGATCTCCGGCTTGAGCAGGAAGGCGCAGTCCTTTGGGATGTAGAAGACCTCGGCCTTTGAGGAGTCCACATGATCGAAGTCAACAAGATCCTCAGGCAGCATCCACCACATCAGGCAGTCTGTGATTGCAATTGTCAGCTCGGGGCCCTTGTGGTACTCGCTTCCGTTCATGGAGTAGTTCGGACCGTTGCAGTAGCCGATCTGAGGCACAAGTCCGCCGTAGAACGCACAAAGTGCGGCATCGTTCTCCTCCGTGTGGAGCTCGGGGATGTCCGCCACGTAGGTGTTGCGTTCGGGGATGACCGTGGTGCGGTCAATGTAGTCGGATATCCCCTTGAACACGGGTGAGCTGACAAGGCGCGCATAGCGTGAGAACAGCTTCTCGTCAACGGTATGGATCACAAGTCCGGGATTCTTCTCCCTCAAAAGTGTCAGTCTGTCCATCAGATCAGCTCCTCCAGAAGCGGGTAGATGTTCTCCTTGGTGGCGACAGGCAGCTGGTTCCACATCTTCGGGTCATCGAACGAGCGCTCGAAGTTACTGTCTATGTCATCACGCCTGAGCTCGATTCCAAGGTCGGAGAACCTCTGCGGCTGGCGCAGGTACACGGTGAGGTCCGCCACATCCTTCTGAAGCGCTGTGACAAGAGCGTCAACAGATTTGAGATTCGGATGGAAGGCCTTTGAGATGCGGGCAAGGTTCTCCCTTGTAGTCTGGTTCTCGCATGCAAGGCGGAACACTCCGTTGAGGGTGAAGGCACATGCTGTGCCGTGCGGCACATGCCAGGTCTCGCTCAGGACAAAGCTCAGGGCATGAACTGCGGCTGTTCCGGTAAGGTTGAACGCCATGCCTGCCATGCATGAGGCATGGAGCATGCGTCTTGCGGCATCGTAAGCGGCGCCGTCAACGGCCTTGCCTCCCCTGATGGCGAGGCTGGAGTCGTACATCGTGCGGATGTTGGAGAGAACCTCAATGGCTGCCGCCACCGAGAGCTCCAGCGTCTGGGGCTTGGCGTTCTTGTTCCAGATTGACTCCAGGGCATGATCCAGGGCATCAAGGCCGGTTGAAGCCACCAGTGCAGGCGGTGCCTTGACCACGAAGTCCTGCACAAGGACGGCCTTGTGCGCGTGCATCAGAGGAGATCCGAGCGTGTACTTGCGACCGTTCTGTGAGGTGTAGACCCCGACCTTCGTGACCTCGCTTCCGGTTCCCGCAGTTGTGGGCAGAAGCACTAGAGGCGCGCAGCGTCTCTCAATCTTGCGTCTGGGGCTGTTTCCCAGATAATCGTCCAGCTCCCCGCCGTTTGTCTTGAGCATGGCAAGGGCCTTGGCGCTGTCAAGGACGCTTCCGCCGCCTATTCCGACTATCACGTCACAGGATCCGAAGGCAGGGTCCCTGTACATCTGCATGATGTCCTCTGTACGCGGATTGGGCTGCACCTTGTCAAAGACAATGGCCTCAGAGCCTGAGAAAGACGAAATCAGATGCTCTTTTGCATCTATCGGGGCATTGTCTGTGACAATGGCGATTCTGTTTCCGCCTGAAATTCTTCTGAGAAGGGCCTTTGTCATATGCTTTCTCTCAAGCACCTTCAGCGGGCTGAGATTTGAGCTGATCATCTGAAGTTCTCCTTCTCAATGTCCTCTACAATATGGAAGTTCTTTGTAAGGAAGTCCTTCTTGAACTCCATCTTCTGCGTGAACTGCATGCTGAGCCATGCATCAACGATCTCACAGCCCAAGAACGGTGCGGTGATCCATCCGCCAAGTGTGATGACGTTGGCGTTGTTGATGATCTTGGCCCTCTCACCTGAGAACACAGAGTCAACGACACAGGCATAGATTCCCTTGTGCTTGTTGGCCACAATTGCCATTCCCTGTCCGGTTCCGCAGATCAGGATTCCCTTCTCCGCCTCACCGCTCTGGATTGCCTTGCAGACCTTGGGTGCCTGCTCTGTGTACGGATGCGGCTCGTTCTCATTGGGGATGCCGAAATCAAGGACCTCGATTCCCTTCTCCTTCAGATGCTCGGCTATGGCTTTCTTAAGCGGATATCCGCTCAGATCAGATGCGATTGCGATTCTCATGTTGTCCTCACTTTTTCTCGATTATTGTCTTCGCCCTGGCACATATGTCAGAGGCAGAGAGATTGTACTCATGAATCAGATAATCCAGGTTGCCCACCTGTCCGAAGCGGCCCTGGATCCCTATATAGCCCATCCTGCACGGGACGTTCTCATCGGCAAGCAGCTTTGTCACCGCCATGCCAAGGCCTCCGTCAACCTGATGGTTCTCACACGTCACTATGGCTCCGGTCTCTCTTGCCTTTGCCAGGATCAGGTCCCTGTCAAGCGGCTTGACGGTAAGGGCGTCAATGACAGTGACATGAATGCCGTCCTTCTCAAGCATTGCGGCGGCCTTAAGGACCTCCTGCATCATCACCGCGCCAAGGCCTATCAGTGTCACGTCACTTCCTTCAGCAAGGACCTTGGAGCGGCCAAGCTCGAACTTCTCGTCCTTTCCGTAGATGGCCGGAGAGTCCTTGCGCTGGAGCCTAAGATAGCAGCTTCCCTGATACTCGTACATGACCCTGACAAGACCGGAGACAGATGCGGCGTCACTGGGTTCTGCGATCACAAGATCAGGAATCATCCTCATAAGACCGATGTCCTCGAACGGCATGTGCGTTCCGCCGTTGTACACGGCCGCGATGCCCGGGTCTGTTCCGACAAGCTTTACGTTCAGCCTGGCGTAGTTGGATGAGATGAAGAACTGGTCTAATGTCCTGCGCCCCGCAAAGCATGCGAACGTGGCTGCGAACGGGATGAAGCCCTGGACGCTCAGACCGCTTGCAATGCCAACCATGTTGGCCTCGGCAATTCCGCAGTCAATGGCCCTGGTGCCGAACCTGTTCATGAAGGGCACCGTGCCGGATGACTTCATCAGGTCGGCTTCCAGAATGACAAGGCGCGGATCTTTCTCTGCGATGTCCATCAGTGTCTGGCAGTAGGCCTGACGCATCTCGACGGAGGTGTCACTTATGCATGATGATGCGGGACCGGGCAAAGCGGGCTTGTTCACCTTCAGCGGCTCCGGCCTGTCCTTCTTATCACCGAGCCATGACGGGACATCGTTGTTGTAGAGGGCTTTGACCTCATCAAGGGTGATGTTGGCGTTGTGGCTCTCAGGCTTGTTCTCAAGACGCGGGAAACCCTTGGCCTTGACGGTGTCACAGATGACCATCTTGGGCCTTGAGTCTCTCTCATGGCACTGTCCGAAGGCTCGGTCAAGGTCCCTGAGGTCATGTCCGTTACAGCGCACCACATCCCAGCCGAATGCCTTCCATTTTGTCTCAAGGTCATCCAGGGACAGTACCTGAGCCACAGGACCGTCAAGCTGGAGCTTGTTGTAGTCCGTGATCACGATGAGGTTGTCCAGGCCCTTTGCCCTTGCGAACATCGCAGCCTCCCAGTTCTGGCCCTCCTCCGTCTCACCGTCTCCGATGATGCAGTATGTCCTCTGGTCAGTTCCTTTCAGCTTTGACGCATATGCAATTCCGCATGCGGCGGAGATCCCCTGTCCCAGGGATCCCGTGCTCATGTCAATTCCAGGTGTCTGGTTGCGGTCACAGTGGCTGGGGAGCCTAGTCCCGCCCTGGTTGAGGGTGTTCAGCCATGACATGGGGAAATAGCCCTTCTTGGCCAGGATCGAGTAAAGCGCAGGGCCCGAGTGGCCCTTGGACACGACAAGCATGTCCCTGTCCTCGCGCCTGGGGTCATCAGGATAGAGGTTACGCATCTCCCCGTTCAATAGATAAGTGAGGATCTCGATTATCGAGAGTGATCCTCCGACATGTCCCACACCCAGGTTGGCTATGCAGAAGAGACAGTTCTTCCTGGCCTCCGAAGCAAAGGACTCAAGATATTCAAAGTCAGCCATAAAGCCTCCGTGTTTTCAGAATCTGCTTACAGGAATGCCGAGCAGTCTGCAAAGGACCTCAAGGTCCTGCACTATGTCACCGTATGCCACCACAAAGTGCGGCTCCCAGCCGTCGGAAACCGAGTCGTAGACAAGGTCCCTTGCGCTGAAATCAGTGCGTACCACGACAGAGGCTCCGATGAACTGCTTGGGCTTATCCAGGGCCTGTCCGCCTGCGACAAAGGCGCGGAAGCTGCCATTGGCGTCCCTGCCGAGCCTGAAGACGGTCACTGCAGAGGAGCCCTTGCAGCCGAAGTCCATAACAGGACCGATCTTCCTGTTGGGATGCACTCCGATTGTCGGCTTTGATGCAAGTGACGGCGCGCACATGCCGCAGTGCCAGTAGGTCACGGTGTTCTCATCCTCGTCCATGGAGACCGGGTCTCCGAAGAAGACAGAGCCTCCGCTGAGCCTGGATGCGATGAACATGGAGATGGCGCCGTACATGTCGCTCTCACAGGCACTGGAGATCCCCATGTCGTTGAGCATGGAAAGCACCGCGCAATTGGGGGTTCCGAACTGCGTGAAGAGGTCAGGCCAGCATCTTGAGCCTATGACCTTGACGTTGTTCTGTGTGCAGAAATCAACATAGGCCTTCATCAGGCGGGCATAGCCCTCCATGTTGCTCTTGGGGATATCCTCATAACCGCAGCAGGTGCTGCAGAAATCCTTCAGGTAGTCAGAGCATTCGGAGATGTCATAGGACTTGGCCTTGTCCAGGATCTCCCTGAGCTCAACGCTTACAAGGCGGCTCCTGAAAACACGCTGGATATCAGAGTCAAGCGCACGTCCGAATCCGAAGCCCTCAGGCGTGGTGCCTATGGCAGCCACCCTGCACTCACTGAGCTCACACAGTGTGCGGACCGCCTTTGCATTGGAGACAATGATGGATCTGACCTCATCACTTTCAGGGCTTCCGAACACATAGCCGAAATTGTCCTTTCCAAGGCTCTTCATTACATTTGCGGCAGAATAGGCTCCGGTAAGAGAGTTCAGCCTCAGGCGCTTTCCGTCTATGACAGGTTCCTTCAGCGTCCACAGAAGAAGCGGTTTCTCAGGGAATGCGGAGACGACCTCCGAGCAATAAGCCGAATTGGCGAATGTGATGTTCTGAAGGACAATGAGGTCCGGATTGATCTTAGACAGGAATGCCTTGAGGTCCGCAATGGAGAGAAGCATCTTGTCCGGGCATACTGCCTCTGATCCGAAGCAGTCACGCATCAGGGTGCATGACTTCTCAAACTGGTCTCCGGCAACCTCAAGGTCAAATGTCGGGACTCCTATGGGGATGTAAGCGAACTGCATCATAACCTCCGCTCAATTATTTTCACTCTGAAAATTATAGACGCGTATACCTGTTTTGTAAACATATATATCCATGGGACACCTCAGGTGACACGGAGCTCTTTTTTCTCTAAACTGAAACGCATGGGACTAATTAACAAATACTGCACGGACATCCGAATCCAACCCAGCCAGACAGACTTTGAGAACAAGCTGGGTTATTATGAGACATTCAGGCTCTTCATGGACCTGGCCAACACCCATGCCGAGAAGCTTGGAGTCGGACAGCTCAAGCTCATGAGTGAGAACCTGTTCTGGCTCACCGTAAAGACCAGGGTCCGCTTCTTCAGAAGACCAAAGATGGGCGATCTTGTTGAGTGCCAGACATGGCCGGTCAGACCCGGGTCCCTGAGGACTGACAGATGCTACAGGCTTAAGGATCAGGACGGGGTTCTTGCAGAGGGCCGTACTGAGTGGGCCGTCATGGACCTTGCCAGGGGAAGGCTCGCAAACGTCAGCAGCATATTCCCTGAGGACCTTGTATTCAATGAAGAGCCTTTCTCAATTATCGATTTTCCCAGAGTGATGCCCGCAGATGACACTTATACCATAAAAGGTGAGTATAAAGTCACATCAACGGACATCGATATGGGTCAGCATATGAACAACACAGCTTATGTGCGCGCCCTCACGGGCATGTTCAGCGTGCAGGAGCTCAAGGACATGGACATCAAGGAGATCACCGTGGTGTTCAAGACATCCGCCCATGAGGGAGATGTCCTCTCAATGGCATTGAGGAGAAACGGGAACACGATCGACTGCGGGCTGTATTTCAGGGACGGAAAACCGTCACTTCTCGCACAGATCATCGTCTGACAAGCAGAATATTGGCAATTGCAACCGCCGGTTGACACATTTCCAAGCACGCTTTGTTGTGAGCAACCGAGCAAAGGCCTAGCATTCAATCATCCGGAGCGCAGAGCACCGGGTAAAGGAGTGAACAATGATTCTTGCAGAAAAGATCGTGAACCTTAGAAAGAAGATGGGCTGGTCCCAGGAGGAGCTTGCCGAACAGCTCGGAGTATCAAGACAGTCAGTCTCAAAATGGGAGAGCGAGCAGAGCCTTCCCGATATGGATAAGATAGTGAAGATGAGCACGGTGTTCAGTGTCTCAACCGATTACCTTCTCAAGGATGAGCTCTCGGACCTTGATGACAGGGCACCCCAGGTCGAGCAGGAGGACACAGGCCTCAGACGTGTGACCATGGAGGAGGCCTCGAGATATATGGAGATCAGGACAAACTCCGCATCAGGCATCGCACTGTCCACACTGCTCTGCGTGGCCTCTCCTATCATCATGCTGTTCCTGATAGCTCTCAGCGAGTCACCTCTTGTGAAGATCAGCGAGAACGCGGCGGTCGGGACAGGGCTTTGCGTGCTGATCCTCATGGTGGCGCTCGGAGTAGTAGGATTCATAAGGACATCATCTGCGGCAAGCGACTTCGCCTTCCTGGAGAAGGAGCCGTTCGAGACCGAATACGGTGTGTCCAGCGTGGTGAGAAAGCGCAAGGAGGAGTACAAGGAGCGCTACACCAGGATCAACACGATATGCACGGTCATGTGCATTGTTTCGGTGATCCCCCTCTTCATCTCCATCTGCTTCAACGCCCCTGACTTCGTGTTCATCATGGACGTCTGCTTCATCCTCCTCATGGTGGCTTTCGCCAGCTACGGCTTTGTGCTTGCCAGCACTGTGATGGGATGCTACAACAAGCTCCTTGAGGAAGGTGACTACACACGTGATGAGAAATCCAAGAGCCCTGTGATAGCAGGCTTCAACACCATCTACTGGCTTTCCGTGACTGCGCTGTTCTTGGTGTTCCAGTTCCTGATTCCAGGAAAGTGGGCAGATGCCTGGAAAATCTGGCCCATAGCAGGTGTGCTATTCGCTGTTTTCAGGATTATCATCGGATCAATCAGAAGGAAATAATCAAAAGGAGGCAAGGCAATGGACAGATGTCCTGTTGTTGAGATTTCAATTCAGGAGAAACTCAGAAAGACATGCCCTGTCATTGTGCTTGCCTCACAGTCACCGAACAGGAGAAAGGTCCTGGAGAGTGCCGGAATCCGTGTGATCACAAGGCCGCAGGACATCTGGGAGATATGCGGGGAGACAGAGCCTGAGAAGGTCGTCACCGCCCTCTCCTCCCAGAAGATGGAGAGCTATCTCAGAAGCCCTGAGTTCGACCCATCTCTTCCTGCCGTTGCAGTGGATACCCTTGTGGCCCTTGACGGGAAGCTGATGGGAAAGCCAAAGGATGATGAGGATGCAAAGGCCATGATCCGCTCATTCTCAGGCAGATGGCACGAGGTGTACTCAGGCATGAGCGTCTACGTCCCGCAAAGCAAGAAAACGGTTGTTGTATGCGATGTCACGCGTGTTCTGTTCCACAGTCTGACCGAGTCAGATGTCGATTGGTACATCTCGACCGGAGACCCCGAAGGCGCTGCCGGCGCATACAAGATCCAGGAGAACGGCTATAAGCTGATAGATGAGATAGACGGAAGCTTCTCCAACATAATCGGCATCCCTCTTGAGAGACTGATTGAGGTGCTCTCAGAGGACAATTAGACAAACAGCTCCAGGATGAACACCACAGCACAGCATGCTGCGGACACGGTGATCATGTTGGCCCCTATCCATGCAAGCACAATTCCCGCAATAAGGGCCGCGGCTCCTGCTATGGGGCTTGCGGTTGCGTTGACTATTGCGGGGAATGTCATGACTGACAATGTCACATAAGGCACATAGTAGAAGAACGAGCGGAGAAACCTGTTCCGGATTGGTCTTCTCAGGACCAGAAGCGGCAGGATCCTTATCACAGCGGTAATGAGGCACATTCCTATGATGTAGACATAAGCGCTCATGGCTGCACCTCCGGACTATTTGAGTCCCCCTCATCCTTAAGCGGAAACACAAGGGCAAGGACAGTCGAGATTATCACTGTCAGAATGACTGACCTTGTTCCCTCTGAGAGCTCTCCGATGTACGGGAGCCTGAAGGCTATGTAGCTTAGAAGAAAGCATACAGGGATGACAAAACGCAGGATCTGGTTCTGCTTTGCGGGCGGAACAAAGCATGCTATGAACATGCCGTAAAGGGCCACGCTGAGAGCGCTGACAAGACGTGCCGGAAGGATGTTTCCGGCAATGACACCAAGAGCAGTACCCACAGACCAGGCGGGAACCGCTATGGCTATGGCACCGTAGTTGATGTAAGGGTTCAGTTTTCCAGGGGTCGTGATTGAGAGGCTGAAAAGCTCGTCTGTGATGTAGAATCCAACCCCGAAGCGGTGGATAAGCGGTGTGTCCTCAGAGAACTTCTGCCCCATGGCGCAGCTCATCAGAAGGTAGCGTCCGTTTGCCACCAGTGTGACAAAGACAAGCTCAAGTATTGAGGCACCTGCACCTAATACAACGGAATTAGTTGATTTATATGGTTTTGC
>CACZJR010000029.1 GCA_902781545.1 uncultured Spirochaetales bacterium | reverse complement strand
AAAAGCCCATTATAAAGGCTACAGTACCGCCCGATACTCCCGGAACACTATCTGCCAAAGACATACAGGCTCCGTTTATGACAGTTCGTATCATTTCCCCTCCAAATATGAAGAATAAATTATCAATATCCTGTTTTATAGTTCTTTATATATCAACCAATGTGAAAATTCAATAGATATTTGTAAAATGAACAAATAATTCTAAAATTTATCACACTTTTTACACGTATTTTCGTGCTCTGACTATATTTACAAGATCTGCATTGTTTCTGGTCTTACAGAACAATTCGATAATTCTTTCCGCTGCTTCCTCGTTTCGAAGACCATTTAGCGCCTTACGCATTATTTCCACCGTTTCCAGTTCCTCAGCCGAAAGAAGAAGTCCTGACGGGCTGTAGATGTAGATTATGCCGCCTTGCTCATACCTGATCCTGCCGTCCTCAAGGACCTCATGGTCCTCCTTGATCACCAGATCAGATGCCACCTGCTGAAGTAGCTCGTTGTCCTGGAATATGTAGGATTCGGATATGAAGCGGTAGACATCGCCTTCCTTCACGGCCATGAGGGACCCGTCTCCGGAGCTTCTGAGGAAGAACGTCACCCTGCTCTCCTGGCCAGGCACGGACGATGAGCAGAAAGCCAGACGTCCTTCCACATAGGCATAGCTAACAAGGCTTCCGTCTGAGCCGGACTCCGACATAAGGAGCCCGTCAGAATAAAAACGTGTGAAGGTGCTCCCTGAGAGCAGGTCGGTCTCCGTGACCGTTGTCTCCTGAATGCCTTCGATGCGCTCGGTCCTCCTGACAGGGATACCGTCAAGGTAAAGCGTGCTGACAGGTCCGTTCTCCTCAAGAGCATATCCTGAAAGCGGAATTCCGCTGAGGACCTCCAGCTTCTGTCCGAGCAGGTTCGAGGAATAAACCAGGGCAGACAATGAGCCCAGGGCAAAGAATGATAACAGCAAAGCCAGTGTCTTCTTCATTCACCAAGTCCGGCAAGAGTTGTCAGGAACTCCTCCTTGTCAAACACATGGATGTCCCCGTAGTGCTCACCGGTTCCGACGAATGCGACGGGGATTCCGATCTGCACAAGGGCTCCGGCCTTGGCCGCAGAGTCATACTTGGTGAGAATCAGGGCATCGATTCCTATCGCCTCGTTGAATATCTGGGCCTGGCTGATTGAGTTCTGGCCAGTCGTGGCATCGATCACAAGGATCTTCTTGTAGTTCTCGGGCTTGATCCTGTTGCGGATGACCTTGTCGATCTTCTGCAGCTCACGCACGAGGTTCTCCTTGTTGTGCATCCTTCCTGCGGTGTCACAGAGAATCAGGTTGTCCCCGCGTGCCTGGGCGCTTGAGATCGCGTCATAGATGACTGCCCCCGGATCGCTTCCGTTCTCCTGGCGGACGATTCTTGTGCCGGTTCTCTGGGCATGGAGCTCAAGCTGGTCTATTGCAGCTGCCCTGAAGGTGTCACCAGCGGCCATCACAACCTTATAACCCTTGTCCTTGTAATAAGTTGCAAGCTTTCCGATTGATGTGGTCTTTCCTACTCCGTTCACACCGAGGACAAGATAGACATTGAGCTCGTTCTTGTCAGGCAGGAGCTCCGTACCGTTGATCTTGTCATTGAGAAGCTCCCTTACTATCGCAAGGAACTCCTCCTCCGTCTTAGGCTTGCGGGCATTGACCTCGTCACTGATCATCATGGCGTTCTTTGCACCGAAATCACCTTCAATGAGAAGGTCCTCCAGATTATCGAAGAACGACTGGTCCAGGGTCTTCCTGAAACCGCTGAAAAGTGCCTTGAGCTTAGCTCCTAAACCGAATTTGAAAGCCATCTGTGCCCCCTCTATGGTGCAATATATTCTGTCTGTCTGTAATAGTCCACAAGACTGCCCACAAGGTCCACTATAGAGACCGCCAGCAATCCTGTGGCCGCTCCGTCCAAGGCCTCCAGGACCTTGTTCGTGCCGTCATTGAATGTCCTCAGGGCGATCTTTGCCCCGAATATGAGCAGGCTTCTCGCAAAGCCCGCATAAAACTCATTCTTCTCCTCTTTGAGAAGATTCTGGTCAGCCATCCACTTAGGCTTCATTGATACGCTGACAGTTTTTGTACCGGAAAGGATTCCGACGGTCTTGTCAGCATAGCCTTCAGAACTGAACCTCAGCGATGAAGGAATCACATAATTGTCCAAAGTGAGGGGTGTCTGCCCTATCCCTATGCCGTTGAGGTACACAGAGCTTACCGGATCACTTGTTATCTGAAGGCCTGAGTACCTGATGTCATTCATCGTGGCATCAAGCGAGGACACGGCATCAGGTGCAAGATCAGTTGCGAACACCCTGTCCTGCTTTCCCTGTGCGCTCAGGGAAATGACATGCCTGCCGGAAGTGGTCATGACATAACCGTCAAGGCTGAGCGTCTCTTTCCCGTCAATCTCAACAGCTGTTCCGGATGCAAGTCCCTCAAGTCTCACCAGTGACGGACTGATGTCCATGAATGAAGGAGCAAGTGCAAGAGATGCATTGACCGGATATCTGTCCGACTCCTTTGAGATCATCTCATACACAAGATCTGCCGAATCTGAGCCATAGCTGTAGACATAGAGTGCCAGATGAAGGAAATCCTGAAGGTAATCCGTCACAGGCATTACCAGAAGACCGGCGTCCGTGACATCGCAGACATATGACAGAAGCACGGGATCTCCTACCATAGCACCGGCATCAAATTCCAGCTTCCCTGCCTTAATCAGACGCACAACGAAATCCGCCCCGGAAGGCTGAGATGCGGCAACTCCATCCAGATATAGGCTCGATGCCGAATCTATCTTCTCCTGATTCTCTGACTCATATGCCGAGACAAGAGCCTCTCCAAGCTTTCTCAGATCCTTGCGCTCCTGACGCTCCTGCATGACATTCCATGCGTCAGGGTCAAATGACTTGGTCGGGAAGAACACGCTTATGTATGACTCGATCTCATTGTTCTCAGGGTACACAAGGACATTGAAACCGGCATCCGCTGCTGCAGCTGCCGGCAGAATCAATGCCGTGAATATGAGGGCAATGAGAATGCGCTTCAATTACTGCTCCTGACTCCATCTGAGGAAGGCCTCGATGAAGTTGTCTATGTCTCCGTCCATGACAGCCTGGATGTTTCCGGTCTGCTCGCCGGTCCTTGCGTCCTTGACCATTGTATAAGGCTGGAAGACATAGCTTCTGATCTGGGAACCCCAGGCTATGTCCTTCTTCTCAATGGCCTCGGCCGCATGCTCTTCCTCGAGCTTCTGACTGTAGTACTCATACAGGCGGCTTCTGAGCATCTTGAACGCCTTGTCCTTGTTCATGATCTGCGAGCGCTCGTTCTGGCACTGGACCACGATGCCTGTCGGGTAATGGGTGATCCTGACTGCGGAGTCCGTCTTGTTGACGTGCTGTCCGCCTGCACCGCCGGCCCTGTAGGTATCGATCCTGATGTCCTCCGGCTTGATCTCGATGTCGATGTTGTCATCAACCACCGGAGACGTGTACACGGATGAGAACGATGTGTGCCTTCTGGCGTTGGAGTCAAACGGAGAGATCCTGACAAGACGGTGGACTCCGGCCTCTCCCTTCAGGTATCCGAACGCATAAGGTCCGGTAACCTGGATGGTGACGCTCTTGTAGCCGCCCTCGTCCTCAAGTGTGTCCAGGATCTCCGTCTTGAACTTATGGCGCTCACACCATCTGAGATACATCCTCATCAGCATGGATGTCCAGTCGCAGGCCTCTGTGCCGCCTGCTCCTGCATGGATGGTCAAGAAGACATCGCCCTTGTCATATTTGCCGTTGAGCAGCGTCTTGAGCTTCAGCGGCCTGTACTCGGCCTCAAGCTCAAGGATACGTGCGTCAACCTCCGCCGCATATTCCTCGTTTCCGTCATCCTCCTCCTCATACAGCTCGATGAGGTCATAGGTCTCATCAATGTCCTTGAGGAGTTTCTCAAACGGTAACAGTGTGTCCTTTATTGCGTTTATCTGTGCGAAAACCGCATCTGCCTTCTGCTTGTCGCCCCAGAAATCGGGCTCCATTGTCTGCTTTTCAAGCTCTGAGAGTTTAGTATGTAACCCTTCCGGGTCAAAGTCCCCTCCAAATAGCCTGGGATTCGGTCTTAAGCTGCTCAAGAAGTGCTCTGTTCTGTAGTGTCATTGTGTTTCTCCTTACGCTTCTCTGTCCTGAAACCGATTGTCAGACGTGTGTCCTCATACGGTCCGAGTGAGAGCTTTTTCTTAATTCTCAATTGAGTATACTCATAAAATGACTTGTCTCCAAGCCACGTGCGGGTCTTTTGCCTGAAATCGGTTCTGCTTACATCAGCCTCCTCTCCAAGCACGACAGATATGCTGAACGGGCATGATTTGTCGGAGACCATCAGGCTCTGGGTGAAGGATGAGCCGCCGTCCTTAATCAGGCCTTCCGGGCAGCCCACATCGCTCTCGCACGGCAGTGCGATGTTGATCGTGTTCATGTATGTGAAGCCGCTCAGCCTTGTGTCCGAGAGATTCTCTATCTCAATCTCCACAATCACCGTGGACTGCCTGAACTTGTACCTCTTGGTGAGGTTCACGGGGATTTTACCCAGCATCATAGACGGAGCCTTTGCGAAGAAGTCGGTCCTCTTCTTGTCAAGCGAGGTAACCTCGTAAGGCTTTGCAGCAAGCTTTATCTCCTTGTTGGTGCGCTCATCTATGAAGGAGTCCGCGAACAAGCCGTCACCGCTGTGAAACGCAAGGTCGCAGAGAGATGATGAGATAATGAACCTGCTGAGGACCGCTCCCCTGTGGCTGAGGTATGCGATGTTGGCCTTTCCTGCGATAAGTGATTCGGGAACCCTGTCGAAGTCGATGTCCGTCTGCTCCGGGATCACGATGTTCGGGACCTTTGAGAGAGCCACCTCCATCTCACATGAGTATTTGTTCACTCCTCTTGCGATTGCGGGGTTGTTGCACTCATTTGGGAAATACAGGCTTGAGGAGCTTGCCTTCATCAGGATCTGCTCCATGCTTTTGCGGTCATCGATGTTTCTCTTGCTGTCCCTGAGAGTGTCCCTGAGCATGTTGACTATCCCGTAGTTTCGGGACAGCTTTGGGCTGTCATAGATCAGCTGTTTGATGGATGTAAGCTTTCCGATGGCGAAATCACGCCCGTAGATGCCGCTTGGAAGATAGTGCGTCCTTGCGACCTCGTTCTCAGACAGATACAGGCCAGGCAGCGTGCATTTTTCACCCAATGTGTCTGTTATGACCTTGAACACCTCGACCGAGCCGCTTTCTCCCATCAGCTGGTCAAGGTTAAGCATGATCGTGCTTATTGAGTTGGTGCTCTCTGAACAAAGCTTCCTGACAGAGGCAAGATACTTCTCAAGGCTGATCACGGAGTTGTACAGGTCCGCGGTCTCCTTGCAGAAGCGGTCGTCTATGGGAAACACCAGGGCAGGCTTTCCCATCTCCTCGGTGTAGAACGGCCTTGTGGCCTCCACCGTCCCGTTGACCTGGTTGTATGTGGAGATGACTATGTAGTCCAGGCCTGACAGGCTCAGGTTAGGCACCGTTGTCGAGTTGAAAACCTGGTTGTAGAACCAGAGTCCCCTGGGTCTCTTGGAGAAGTTCTTCCTGATGTAGGTGGTTGTCTTCTCTATGTGGGATGTCCTCTCATGTGTGGGGATCAGGGACAGGACCACATCGTAATAACTTGATGAGAGTATCTCCAGCTGTCCCTTGCGGCACAGGTCATTGATCAGCATGTTGACCTCTGGGTGGTTCTGCTCAAGATAATCGTACTCCGATATGCCCAGACGCAGCAGCAGCTTGATTGAGCTGTTACGGTAGACCATTGTCAGAAGAGGCTTGAGCTGTTGTGCCAGCAATGTCTCGTATTCCTCTGTCGGCGAGCCGAAAGGAAGCTGGCTGTAAGCACCTAAGATGTACTCCATGATGAACCCCGCCAAAAAGGCGACTTCTTCACATTATATAAGAATTGAGGTAATATTTGAATATGAGTTTGTCTGCTTTTATCGCCAATTTGAAGCACCCCACTGTGAAGGTCTATGCCCTTGTGGGAAGAAGCGGCACAGGCAAGAGCTTCCGTGCACAGCTTGTGGCGGACAAATATCATATCCCCCTGATTGTCGATGACGGACTTCTGATAAAGAACGACAAGATCGTGGCGGGAAAGAGCGCCAAGCAGGAATCCAACTTCCTCACCGCCGTCAAGCGCGCGCTCTTCCAGGATCCGGATCATCACAAGGAGGTGATGAACGCCCTTCAGACGGAGCATTACCGCAAGATCCTCATCATAGGGACATCGGAGAAGATGGCCGCCAAGATCGCCCTGAGGCTGAACCTCCCTGAGCCGTCACAGATCATCCGCATAGAGGACATCGCCACCAAGGATGAGATAGACACTGCCATGCGCATCCGTTATTCGGAGGGCAAGCATGTCATTCCGGTGTCTCCGCTTCAGATAACACGAAACTACCCTTCCATCGTCTATGACTCAATCAAGGTCGGACTGAGAAAGCGCCTTGCGTTCCTTCCGTTCATCAACCAGGTCCAGACGGTTGAGAAGACCCTTGTCTGCCCTGAGTTCAGCAAGCAGGAGGAGACATCGATCAGTGAGGCCGCAATCACCCAGATGGTGAGCCACTGCCTGAACGAGTATGAGGAGACGATGAAGGTCAGCAAGGTCTCCTTCACATACGGGTCCGAGGGCTATGACCTTGATGTGGTCATCAGGACACCTCAGGCCATCTCTGGTCTGATGATAGCGGAGCTTGAGGAGTATATCGCTGACTCACTTGAGAAATACGGCGGAATCCTGATCCATAAGGTCAAGCTGAACGTCCAGGCCTGGAGTTAGGCCTCGGTCTCCTTCTTCGCGACCCTCTTATGGCGCTGTCTGCGCTTCTTTTTCTTAGACTCCTGCCCGTCACCTGCAACTGATGCGCCCTTGCGCTCTGTCCTCTGAACAGGGGCATCGGGATTACGGTGCCTGATTGCACCCTTTGGGACCTTGAGGCCGTTCTCACGCATGTATAATGCGGCTGCGGACTCGATCTCGTAGTTCGGAGGGGTTATGGGGCTGAGAAGTATCTTTATCTGCCTGAGGATGTCGTTGAAGATCTCCATCGGGCTCTCGATTGACTTGTCAACCGAGATGAACGGACGCACCAGGCTCAGATACATCTCGGCCTTTGTCACGCTCTTCTTCGGGTCCTCCTTGGCCAGGTTGACCTTCTGGTCAAGGCCCTTGAGGGACTCGAACATCTGCGGGAATGAGGCGTAGACCGAGATTGCCGGAAGGATGTAGACAAGAAGCTTGTATGAGTTGAGCCTCTCGAATATCTGGCTGCTGTTGCCGCATGCGAGGATCTTGTTGACCTCCTCTGTCATCCTGGATGTGCTGACACCCTCAAGGTGCGGCGCATAATGCTTTATGGCCATGGAGAGCTTGAGCGGGATGCGGAAGCCGGTGGTCACCGAGTACTTCACGGCACGGACCATTCGGACCGGGTCCTCCACGAAAGTCTTGTTCAGCGGCATGAGGGACACAATCTTCTTGTCCCTGAAATCATCAAGGGCGTTGTTGAAGTCAATCAACGTCTCCTTGACGGGGTCATAGTAGAGGCTGTTGATGGTGAAGTCACGCCTTGTGCAGTCCTCCTCTATCGTCCCGTACTCGTTGTCGTTGGAGAACTCATGCTCCTTGGTGCTCCTGAACGTGGAGACCTCGATAATGTCCTTTCCGAAGGTGATGTGGACCAGCCTGAACCTGCGGCCGATGATCCTGGAGTTGTAGAACAGTTTATGGACCTGACGCGGGGATGCGGATGTGGCGACATCGAAATCCTTCGGCTGTCTGCCGAGTATCATGTCCCTTACCGCTCCGCCGACGAGATAGCTCTCATAGCCCGCGGAGTTAAGCTTCTTTATAACATTGACGGCATTCCTGTCCACGAGAGTGCTGTCTATCCCGTTCTCTTCACGTGAATAGACGCGCGCGACCGCATCAAGAGTGCCGGCTCCCTTCTTATATCTGATTAACATATCTGTTTAGCCGTTGAACAACTCAATGAAATTTATATAAAGTATTACATCAGATTTCAGTGAAAATGACAACACTGGGCAGCATGCTAAGATGCTACCCTCAACAGGGGTTAAACATGATAGAGCCAAAGGTCCTTAAAGGATTCAGGGACAGCCTGCCGCAGCAGGAGATAGTAAGACAGAAACTCATGGCCAAGGTGCAGCAGATACTGCGCTCATTCGGTTTCGTGCCGATTGACACACCTGCACTTGAGTACACTGAGGTCCTTCTGGGAAAAGGCGGCGGAGAGACGGACAAGCAGATGTTCCGCTTCACCGACAATGGAGGCCGTGATGTCGCGCTCAGGTTCGATCTCACCGTTCCGCTCGCCCGCTTCGTGGCAGCGAACCAGAGCCAGCTCAGCTTCCCGTTCAAGCGCTATCACATCAGCAAGGTCTGGCGCGGTGAGAAACCCCAGAAAGGCCGCTACCGCGAGTTCTGGCAGTGTGACTTCGACATGGTCGGAGTGGACAACGCCCAGAGCGACTTCGAGATCCTCCTTCTGATCCACACCTGCCTGACAGAGATGAAGGTCGGAGCATTCAAGGTCTCCGTGTCACACAGGGGACTTCTGAACCGCTTCCTCACCTCCCTTGGGATCCAGGACAAGAACGCAGATGTCCTCAGGGCAATCGACAAGCTGGGCAAGATCGGACGCGACGGAGTCTCCGAGATCCTGAAGGAAGACGGACTTTCCGATGAGAACATCGCTAAAGTCCTTGATTTCATCTCAATCGACAAGACAAGCTTTGAGAAGACACTGCTCATCCTCTCCGATATGTTCGGTGAGTGTCCTGAGATCACAAGGCTCTCAGAGCTCCTTCAGATGATGAAGGCATGCTCAATCGAGGATGATTTCGTGCTTGACACCTCAATCACCCGCGGTCTTGACTACTACACCGGCATCGTCTATGAGACATTGCTTCTGGATATGCCGCAGATCGGCTCCATATGCTCAGGCGGAAGGTACAACAACCTCGCCGGCCTCTACACCAAGGAGAACCTGCCCGGAGTCGGCTCATGCATCGGGCTTGACCGCCTGATCGCCGCACTTGAAGAGCTCAAGAGCCCGATTGTCACTGACGCCTCCTATGCCGATGTGATGGTCGTGGGACTCAAGGACAACCCGGCATGGTCAGAGAGCACGGCCATGAAGCTCAGGGCCCTCGGGGTCAGGACAGACTCTTATGTGGGCGAGAAAGGACTTGGCCAGCAGTTCGCTTATGCTGAGAAGAACGGTATCCCCTATGTCGTCACCTCACAGGACGGGGACCTCTACTCCGTCAAGGAGATCGCCACTAGGCGCGTGATGGAAGGCATGACACTGCAGGATATCGCCAAGCTTGCCATGAGAGCTGAATGACGGATTTCAAGAAGCTTCCGGTCTACCAGAGCAAACAGATGATCCTGGACGCCCTTGAGGCGAACCAGGTCATCATCGTCGAGAGCCCGACCGGCTCAGGAAAGACAACCCAGATACCTATCATCCTCAAGGAGGCAGGCTATGCCTCACACGGGGTCATTGGGATAACCCAGCCCCGCCGCATAGCCACGCTCGGTGTGTGCGCCTATATCAAGAGCCAGATAGAGCCAGAGGGCCTACCAGAGAACTTCTGCGGCTACAAGATGCGCTTCTACGACACCACTGACATAAACACCCGCATCAAGATCCTCACAGACGGAATGCTCTTGCAGGAGCTTAAGACAGACCCCCTTCTCTCCCGCTACAGCGTCATCATGGTGGACGAGGCCCACGAGCGCAGCCTGAACATCGACTTCATCCTGGGCCTTTTGAAGCAGATAATCTCAACCAGACCGGAGCTGAAGGTCATAATCTCGTCAGCCACGCTGAACACAAAGGTGTTCTCAAGATTCTTCTCCGACGCACCGATCATCTCCATCAAGACACGGGTATTTGACGTGGACGTGAAATACTTCCCGCTTAAGGCCAAAGGCGATACCGATGAGTGCGCGCACGCCGTCTGCACGGTCCTGAACCAGATCCTCAAGCGCTTCAAGGCAAGCGGATACACAGACAACGAGGACACCCTCGTGTTCCTTCCGGGTGAGTTCGACATAAAGACCACGATGCAGCAGATATACTATGAGTGCGACCACGAGAGGCTTCAGATCTATCCGCTGTACGGCAGGCTGAACAAAGAGGAGCAGGAGCTTGTCTTCAATCCCACTGAGCCGGGCAAGATGAAGGTGGTCCTTGCCACGAACATCGCTGAGACAAGCCTGACCATAGACGGGATCCGCATAGTCATAGACAGCGGCTATGCCAAGATAAACTACTACAACCAGACTGATTTCACCTCCTCTCTGGTCCTGAGGACAATCAGCCGCTCCAGCGCCGAGCAGCGCAAGGGACGTGCCGGAAGAACCGCTCCCGGAACCTGCTACAGGCTCTATTCCCGTGAGGACTATGAGGGCCGTCCCCTCTGGACAACAGAGGAGATTCTCAGGACGGATCTCTCAGAGGTCGTTCTGAGGATGGTTGATCTGGGGATCTACGACTTTGAGAACTTCCCCTACATCACTAAACCGGACCCCAAGGCCATACAGAGCGGAGAAAGGACGCTCAGGCTGCTTGATGCCATAGACCAGATGAGGCATCTGACTTCTGTCGGAGAGGTCATGGTCCGCTATCCGCTTCTTCCGAGGCATTCCAGGGCCCTGGTGGAGGCGCTCAAGCGCTATCCGCACATGATACGCCCTGTGATAATCTGCGTGGCCTTCCTGTCTGCAAAGACTCCGTTCGTCCTGCCTCCCGGCGAGGAGGACATTGCAAGAAGCGCCCACAGGCGTTTCAACAACGCATTCGGGGATTTCATAAGCTACCAGACAATCTACAGGAAATACTCAGAGCTCCCCAGCCAGAAGAAGCGCGAGGAGTTCTGCTCATCCAACTACCTGGACATGCAGAGCATGGATGAGATACTCCACATCACCGACCAGCTGTGCCAGATCACCCAGGAGATGGGTGTTCCTGTCGGAGAATGCAATGTCACCGACCAGGAGACCTTCGCCCACGACCTTCTTGTCTGCATGGGTGCGGGCCTTGTCCAGTACGTGTGCATCAAGAAAAGAGCCTCCGTGTACAGGACGCTCCTGACAGACGAGATCTACATCCACCCTGGCTCGGCCTGGTTCCGCAATCCCCCGCAGTACATCCTGGCCGGAGAGATAGTCATGACCACCAAGATGTATGCCCGCACCGTGTCCCCGCTCTACCCCGACTGGGTCCCTGAGATCTCAAAGGGCGTGGCTGACAAGCTCAGGCGAATGTCTCGTGAGGCTGAGATGCGTGACAAGGGCTCAAGGCGTGAGTCCCGCCAGGGCGGAAGATCATCCTCCAGGGCCGCCGGAATCGATTCAAGGGCCTCCGAGGAAGCAGGATCCAAGGTCTCACGCCTTTACGGCTTTGAGTTTCCTGTTGTCAAGGACATCGGGAAGAAGAACACCCGAAACATCGTGGTCATACCCGCGGCGGACCTGCCCGCGCTTGCGCGCTCATACAGGAGGGCATCGCGCCATCCCAAGGGAATTTCGGGCGCAATCCTCTTTAACGGCTCATATGTGGCCTACGGAGAGAGGCTCTATGACATAATCAGCCTAGACGGACGCGTTGATTTCTCCGCTGACGGCTATGTGGAGAGAACTGTGTCTGATGTGTACAATCTCGGGAACATAAGCGACCTTATCCCGCATCTCAGGGATGTGATGAAGCTCTCCCCGTTGAAGGACCGAGGCAAGTTGGGCTTCGTGGAGCTTCTGGTGTCTGGCAAAGGCAGCGTCTTCTTCCATGTGAACAAGAGCTTCTCCGATGCGGTGAACAACACTGCCTACACCCTTCTGGGCATCATGGATGAGGTTGACCTTCCTGAACTCAGAAAGACGTACAACCGCATCCTGCGCCTTCTGGATTAGTCTCCGAAGTTACAAAACACAGTGAATCTCCAATTGAATGTACTCTTTTTTGGTAGTAGAATTATGTCATGCGTGAATTTCTGAACTGTCTTGGAACAAAAGTGTTCATGGCCGATAGTTTCACCGACCTGTCTTACCACGTCGGAACCTACGGCAACAACACACTGTGGGTCTGTGACTCAAACACAGCCAGGATGGTCAGACCTCTTCCCAAGCCAAATGTGATCCTCGAGGCCGGAGAATCATCAAAGAGCTTCGCCTGCCTTGAGAGGATCCTCAGCGTCGCCATTGACAGCGGCCTGGGACGAGACTGCACGTTCATCGCACTCGGCGGAGGAATGATATGTGACATAACCGCCTTTGCTGCAAGCATATACATGCGCGGTTGCAAGGTGATTCTCATTCCTACAACACTTGTGAGCATGGCCTCTTCCGTCCTTGGTGGAAAAACCTCCATCAATTTCAAGTTCGCAAAGGACATAGTGGGCACGTTCTTTCCTGCCAACGAGGTCCTGATCTGCACTGACAGCCTCAAGTCCCTTCCCAACAAGGACTACATGAACGGCTTTGCAGAGGTGCTGAAGCACAGCCTCCTGACTAAGGACGACTCATTGTTCAACATCATCGCCACCCAGAAGCAGAAGATAATGGAGAGGGACCCTGCCACGCTCAAGGAGATAATCACGATCTCCCTGCAGATCAAGAAGTCCTACATAGACAATGACCCCTATGAGAGGCTCGGTGTCCGTGCGGCCCTTAATCTCGGAAGCACATTCGCCTATGCCCTTGAGGGAATGTCCCGGCTTCAGTGGTCATCAGGCCAGGCCGTTGCCTGGGGCGTCTGCAAGGCAATGGAGGCTAGCCGTGAGATGGGGCTTTGCTCAAAGGAATTCGCAGCAGGAGTGATAAAGCTCTTTGCCTTCTACGGCTTTGACGTGACATACCGCATCCAGCGCGGTGACTGGATGGATTACCGCCAGCAGCTTATCAAGAACAAGAAGGCGATCAATGGGGTAACAAGCTTTGTCCTTCTCAAGGACCAGGGTGAGTACGAGATAACATCCATTGACGAGGAGATCATCAAGGGCGTTGTGATGGTCCCGTCTGTCTGACAGTTCACCTTTCCGTTTTTTTCTGATAAGGTAAGAGCGTTATGCACTATTTCGATTGGACGGCAACAAGCCCAATGGGGCAGAAAGCCCTTCAAGTATATTCTGATGTTGCCTCAAGACACATAGGAAATCCCTCATCAACGCACCCTCTCGGAGCCGAGGCAAAGAGCCGCCTTGAGACAGAGCGTGCCGCAGTGGCCTCAATGCTGGGGACAAGCGCTGCCAATATATACTTCACAAGCGGCGGGACTGAGAGCAACTCCATAGTGCTGTCATCACTGCTCAATTCCCCTGCTCCCGGCGAGATCATCACGACAGGCATCGAGCATGCCGCCGTTCTTGAGTGGAAGAAGACCCTTGAGAGTCACGGATGGACCTTCACCGCCCTTCGCTGTCCCGGAGGTTATCTTGATCCTGCAGCCCTGAGAGATGCGCTGAACGACAAGGTCCGCATGGTAGCATTCATGAAGGTGAACAACGTCACGGGAACAGTCCTTGACACGGCTTCCCTTGTCAGGATCGTGCGCGACTATGAGAAAGCCATCGGGCGCAGGATCCACATCCACTGTGATGCGGTGCAGGCCCTGGGCAAGATACCGTTTTTCCCAGAGAAAGAGGACATTGACAGCGCTTCCTTCAGCGCCCACAAGTTCTGCGGGCCAAGGGGTGTGGGAATCCTTTATTGCAGGAACAAGGCAGTCCTTGCCCTTTCCAGAGGCGGAGGCCAGGAGAAAGGTCTCAGGCCCGGTACAGAGAACCTTGCGGGTATCTGCGCCATGGACGCCCAGCTTGCCGTTGCGCTTTCCGCACTTCAGATAAAGCATGACGAAATTTTGGCATTCAGGACCAAAATTGAAGAATCGGTCTTGAGCTCGGGATATACCCTCATTTCGCCCTCATGTAAGAGTGGACGTGAGTTTTCTCCTTATATCATAAACATTTGCGCAAAGCCTATTCCATCTGAGGTCTTTCTCAGGATAATGGCGGACAAGGGATTCTGCCTCTCATCGGGCAGCGCCTGCTCCTCAAACTCAAAGGGCAAGGCAGAGAGCGTCCTCACAGCAATGAACGTCGATCCCTCCTCAAGGATGTCCAGCATCAGGATATCAATGGGATACGGGACAACTGCAGATGAGGTCGATGAGCTGTGCAGGGCTCTGGCTTCTGCCGCCTCAGAACTCGGAATAAAGGCTTGATACAGGAAACAGTCATGGAACATGCGAATACAAAAGAGATGAACCTTTACCTCATACGCCTCGGGGAGATATCCCTCAAGGGGCTCAACAGGAACTTCTTCGAGAAGAAGCTCAAGAACAACATAAAGCTCAAGATACACCCTTACAGGAGCCTTCTCTCCCGTGAGAAAGGCCGCTTCTACCTCTATGTCTCAAAGGACTGCCCTGAGGAGATCGTGATCAGGACCCTGAAGACCACATTCGGTGTGGTTGGATTCTCAAAGGCCCTTGTATGCGAGAAGGACTGGGGCCAGATCGTGGAAAACGCAAAGGCCCTGATTGAGAATGAGCCGTTCTCTGACGGAAAAGGAACCTTCAAGGTCGAATGCCGACGCGGAGACAAGAGCTTCTTCATGAACAGCTACCAGATCGAGTCCGAGCTGGGCGGTGTTGTGCTTGACCGTTATCCTGACATGAAGGTCAAGGTCAAGAACCCCGAGAAGGAGCTCCGTGTTGAGATACGTGACAAGGCTTACATGTACACCTCCCCTGTCCCGGGACCCGGAGGCCTTCCTGTGGGAACCGCAGGAAAAGGACTTCTGCTTCTCTCAGGCGGAATTGACTCCCCTGTCGCCGGCTGGCGCATGGCAAAGCGAGGCCTGAAGCAGGACTGCCTGTACTTCCATGCCTATCCCTACACATCTGACATGGCGCTTCAGAAGGTCAAGGACCTTGCAAGGATCATTGCCCCTTACAACCAGGGTACGAACCTTGTGGTGGTGAACTTCACCGAATGCGAGCTCTGGATCAAGGACCACTCAAAGGAAGAGGAGCACACGCTGATGATGCGCGCCTGCATGATGAAGGTTGCCAACATGATTGCCAAGGCACGCGAGTGCAAGGTCCTTGTCACAGGAGAGGCCCTGGGTCAGGTGGCCTCCCAGACACTAGAGAGCATGTGCTTCACCAACAGCATGTCCGACATCCCCGTGCTGCGTCCCCTTGTTGCCATGGACAAGGAGGAGATTATCTCAACAGCACGCCAGATAGGCACATTCGAGACCAGCATCCTCCCCTATGATGACTGCTGTGTGATCTTCAGCCCCAAGCATCCGCTTGTCAGGCCTGAGGTGGACCAGGAGCAGAGATCATTCATGGACATGAACATTGACGAGCTGCTTGCAAAATGCGTCGCTGAGGCCCAGGAGTTCGAGATTAGCTACCATGTCTGACAGACACCACGACCACAGGCCGAGGAACTTCGGCCATGACAACACATTCCGTGCCTTCATCGCCCTGGACATTGAGCCTGACGCCCGTCATGAGCTTTCGCGTCTTGCAGCAGAGCTCAAGGCCCAGTGCCATGGCTCCTATCCGACTTCTGACATGTACCACATGACAGTGGCATTTCTAGGTGACATAACAATCTCCCAGGCAGAATCCCTCTCAAGGGTCCTCGAGGAGGTCGCAGAGAAGTATGAGCCTTTTGAGCTCAGGCTCTGCAGACTCGGATACTTCGCGCAGCCAGAGTCTGCGACCGTGTTCT
Organism: uncultured Spirochaetales bacterium; assembly: GCA_902781545.1. Classification (GTDB taxonomy): domain Bacteria; phylum Spirochaetota; class Spirochaetia; order Sphaerochaetales; family Sphaerochaetaceae; genus UBA9732. The sequence goes on along the minus strand of CACZJR010000029.1, from coordinate 5,739 downwards.
GCTCCACGGAGAGGGACAACACCCTTCTCTCCCTTGCCCAGGATGTCTACCGCGCTGCCTGGGATGTGCGCATCCCGTTCGATGACAAGCCGTTCCGCGCCCACATCACGCTTGGCCGCAGAGTTGACCTGAGCACCATCAGGCTCAACTCAATCGAGGTGAACCATGTTCCGTTCACAGTCAAAGGCCTTACCCTCTACAAGAGCACACTGCGCCCCTCCGGCCCCATCTATGAGGCCGTATCTTTCTGCAAGTTCTGAACTCAAGTGAAAGCAACAGAAAAAAACCATTTTTTGGTCTCCTCGGAAGCGAAGTCCTGTTATAGAATCAAATTGGCATGTAAGCAGAGCATCGGGAAACAAGGGTTGAGGAATGCTCAGAAAGCTGCTGTCACAACGAAAATCAGCTCTCACGAAGTTAATTGCTGAATGCAAGGCATGTATCTCCAAGGCACCTTCTGGAAATCTGTTGATCTCAACTTCCCATGACATTCCGTACTTCTATCATAAGAAACCCGATTCAGCGAGAAAACTGCTTTCTCCTAAAACCCAATTACCTTTGATTTCATCGCTCGCGAAAAAGGAATACTACTCAAAGATAATCATCGAAGCAGAGGCAGAACTTGAAGCATTGAACAACCTGCTGTCCATAAAGAACAGGCAGTCAATCGCAAAGGTGTATGAGAACCTCCATCCTGAGAAAAAGAGATTCGTTAAACAATGTGAGGAGACACATGAGGCCTCACTTGAAAAATGGGAAACCATGCCCGAACCTGAACATGAACCTGAAAGCGGGAAGTATTATATTCCCACTAAACGTGGTGAGCTTGTCCGCTCGATGAATGAATACAAAATTGCCAATGCCTTGTATGACGCAGGAATACCCTATAAGTATGAGTTCCCCTATAAGGCAGTGAACGGTAAAATCCTCCGTCCGGATTTCTATGTCCACAATATCAACACTGATCAAACCTTTTATTGGGAGCACTTCGGAATGATGAACAATCCCCAATATGTAATGAACAGCTTCATGTACAAGATCTCATTATACGAGGCAGGTGGCATCATCCCCGGAAAGAATCTGATCACGACATTTTCCGGAGGGGAATATGAGCTTTCGGAAGAGACCATCAATGATATGATTCAGACATACCTTATTTAGTTTTCCGTACAGAAATCGAAAATCGCGTTTTGTACGGAAGAAAATCCGTTTTTTTTCCGTACAGATTTCAAAAAAGCGTTTTTGTACGGAAAATTGGGTTTGGGATGAGCTCAGAGGACGTCAAGAATCGAGGTAACCACCTGAATGATGGAGTCCTTCTGCTCCTCAGTGAGCACCATGCCATTGACGCTGACGGTGGAAAGCTCCTGCGTGAACATGTCCTTGAGCTCTGAGACATTCACTTTCTTCCCTTCCCTTCTGAGGTTGCCGATGTATCCTGCCTTTATTAAAACAGAGAATGAATCGGCCAGCTCCTCGCTCTTGATGCGGAAATCAGCTGTGATTGTGTCATCATCCATCAGCATAAGGATGGAATCGATGTTTGAGAGCGCTGTCTCGTTGATCTCAAAGCCGAGATCTATCATTGTCCTTGGATTCGAGACGTAGACACCGACCTGCGAGGCAGCGAGCCTGGCGGCATCCTCATCGGAGATATGGGCACTTCGTCCTTCAGTGTATGTCTGCTTATAGTTCTCCACGACATCGGTGGTGGAGAAAAGGATTATGCCGTTTGCGGGTACAGCTGCCTCAAGTCCGCTTTGAGAATCAACGAATAACTTCAGCTTTGTCGCTTTGTCCTTTGAGGAAGTGAATGCGGAACTCACTTTAAGGGCACTGTTTACAAGTGTCTTGGAGAAATCACCCTCCACGGCACCGTAATAATCGAACTCGGAGAAATCCTCGGTGACAGGCCCTGCAGTGCCCTTGCTGTCATAAAGGGCAATGGAGAGCCTTGTCATCCTGTCTGTGATGTAGCTGACGGCAGCATCATCCGAATTGATGTACTGGTCCACGTCCAGCAGTTCGGCGTTGATGGTTATGACGAACTCGCCGTCAAGTCCAAGTCCCTGGAAGTACTGCTCATCCCCTATCGGGCGCCTGGTCACACAGGAGCTCAGAAGCAGAAGAAGCAGAAGAGTCAGGAAAATGAATCTGACGGCCCGTCTCATCAGCACCTCTCTGTCAGGCCTTGCGGATGCTCAGCCTCACACCGAAATCATTCTCAGCGACATCAAGGTCCGCATTGAAGCTTGAGGATATTGTAAGGGTCTCTGACTCGATCATGGTCTTGAACTGCTCATAGGCGGCCTTGACCTCGTCGTCTCCTCCGATCTCGAGGATGATCCTGTCGGAGACCTCGAATCCGCTTTCCTTCCTCAGTGTCTGGATGGCGCGGATGATGTCACGTGCAAGACCCTCGTTCAGGAGGTTCTGGTCGACCTCTGTGTCGAAACCGACTGTCAGCTGGCCATCATTCAGGACCTTGAGGTTCTCCTTCTCGGTTCTCTGGATCACAAGGTCACTTGCGGAGACCTCGACCTTCTGGTCCTCACCGAACGGAATCTCCTGTGACTTTCCTTCCAGGATCTGGGCGATTCTCTCGCTTCTCATCTGCTGGATCTTGGCTGCGACCTCCTTCATGGCCTTTCCGAGCTTTGCTCCAAGGACCTTGAAGTTTGCCTTTGCGCTGTAATCGACAAGATCTGTCTCCTCTGAGTTGATCTCGACTTCCTTGACGTTCAGCTCCTCGGCGATGATGTCTGACATGCCTGAAAGGATCTTGCGGTCCTCCTCATTGCGGTCAACAAGGAAGAGCTTCTTCAATGGCTGTCTGGTCTTGAGGTTGTATGCGCTTCTGAGTGATCTTCCCATGACAATGGCCTGCATTGTGAGGTCCATCATCTTCTCAAGGGCATAATCACGGTGCTTCTTGTTGTACACCGGATAGTCGCAGAGATGTACGCTCTCCGGATCACCGGGCTTCCTGAGGTTCTGGTAGATCTCCTCGCAGATGAACGGAATGATCGGACATGCGAGCCTGATGAATGTCATGAGCACCTTGTACAGGGTGTTGTATGCCATCTTCTTGTCGCCGTCGTTCTCACTCTTCCAGAATCTCCTGCGGCTGCGGCGGATGTACCAGTTGTTCAGCTTGTCCATGAAGCCCAGAAGATATCCGCAGGCTCTCTGGATGTCATAGTTCGCAAGGGCATCGTCCATGTTGGCCGTGAGCTCCTCGGTGACGGAGATCATCCAGCGGTCAAGCGGGTTGTGCAGCTTCTCATACGGGGTGTCATCCGGCTCATAGTTGTCCAGGTTCGCATAGGTCACGAAGAAGGAATATGAGTTCCAGAGCGGCAGGATCAGGCTCTTGAGCACGTCCTTGACCATCTGGTCGGAGAATTTGACGTCGTCTGCGTGAACCGCGGCGCTGTTCATCAGGGCAAAGCGCAGGGAGTCCGCACCGAACTTGTTGACCAGGATCATCGGGTCGGTGAAGTTGCCCTTGCTCTTTGACATCTTCTCGCCGTCCTCGGCAAGGATGATGCCGTTTGTCACGTTATGAAGGAACGCAGGCTTGTCGAAGAGAGCTGTGGCCATGATTGTGAGTGTGTAGAACCACCCTCTTGTCTGGTCCAGGCCCTCAGAGATGAAGTCTGCCGGGAATGTCTTCTCGAAGCGGTCCTTGTTCTCGAACGGATAATGGAGCTGTCCGTACGGCATGCTGCCGCTCTCGAACCAGCAGTCCAGGACATCGGGCACCCTTCTCATGGTTCCCTTTCCGTCTGGGCTGGGCCATGTGAGCTCGTCGACATAGTGCTTGTGGAGGTCAGTGACCTTCTTGCCGCACTTCTTCTCAAGCTCCTCGATTGAGCCGATTACCTCGATGTAGTCAGATCCGTCGCACTTCCAGACCGGGATTGGGTTGCCCCAGAAGCGGTTTCTGGAGATGGCCCAGTCACGTGCGCCCTCAAGCCACTTTCCGAAACGTCCGTCGCGCAGATGCTCAGGGACCCAGACGACCTTCTTGTTGTTGGCGACCATCCTGTCCTTGATGGCGGTGACCTTGACGAACCAGCAGTCCATCGCCCTGTAGATCAGCGGAGATCCGGTCCTCCAGCAGAACGGATAGCTGTGAAGGTAATTCTCTCTCTTGACGAGTTTTCCCTCTTCCCTGAGTCTCTGGATGATCTGCTTGTCTGCATCCTTGACGAAGATGCCCTCGTAGTCCTTGACCTCTGAAGTGAACTTGCACTCATCATCAATCGGGCAGATAACGGGGATTCCTGTTCCCTTGAGGACATTGTAGTCATCCTCACCGAAGCCTGGAGCTGTATGGACAATGCCGCAGCCGTCCTCTGTTGTGACATAGTCACCGAGCACGGTCACGAAAGCGCCCTGATCATAGAGGTTTGCGAAATAGTCGAAAAGCGGATAATAGCGCATTCCGGCGAGGTCTTTTCCCTTGTACTCCTCAAGGATCTCGTAGGAGTCCTCTGACTTGTAGTAGGAGCCGATCCTTGCCTTTCCGAGGATGTACTTGTCCCCGCTCTCCTTGTCCAGGATCTTCACATAGTCGATGTCCGGACCGAGCGCAAGTGCGAGGTTTGACGGAAGCGTCCACGGAGTTGTTGTCCATGCAAGGAAATAAGTGTCCTCTGTGCCCCTGATGAGGAACCTGACGGTGATGGCGGGATCAGTGACATCCTTGTAGCCTCCGAGGTTGACCTCCATGTTTGAGAGAGGACATCCGAGACCCGGGCTGTACGGCAGGATGTTGTATCCCTTGTAGATCAGGCCCTTGTCATAGAGTGACTTGAAGACCCACCAGATGCTCTCCATGAAGTTCCTGTCCATGGTCTTGTAGCCGTGCTTGAAATCAACCCAGCGGCCCATGCGGTTGATGGTGTTCTCCCAGTCGCTTGTGAAGCGCAGGACGATTGAGCGGCACTCCTCGTTGTATTTGGCAACGCCGTACTCATTGATCTCCCTGGCGCTTGAGATTCCGAGCTTCTTCTTCATCTCGTTCTCGACAGGAAGCCCATGGCAGTCCCAGCCCCAGTTCCTGTAGACCCTGTGGCCCTTCATTGTCTGATATCTTGGAATGATGTCCTTGATTGTGCCCGGGACAAGATGACCGTAATGGGGATGCCCTGTTGCGAACGGAGGTCCGTCATAGAAAGAGAACTCATTGTCCGCAGGACGGGATTCTATTGATTTTCTGAAAATATCGTTTTTATTCCAGAACTCAAGGATCTTTTCCTCCATCTTGGGGAAATCCTGCCTTGGATCTACGCTTCTGAACATATCTGTACTCCAAATATAATAATTCTTGATTTTAACCAGTTAACTATAATACTTTTCAGAACTAGTCACAAGGAGGTGATAGGAGGTAATATGCTTATATGAGAAAGTATCCGGTCAGCGACAAAATCTCCAGATTCGCCTCCATTTTCAAGGAAAACGGCTTCAGCCTGTACATTGTCGGCGGCGCGGTCCGCGACTGGCTTCTCGGTATCCAGAACAGTGATTACGATTTCTGCACCGATGCCCTTCCACAGCAGGTCATCTCCATATTCCGCAAGGTAATCCCCACAGGAATCAAGCACGGGACAGTCACGGTGCTCTTCCAGGGAGAGAGCTACGAGGTCACAACATTCAGGACTGAAGGCGCCTACTCCGACCAGAGGCATCCGGACAACGTCACATTCGTCAGAAGCCTCGAGGAGGATCTCT
>CACZJR010000028.1 GCA_902781545.1 uncultured Spirochaetales bacterium | reverse complement strand
GAATGGAGCGGATCAGCTGGAAGCGCACCCTCTACCTTGACGGAGCGCACACTCAGAACAGCATGGGCCACCTTCTTGAGACATTCAGGGCCATGTTCCCGGGAAGAAATGGAATCTGCATCTTCGGTGCTGTCTCAGGCAAGAACCACGATGCCATGTGCGACGAAGTTCTTCAGGCCTTTGACCACATCGTGGTCTGCAGGCCCGGGACATTCAAGAAAAGCGACCCCAAGGCCCTCTATGAGCTTCTTGTCTCAAAGAAGCGCCCGGACCAGAAGGCCGTGCTGATAGAGGATGCATCAGAGGCCCTTGATTACTGTCTGAGGAACACAGATGCCTCAGAGCCTGTCCTGGCAGCAGGATCCTTCTATCTTGCCGGCGTTATAAAGGAAGCATTATGTCACTGAATTACAAGGAGATAGAGCTGATTCTCTCAGAGTCGGAGCTTGAAGGAGCCAAGATCCAGAAGGTGGTTCAGAGCTCCTTCCACTCCGTGACCTGGGAGCTCTATGACAGAAAGCGCGGAAGATTCAGCTTCTTCACGGAGATCGGAACCCCCCAGAGCAGGCTCCACATACTCTCACCCGGGGCAAAGACAGCAAAGACAAAGAAGCTCCAGCGCTTTGAGCAGTATGCCAGAAAGAACCTTGAAGGCTCCGTGATAACATCCTGCAGGCAGCTTCCGTTTGACAGGGCTGTGGTCTGGGACCTGGACAACCACGAGAGGAAGCTCCGGATCTACTTCCGCTTCTACAGCGGACCGGGAGCCAACATAATTGTCACCGACCAGGACAACGTGATACAGGACCTTCTTCTCAGGCGTCCCGGACGTGATGAGATGAGCTCAGAGACACTGAAGGTGGAGGAAAGGACCTCTTCCGAGAGGGAATTCACCGTACGCCCCTGGACAGGAGCGTCATTTTCGGAGTTCATCGAGAGAACCTGCGCCAAGGAGGAGTCACAGGACCTTCACTCCCAGCTTGTCAGACAGGTCACAGCGCGCATGGAGCATGAGCTCTCAAGACTCTCCACATCAATCAGGAGTGCGGAGAAGTCCATTGAGGCGAACAAGGACTATGAGAATCTGAGATATCAGGCAGACCTTCTTTCCGCAAGCTCATACCTGATAAGGCGCGGTCAGGACAGCATCACCGTCAAGGACTGGAGCCGCGGAGGAAGTGATGTCTCAATCCCCTTGGACAAGTCACTCACCCCGGGAGCAAACGTCCAGGCATTATATGACCGCTACCAGAAGGCCAAGGGCACATATGACAATGCAGTTGAGGAGAGAGACCGCCTCAATGCCGAGTACAGCGCCACAGAGGCCAGGTTCAACAAGGCCCTTGAGGACACAGGGGATGAGCAGGCCGACATAAGGCGCCTCAAGTCCATACTGGACAAGACCGCACCGGTGGTGCAGGTACAGGAGGGTCCGGGAATCAGGACCTCAAGCGGAGGCTTCCAGATAATCGCCGGAAGAAACGCCAAGGAGAACGACGAGCTTCTGCGCCATTACGTGAAGGGCAATGACATGTGGCTTCACACAAGGGATTTTCCGGGCGGCTATGTGTTCATCAAGTTCCGCAGGGACAAGACAATCCCCCTGGAGGTGCTTCTGGATGCCGCCAACATCGCCGTCCTTTACTCCAAGGGCAGGAACAACAGCAGCGTGGACCTCTACTACACCCAGGTCAAATACCTCAGGCGCGCCAAGGACGGAAAGACCGGCCTTGTACTTCCCACTCAGGAGAAGAACCTGACCATCAAACCGGATCCTGCAAGGATCGCAAGGCTTCTTCCCAAGGAGGAGAGATGAGATTCGCAGTTGAGGGAATAATGTACCCGATTGATGCTAAAGCTGTGCTTTCATCTGCATTATGCCCAGTTTCAGGACATCATTCTTCTAATTCCTACATCGAAATCCCTCATAAGGCATGGTCTATCTGCAAGGATGAGCTGGACTTGAGGCTTCTTCCCCTAAAGGGAAACGATTACCCTTATGTCTTCGTCCTTGCCCCTCTTCACAAGGGACCCGTGACATTTGACGGATCCTGTCCCGTGTATGCGCCTGAGGACGGAGAGCTCTCCGGATCTGACTGGAGCATCACACTCGGATGCCCTGACATGATCAGGTCCATGGTAAGATTCTCTGATGACATATGCTCGGAGGAGAGCAGTCTGGAGATCCTGGGCCCATATCTGAGCCTCATGTTTCCGCAGGCCAAGACATGTTATCTGCTCTCCAGCGGAGAAAGCCCTGACATTCATGAAATTGTGAAGATTTTGAGAAAAGACTTTCCTTCTTCACTTATTTTGCTTAGTAATAATAGTGACGCCAATTGTGCGAAGCTGTGGAAGGAGGCTCTGGACAGATGAAAGGCCGGCACGAGATATTCTTTGACGAGGACAGGCTCTGCATTGAGATAGCCAGGGGAACCGGTGTCCTCAAGGGCTTTGAGATCCCGAAGAACAAGCAGGACGCGCTTCTCTACCACAGTGGACAGCTGATTGACATCAACTGGCAGAGCGTCCAGATGATCGGTGACAGATGCTGCCTTGTCTTCTATCCGAACGACTTTTTCACTGAGCTTCCGGTATCCGCGTTCGAGCTCTCGGGAACGCTCAGACCGGATTGCTTTGAGCTTCTGAGAAAGCTCTCGCATGCCATTGAGATGGCTGGTGACAGGCTGTATCTTAACATGGACAGCGTCCCACTCTCCAACATCTGGTTCTTCCCGAACGGTGACATACTTCTTCTGAGCGGTCAGATGGGCGATGCCCTTGACATGTTCGAGCTGGATGAGGACCGCTTCTGGGACAAGGAGGCCTGGCTTGCGCATAACTGCGTGGAGGGCTTCGGCAAGATCCATTATCTTTTCCAGCTCCTCTACTACTCCCTCACCACCGTGGTGCCGTTTGCCTCCCCCACTGTCAGGGAGAACGGGTTCCGGGCAGTTCCGATGAACCTCCTCTTCGAGGACGCCAATGCCACAACCGCCGAGCTCTCAAGAATCGTTGACAAGGCAATCTCCGATGACAGGAAGTTCCAGCTCTCACAGAGAAGGCCGTTCGCCTTCTTCAGGAGCATCATCGACAGGTACACCGATGTGCCGCTCTCCACATTCAAGCCAGGCTACAACCCGGACATCGAGTCCTACAGGCAGAAGAGCGAGCGCCGTGCAAGGCGCAAGGCCTTTGTCAGGAAGAAGGGCTTCAAGACCACCATGATCATAATCGCCGTCATGTTGGTCGTGGCCATAGCATCCTGGTACATCTACAGGGCGGTCAAACCGCCGTTGACAAGGGACCTCAACGAGACACAGATCATCGAATACTACTACGATGCCCTGACGAACCTTGACGTGGGAGCCATGGACGAGCCCCTGAAGAGCGGATACAGCGGACCGGATACGGTTCAGGTCTCAAGCCTTTACGTGACAAGCGTCATGCAGAAGACATATGAGGGAACATCATTGGTGGTGGACCCCAGGAAATGGATAGCAGACGGCATGGGACCTCTGGCCCCGAGCTCTGTGGTCTACGGTGTGACGGACGTGCAGGTCCAGCAGCTCTCCGACGATGTGTTCAGGGCAACAGTCAGCCTCTGGACATCATCCAACTACCTTGATGACAGAAACGACCTGATCTATGAGGACGGAATGGATGTCTACAAGTATGTCCAGGTCTCCGACTTCACATTCAGAAGCCGTGGAGACTGGCGGGAGGTCACAAAGATAGAGACCGTCAGCCTCACACTTGACCAGGTGATCCACGTCAGTTACCGCTGATTCAGGAACTCAGCGATTGTTTTTCCCAGATCCTCAGTGTCCTCAGGATTGATCCATCTCACATCGGAGAAGCTTCTGAAGAAAGTCATCTGCCTCTTTGCGTAGTGGATCGAGTTCATCACAATCTGCTCGCGGATATCGTCAAGATCTGTTTTTGACAGGGAAGAAAGCGCATTCTCAGTCGGAGCCTTCTCCAGAAACTCCCTGTACCCTATCCCCTGCATGCTCTGCCAGCTGCTTGTGGCTCCCATTGCAAGGAGGCTTCTTATCTCATCGACAATGCCTTGGCTGAACATCAGGTCCACGCGGCTCCGGATGCGCTTCCTGAGCTCATCCTTGTCCCTGACAAGTCCGATTGAGAGAACATCCATGTCGTTTCTGGGAACAGTGGGAAGCGCAAAGCTTGAAAGCGGTTTGCCGCTTGCCCTGTAGACCTCTATGGCACGGGAGATCCTGTAGCTGTCATTTTTGTTTATGCGCTCAGCAGAGACCGGATCGATCAGACGCAGATAATCGTAGGCCTTGTCAAGGCCCTGGTCCCGGATGAAGAGCTCAACAGTCTTCCTGGTCTCAGGATCTGACTGAGGGGCCTCTGAGAGCCCGTACAGAAAATGCTTGAAATAGAATGCGGTCCCGCCAGAGACCACGGGAAGCTTACCCCTCTCCCATATTCCCGAGCAGGCCTGGTCGGCAAGACGTATGAAGTCCGCCACATTGTAGGTCTCCCATGGGTCGAGGATGTCTATGATCCTGTCCGTGATGCTTCTGTCGGCCTTTGCAGATCCGATGTCCAGATGCCTGTAGACCTGGACGGAGTCCGCATTCACGACCTCTCCTGAGCCGGAGAAAAAATCAAACAGCAGCTGGGTCTTGCCCACTGCTGTCGGACCGAAGAGAAATATGACTTTCCTGTCCTGCTCTTTAATCAGGCTCACTTCTCTGCTGGAGTATACTCAATCTCGTCGTTAAGGACTGCTGTCAGGACCTGGGAGACTACTTTCTCCTCCTCTTCCTTCTTCTCGACAGGCTCATCCTCGGAGATCACTTCTCTCTTGGCTGCCATTGCCGCGGCAACGTTCTCAGCCTTCTTGATGGCCACACAGGTCATCTCGTATACGTTGACATCTTTGTCGATAAGTTTATCAAGTGGTATGCTCAAGGTGTCACTCCTTCAATTATCAATGCAATATGAGAATATATCAGTTTTCAATTTTTCTGTAAAGCCGAAAGGGCATCGACAATGAGATCTACGATCTGCTCCGGAGTCTTGCCCTCGGTGTCTATCACAAGGTCGGCCTGGCTGGTGTCATTGTTGTCAATGCCGTAGATGCGGCCGTAGCGCTCCGTGTCATGTGCGTCGCGGTCCTGGGTCTGGGCAAGGCGCTCCTCAATGGTTCCGCCCTCACGGACGGTGATCCTTCTGGCTCTCTCCTGGTCGGAGGCAAGCAGATAGACCTTGAAGTCGGCATCCTTGAGCATCCAGATGGCAAGCCTGGAGCCGAGTATGCAGTTCTCCTCAGCCATGGCCATCTCGACCTGGCGCCTGTCAAGCTCCTTGTCTATGTTGTCATCCCTGTTGGCAAGGGCGCAGAAGTCCCAGAAGTCCATGTTCCTCTCCTTCGCCATCTGGCGGAAGGTGAAGTTGATCATGGGATAGCCAAGTCTCTGCGCAAGAAGCGTGGATACAGTCGTGTTTCCGCAACCGCTTTTTCCTGATACGGCAATTCTCATCTCTTTTCCCTCTTACTCAATGTTCCTTATCTGCTCACGGATGTTCTCCAGAGCGTCCTTCATGTTTACAACCTCGAAGTTGACCTCCACCATCTGGCTCTTGGATCCTATGGTGTTGATCTCCCTGTTCATCTCCTGGCTCAGGAAGTCCATCCTCTTGCCCACAGCCTCGGTGCTGTCAAGGAGCTTGCGGAACTCTGCGATGTGGGCACCGAGCCTCACGACCTCCTCGTTGATGGTGTATCTGTTGAGCATGACCGCCACCTCTGTGAGGATACGGTTCTCGTCGAACTTCTGGTCTCCCAGCATCTCATGGATGCGGTCCGTGAGGTTTGTCCTGATCATGTCCTCAAGCTTCCCCACGTTGGCCCTGACGACCTCAAGTGACCTTGCGATTGAGTCAATCTTGCCTGACAGATCCTTCTTAGTGATCTCCCCCTCGCGTGTCTTGGCATCATCGAACTGCTGAAGAACAAGCTTAGAACAATAGTCCAAACCTTCCTGATAGGCCTCAATTCCATCAGTTCTGATGCTTGACAGGACACCATCCTGGGAAACAACATCCCCCATTCTTGTCTCAATCTCAAGCTGCTGTGAAAGCCCGATCTCCCTTATCTCCCTGAAGGCCTTAAGGTAGGATTCGACCACTGCCCTGTCCACATTGACATCGACGTTGCTTTTGATGTTCTTGACCTTGACGGAGATGTCCACATGACCTCTCTGGGCATGCTGCTTGATCAGGTCGGTGATGGTGCTCTCATATGCAGAGAGGTACGGAGGTCCGAAATACCCGATCTCCAGGAATCTGTTGTTGTAGCTCTTCAGCTCCATGGTCATGAGGTAGTTCTCATTCTGGAACTCCGCATACCCGTATGCCGTCATGCTTCTCATCTTTGCTTCCTCCACAGAAAAAAGCAGGCTCCGAAAGGAGCCCGATAATGCTTAAGCGGTTTGTCTTACTTGGCGAGCTTGGCCTTGCACTGCTTGCAGACCTTCTTTGTCTCTCCGTCAACATTTGCCTCGTAGATGGCCTTGATTCCCTCTCTCTTGCAGACGGGGCAAGTTCCACGGCCCTTGAGAGGCATCTCATACAAACCTGTTCCTCTATGTGCCTTTGACATAATAAAGCTCCTTGTGGTTTAGCTGTTGGATTTCTAGACAATATTATCTGTCATACAGATGAATGTCAATAAAGTCAGAACAGCACGCGGGCCGTCAGTCTTGCCGCAGGATAACCCCCGATGGGGATGTCTATGTTGCCTGACAGCTCCACCCTCCTGAGGTTCACGCCAAGACCTGCTGTGACCGTACCTGAAAGAAAATCATCCCAGAGCGCAGAGTATCCGGTCCTGAAGAAGAAACTCGAGTCCCTGACCATGCGGAACTTTATCTCTCCTCCGGTGTTGAAGGTCCTCTCCTCCTTGCTGAAGATGTTCTTGACCTCGGCGCCTGCACTGCCGACAAAGTTGTTCATCCTTCCCCTGGAGGAGTACTCGGGACTGCTCCAGTAAGCGCCCACACCGGTGCCGTCAAAGACCTCCGACCATTTCAATGTGGTACTGGATCCGTCCTTGTGAAGAAGGTTGTCCAGCAGCACTCCTACGAAGAACTGCCCGAAATGCATCATGACTCCGGCGCGAAGCTGGATGAATTCGGAGTTCACCACCCTGTCAAACGGAGCGAACACGCTCTGCACCGGAAAATCAGTGAAGCTGGCCATGGGCACATCAAGGCGCTGCTGCTGTGAGCCTCCCGTCACACCCACACCGGCGCTGATGAAGTTGTAGCCTGCGCTGAAGTTCACATCCAGCGTCACGCTCTGCTTCAGGTCCACATGGTCGTTCTCCCTTCTGTTCTCGGACTGGTATGTTATGTTCATTCCCGCTGTGATCATGTTGGCCACAAAAAGGGCCTCCAGAGAGGATGAAGGATAGCAGGGCCAGTTGTCCAGACCCATGATATCACCCAGCGTCCCGCTGAGGGAGAAAGTGTTGGAGTTCTCGTCAAAGAACACTGCCGCGGGGTTCCCGTAATCCTGCATCTCTGTCCCTGAGACCGCCACACCTATCCCTCCCATGGCAGAGAGCCTGGGGTCATAGGCGAAGAGCATTGAGACTGACAGAAGCAGCAATACGGCTGCCGCGGCGGCTTTTCTCACTTTGCGCGGTCCTGCCTGAGGGCAACGGCGACCTGGTCCGGACAGGATGTCTGCTTGAAGCCGCACTTGATGCCGCTGAGGCGGTCAATGGCCTCTGAGGCGCTCATCCCACGGATAAGGGCATTCAGCCCCTTGTGGTTTCCGTCACAGCCTCCCACGAAGCTGAGATCCTGTACCCTGTCCTGATCATCAAGGGTGATTGTTATGTGTCTTGCACATATTCCCTTCGGTTCGAATTCTATGGTTCTCATGTGGCAAATATTATCCCAAATTGTGTTAGAATGAAAGCATGCCGGAGCAGAAAGTCTATTTCCACGTTGACCTTGACGCATTCTTCGCCTCAGTGGAGCAGCGCGACCATCCCGAATACAGGGGAAAACCCCTGATAATCGGTGTGGTTGCCCCCAGAAGCGTCGTGTCCACCTGCTCCTATGAGGCGCGTATGTTCGGCGTCCACAGCGCCATGCCCACCACTCAGGCATACAGGCTGTGTCCGCAGGGGATCTACATTCCTGGAGACATGCATCTTTACAGCCGAGTCTCAAAGCAGGTCATGGCCATACTGCGCGAGTATGCCCCGGAGATGCATCAGGTCTCCATTGACGAGGCATCCCTGGACATGACCGGAACCAGACGGCTCTTCGGCCCTGCAAGGCAGCTTGCAATGAAGATGAAGCAGCGGGTCAAGGATGAGATAGGGATCACCATGAGCGTTGGCATTGCCACATCGCCTTTCATAGCCAAGATGGCAAGCGACTACAACAAACCGGACGGACTGTGCCTTGTCTCCCCGGGCAAGGAGCAGACCTTCATTGACGTCATTGGGCTGAAGAAGCTCTGGGGGCTTGGGAAGAGCGGACTTGCCGCCCTTGAGAGCCGCCACATCCTTACACCTCAGCAGGTACGCGAATACGATCTTGAGTCACTTCAGAGGATGCTGGGCAACTCATTCGGCCAGTACCTCTATCTGGCATGCAGGGGTCAGGATCCGGGACTGATGTTCCAGAAGTCCAAGACACATTCGATTTCAACAGAGACCACGTTCTATGAGGACATCAAGGATGAGCAGACTCTCTGTCAAGTGCTTCTTGGGATGAGCTCTGAGCTCATGGCAAGGTCCTTTGATGAGGGCATGATGGCTCGCACCGTGGGGCTAAAGCTCAGATGGGGAGAGGACTTCAGGACAATCACAGTCCAGGACACTCCGGAGGACCCGATCCTTAACGCCGACCAGATCTACAACGCAGGCAGGAAGCTTCTTCTCTCCAAGTGGAAGAGCGGTCAGGGCATAAGGCTCATAGGCCTTGGACTGTATCAGCTTTACGCAGGTGATACCCCGATACAGGACAGCCTCTTCTCCGAGGCAGACCACAGAAAGAGAAACCTGGACAAGGTAGTCCATAATCTCGGAGCAAAGGGGCTGAAACTCCGGAAGGCCAGTGAGTTATCTCTCGCAGAAACGGCAGATGCACGCTCTGTAAAACATCATCAGAGAAAGGGAGAGCAGGATTCCGCCGCAGATGTCGGTAAACCAGTGCACCCCGCTGAGAAGCCTGAAAGCGATCATTGAGAGCATCGCCACAATGCAGACGATCCTGAAGACAGACGCCCAGGACCTGTTGCGCTCAGCGGCAAAGCCCAGAAGCACGAACTCGCTGTAAAGCACGCACAGGGCCAGCATGGTGTGACTTGACGGATAAGATGCCTCTGCCTCTGTAGGACGCTGGTTGATCACCACGAACTCAAAGAGCACATAGAAGGCCACCACAACAGCATAGTAGCACATGGTGATGATGTTCCTCCTGTGCATGTTCATGATTCCCCTGTGCCTGATGAAGTCGGCTATGGCTATGATAGCGTTGGCACCGGCCAGCATCAGACAGATGTATCCCAAGGTCTCGGATGCGGCATAGCAGCCCTTGTCTCCGGGAAAGAGCTCATGGAAGGCGGTGTTGAACCTGGAGAAACCGATCACAGATCCCCCGAACCCGACCGGGGCTGCATCATATTTCATGACCATGTACGTGAAGAGCAGGAAGATCACAAGGAAAGCCAGGCCCAGGACGGTGCACGTCCTCTGTTTAGTCTCGAGTCTCATTTGCTGCTGATTCCCTTTGTCTCAAGGATCAGGTCATGCTTCAGCTCCTTGAGCTTCTTTGAGAGGGAGACCTTGTAGATGTGCGGGTTGATGAGTCTCTTGTATGAGCGGTGGAAGTGGCTCTGGCTCTCCTTGGCGAATGCCTGGATGTCCTTGAGCGAACTCCTCTCCATGCATATCTTACCGTCCTTCATGACAAGGTTCAGAAGCTTCTCATACCTGGAGTATTTACCGGCTTTGAGCTGGAACAGGTCACCGTCCGTGAACGGATGGAAGAAGATCAGGTCCTTGCCTGGCTCAATGACCTCGTCATCAAGGGTGATGAGGTCTGCAATGGCAAGGTCATCCGGACCGTAGAACCTGTAGATCTGCTTGATTCCTGGATTCGTCGTCTTGGCATATGAGTTGCTGACCTTGATGGTCGGCTGGAATGATCCGTCCGGCCTTCTCTTGGCTGCAAGCTTGTAGACACCGCCCAGAGCGCTCTGGTTTCCGCCGGTTACAAGGTTGGTTCCCACTCCCCATGAGTTGATGGGAACACCGTCGTTGACAAGGGTTGTGATGATCTCCTCAGTCAGGTCGTTGGAGACACAGATCGTGGCATCCTCAAGGCCGGCCTCATCAAGGCGCTGGCGCACTGCCCTTGCAAGGTATGAGAGGTCTCCGGAGTCGATCCTCACTCCCATCTTCAGGCCCTTGGCCTTCTGCTCCTTTCCGACGATTATGGCGTTCTCTATTCCGCTTCCCAGGGTGTCATAGGTGTCAATCAGGAGGATGCAGTTGTTCGGGTAAGTCTTCGCGAACTCCCTGAATGCCTCAAGCTCGCTGTCATAGGCCATGATCCAGCTGTGGGCCATTGTGCCGCCGACAGGAATGCCGAACACCTTTCCCGCAAGTGTGTTGCTTGTGAGCTTGCAGCCTCCGATATAGGCGGCCCTTGATGCGCTGAGCCCGCCGTCCATTCCCTGGGCACGTCTCAGGCCGAACTCCATCACAGTCCCGTCCTTTGCGGCGGTGCAGACCCTCATGGCCTTTGTGGCGATCAGTGTCTGGAAGTTGATGGTGTTCAGAAGGAGGCTCTCGATCAGCTGGGCGTCGATGAGCTTGGTGTGGACCCTTACAAGAGGCTCGCCCGGGAAGACAGTCGTACCCTCCTTGGGGGCATAGATGTCGCCCTTGAAGCGGTAAGTCGAAAGATAATCCAGGAACCTCTGGTCGAAGATATTGAGGCTCTTCAGGTATGCGATGTCATTGGCACTGAAGTTCAGGCTCTCAAGCTCGGAGAGCATCTCATCAAGCCCTGCGAATACGGCATAGCCTCCGTCAAACGGGTTCTTCCTGTAGAACATGTCGAACACGACATCAGGGTTCTCATTGTTCAGGTAATAACCCTGCATCATCGTCAGCTCATAGAAGTCAGTTGTCAGTGCTGATACGTCAAAAACCATTGAATTGCCTCCTTTCAGAAGTCAAGACTCAGCGTCTTATCTCCTTGCGTCCGCCCATCAGCGGGACAAGAACATCAGGGATCCTGATGCTTCCGTCCTCCTGCTGGTAGTTCTCCAAGACGGCCACGACAGCCCTTGAGAGAGCTACTGCGGTTCCGTTGAGCATGTGGACGAACTTGGTCTTGCCGTCATCGTCCTTGTACCTGACGTTGAGGTTGCGGCTCTGGTAGTCGGTGCAGTTGCTGGTGGATGTGACCTCACCGTACTCGCCCTCCTCTCCGCGTCCGGGCATCCATGCCTCGATGTCGAACTTGCGGTATGCCGGTGCCCCGAGGTCTCCGGTGCATGTGTCCACGACCCTGTATGCCAGTCCGAGTCCGCTGAAGATCTCCTCCTCAATGGCGAGGATCTCCTCATGGAGGCGGTCAGAGTCCTCAGGCAGGCAGATGACGAACATCTCGAGCTTTGAGAACTGGTGGACCCTGTAAAGACCCTTTGAGAACTGGCCTGCTGCGCCAGCCTCACGCCTGAAACAGTGTGACAGTCCTGTCATCCTGATTGGGAGGGCGCTCTTCTCAAGTGTCTCTCCGCTGTAGTATCCGCCCAAGGTGATCTCTGCTGTTCCGACAAGTGCGGTTCCTGTGCCTTCGACAGTGTAGATGTTGCTCTCTGCTCCGCGCGGGTTGAAACCGATTCCCTCAAGGATCTCCTCCTTGGCGACATCCGGTGTGATGAACGGTGTGAAACCGTGCTTGATGACAATGTTCATGGCATAGTTCTCCAGGGCCATCTGAAGCAGGACCGCCTCGTTCTTCAGGTAGTAGAACTTGGGTCCGCTAACCTTTGTTCCTGTCTCGAAGTCAATCAGGTCAAGCTTCTCGCCGAGCTGGACATGGTCGAGCGGCTTGAAGTTGAATACAGGGGGCTTTCCGACATACTTGATGGCTGTGTTGTCCTTGTCCTCTTTTCCCACCGGTGCGCTCGGATGAGCGTAGTTCGGGATCTGCCTGATGATGGTGTTGAACGCCTTGTCCACGACCTCGAGCTCACTCTCGGTGCTTGCTATGCGCTCCTTTATGTCACGGCCTTCATTGATCAGCGCCTGACGAGCCTCATTGTCCATCTTGCCCTTCATCCTCTGGGCGTTAAGGTTCCTCGCTGCCCTGAGGTCCTCCGCGAGCTTCATCAGCTCGGATCTCTTGTCCTGAAGCCTTATTGCCTCATCGACATCGACATTCATGTTCCTGTCGACGATGTTCTTTGCGATCTCGTCACGTCTGGTTCTCAGCTCTCTGTAATCAATCATTTTCTTTTCCTCTGTACGTTCAGGCCCTGGGCCTGACTCCTCAAGAACTATAATACAAAAGCGCAGAGGCTTTCAACACGCACACGCATGCATGTGGTATACCACAGTCTGTAAACGTGCTATTCTAGAACCGATGAAGATAAACATCGTCCTTTTCCAGCCGGAGATCCCCCAGAACACAGGCAACATATCCAGGACATGCAGTGCCACCGGATGTGCCCTTCATCTCGTGCACCCTCTGGGATTCTCCCTGGACGAGAGGCACCTCAGGCGCGCCGGGCTGGATTACTGGGACGGTCTGGAGATATACGAGTATCCCGACAATAATGCCTTCTTTTCCGCACATACCCATGAAAAAATGTGGTTTTTCTCACAGAAAGGCACTCATAACTACTGGGACATCCCATCTGAAGAGCTGCTTTCAAGCCAGGATGTTTGGCTTGTATTCGGCCGTGAGAGCAGAGGCCTTGATGAGGACCTTCTTCTTATGCACAGGGAAAGGTGCGTCCGCATCCCCATGCTTGAGGGAAAGAGGTCCCTCAATCTCTCCAACGCCGTTGCCGTTGCAGTCTATGAGGTCCTGAGAAGATCAGGCTTCGACGGGCTCAAGGCTCAGGGATCACTCGGGAAAGGAGGCGCGGATGTCTAAAAGGCGCATCATCCTCCTTATTGCCCTGATCCTCCTTGCCCTTTATCCTGTGTTCTCAAGCGGTGTGGACACATACTGCTATGACTGCCTGAGCGGCATTGAGCAGCTTGCATATGACGCCATCCGCGACTGCCTGACACATCTGATTCCAAGCTGGAACTGCGGATCCATCCCGCAGGAGACTATCCAGAAGGCTTATGACTGCTTCCTGATGGATCATCCGGAGGTCTTCTGGACAGACGGATACACATATGTGACAAGCTACGTGAACAACGCCATCTCCGGACGCAGGGTCGAGTTCACGTACAACATGAGCCGCACAGCCATAGCAGAGGCCAACAACAGCATCTATCAGGGGCTTCTTTCCATTGTCTTACAGACGGGCACATCCGCCTCCTATGATACCGTCAAGGCAGTCTACGACTATATGATTGAGAACTGCACCTATGATGAGCTCAACCTCGACCAGAGCATGTACTCCGTCATGGTTGGAAGAAGCGGAGTCTGCGCCTCATTCGCCAAGGCCTTTGAGTTCATAATGCAGTGCCTGGAGATCCCCTGCACCGTTGTCTTCGGGCGGCTTACGCAGAGCTCCGGGATGCTGAGCACCACCATAGGCCATGAGTGGAACCTGGTGCAGCTTGACGGGAAGTGGTACCACGTGGACGTAACCAGCGGCCTCTCGGTCTCTTCCGGCCAGGACGCTCCGGACTACCGCTTCCTCTGCACCACAACGGAGGAGATCTGCCGCACCCACATCATTGAGAACCCCGTTCCCATACCTGAATGCTCATCAAACGACCTTGAGTTCTTCCGCCTTCACGGGATGTCGGTTGACACCTACAGCAGGGAGAATGTGGCAAAGGCCATGCTCCGGGCCGTGGACTACGGCATAGGGCCTGTCTGCAGGTTCACGAGCTACAGGGCCTTCACGGAGGCAATTGACGACCTCTTCACCCGCAGCGGTATAATCCAGGCAATCAGGGATTTCGCGGGCATCTCGGTCTCAAAGGTCGATTATGAGGTGGACGAGCAGATGCTGACAATCAGACTTGATGTCTGAGACAGCTCACAAAGGTAATTGAAGAATTCCCTGTTTGCGTTTACTATTTTAACTGTGAACCAGAAGTATTCCATCATCAGCAGAAAACAGGACATAGGACAGCTCATCAACCAGCTCCACAGGGAGGAGTTCCTCGCAGTAGGCATAATGGACACAGGAACGGTGGAGGACCTCTTCTCCACACTTGACTGGTTCGTCGGCAACTTCAACTACTGCCTCCATGTGGTCTCACAGTCGGAGCGCTTCCCCGTTGAGGAGATGCAGGCCCGCTATCCCGATGTGACATTCATAGTGTTCCCAAAGGCCCCTTCCCTGGCAGAACGCGTCAATGCTCTTGCCGATGTCTGCATGACCACATACTTTCTGACGATGAGAAGCGACACCAACCTGATGAACTTCGACTGGAAGCCCATCGAGGCCAAGATGAAGGCCGAAGACCATCCTGCGATGATCAGCCCGTGGATATTCAACAAGAGCAACGAGGAGATTCCCACCCTCAGGGCACCGCACATGCAGGGCAAGGAGGTCGAACCCCTGTCATTCATGCCCACCGCCAAATGCCATGCCAACCTTTATCCGTTTTTGGGAATAGGCCTCTATGACAGGGCCCTTTTCCAGAGGTTGCGCGGCTACGATGAGGATATCTCCGGCGCATACTGGCAGACGCTTGACTTCGGTGTAAGGTGCTGGCTCTACGGATATCCTGTCTACACCATGAGTGACATAGCGGTCCTGTTCTATGCAAAGCAGTTTCTGATAGAGGACCGCTCAGAGCAACAGGGCTTTGAGAGATTCTACTCCAAGGCGCTTTCAGTACATCAGATCAAGGGACGCAACTTCATCCGAAAGGGACCCAAGATGCAGGGAAAGGTCATAAACGAGGAAGTCAAACCGAGGATCGGTCTTTACAAGACGGACTTCCAGACCCTTTGCGAGAACTGGAAGACCCCGGAATAATACTGTCTTTATTTCTTGTAGCTCTTTGCCTGATAGTCAGTCACGTTGAGGACTGTCTCACCGTCTATCTGCAGCGCGCACGGCTTGCTGAACTCAACCGTGATGTCATAGCCCTCAAAGACAGAGACCTGCTTGGTGTGGTTCACATGCTCACCCTTGAAGATTGACGGGAAGATCATCAGAGTATGAAGGGCTCCGCTTCCATGGAAGACCACCAAGGAGAGCTTTCCGTCCTTGTTCAGCCTGTCCTGCTTGGGAGCGTTCATCATTCCGCCGCCGTAGTAACGGCCGTTCATGGTCGCGGCGATCCAGACCTTCTTGAAGCTGTAGCTCTTTCCGTCGACGGTGATCTTGGCATCGCGAGGCTTGAACTTGCCCAGAAGACCCTTGATCGCGATTCCGGCGTAGTTGACGTCAGTGACGCCGTTCGCATGCATCTGGTCTGCGACCTCGCAGCAGTAACCGTCAATTCCATAACCAACGCCGTTGAGGAAGAGCCAGTTCTGTCCGTTCACCACAACGCTCGGAAGATGCTTCAGATACTTGGAGATGTCATAAGGCCCCTTCTCCGGATCAAGCTCCAGGTCCTTCAGAAAATCATTGCCTGTACCACCGGCAAAGAAGTAGATCTCATTCTTGATATCCAGCCTTCGGACATCGTTGACAAAGTAATTCAAAGTCCCGTCACCGCCCACGAGGACTATCTTTGCCTCGGGGTCAACGGATGTGAAGAAACTGCGGTAGTCCATCTCATTCACAGCCTTGAACTCAAGCTTCTCACCCTTCAGGATCTCCTCAAGCTTCCTGGCTGTCTTCTCGCCCGTTCCACCTGCCGACTTTGCATTGTAAAGAATGTAATACATGCCTTCCTCTCTCTCTCACTGTCCGAGTTCTTCTCTTATCATGGCTTCGACAGTCTCGCTGATCTCCACCGGTTTATGAGTGCTGACAAAAGTCCTGCCCAGCACTCCCAGAATCTTTATCGTGACTCTCGCCCCACCTGGGAACGGGAACCTCTTTGCAATCTGCTCGGTGTCATATGTCACCGCCACAACCACAGGAACACCGGCGCTCTTCGGGATACGGAACATGAAACCGTGGAACGGTCCCAGTTTTCCGTCCTTGCTCCTTGTCCCCTCAGGATAGAACCCTATTGAGCTTGCCTGGGCCTTGAGTATGTCAACAGCATTGTTTACCGTATCCATTGCGGCCCTGGGATCAAACCTGTCAATCTCCAGAAAGCACAACTTCCTGAGGATCTTTCCGAAAAACGGGATCTTGAAGTTGCTAGGCTTTGATATGAACGCCACCCTGTAACGGGCAAGCTTGTACATGACGACCATCGGGTCGAATCTTGAGCGGTGGTTCGCCACATAGACGAAACGGGTGTCCTTGGGTATCAGATCCTCTCCAATGACCTTGACGTGGGACCTGGAGAAAAAACACAGCGCCCATGTGGTGAACGCCCCAAGGAACCTTGCAAGCGGCGTGCTTCTCTTATAGACCTTCCTGGTCACGGTCAGGCTATAGAGGATACCGGTCAGAGCCCAAAGCAGGACCATACCCACAAAAAGACCGAGGACCGAGATAATGATGTACAACAATGCCTTCAAGATGACCATATGCCCGTTTCCGTCATTATAGCACGGATAAAATTTAGCAAACAGAGGGAATCACTTCTTGCTCTTTCGTTTCTCCTCGTCGCGGCGTTTTCTCTCCTCAGATGCCCTGATGAAGTCAGCGAATGTCCCTCCTGTCGAGCTCTCTCTTGTTGCAAAGGCGCTTCTGGTCGAGTCATCCTTCCGGAAGTCCCTCCTGTCCCTGCTCCTGTCCTGCCTCTCAGGCCTGTCAGGCTTTCTCTCCGGCCTGAAGTCATTGCGCGGCCTGTAGTGGCTTGGCTTGACAACCTCTATGACCGTCTCCCACTTGACCTGCGGAGTCGCCTTTGCCACAGCGGCCTTCACGGAGCTCTTGTGGATGACGATGGTCTTCTTTCCGCTTGACGACGGGGCCGCAGATGCGATTACCCGCTTCACAGGGGATGCGCTTGCATGTGTGGGCACAACCTCGGAAGGCTCGACCTCCACACGCTTCTTGACCTCCATCTCCTCATAGCCGCATGAGAATCTCTGACAGACGTGATGCGGCCTGTCATACTCATCAAGCACAGTCATCATCGGCCAGCCGCATGACGGGCATGGCTTGAGCTTGTCGCCCATGAGGAACGGATCGAACTTATCACGGTTAGCAATGACCTGATTCACCAGATCAGTTGCGTTTTTCTTAATATCTGCAATAAACGGAGCCTCTGTTTCAGAACCCTTTGAGATTTCAGAAAGTCTCTGCTCCCACTTGCCTGTGAGCTCCGCGCTCCTGAGCTGAACCGGCACAAGCCTTACAAGCTCACGGCCCTTGGCTGTGGGGACAAGCTCCTTGCCGTGCCTCTCGATACAGTTGTTCTGGATCAGCTTCTCAATGATGTCCGCTCTTGTGGCAGGAGTCCCGAGCCCGTTCTCAAGATGGCTCTTGAGCTCGGCATCCTCGACAAAGCGTCCCGCATGCTCCATGGCAAAGAGAAGATCCGCCTCCGTGTATCTGTCAGGCGGAAGAGTCGCGCTTCTCTTAAGGACCACGTCCTTGATCTCAAGCTCCTCACCCTCGGCAAGTCTCAGGATCAGCGGGTTGTCATCGCCCTCATCCTCAGTGGATGCGGCGCTGCGCCTTCCGATGTCACGTGCCACATCGCGCCAGCCCTGCTTCACCGGCAGTGTCAGCCTTGTGACGAACCTCTCACCCTCGGCGGTGACCTCGACAGTTGTTGTCTTATACTCGTAATCGCCTGACAGGGTCTCAAGGAACCTTGTGATGATCAGCTCCCAGAGGGCTTTCTCATTTGCGCTGAGCTTTGTGACATCGACCTTCTGCTCCGTCGGAAGAAGGGCATGATGGTCGCTGACAAGCTCGTCGTTGACAAGGCGGGACAGGTCTGTCCTGATTCCGTTTCTTGAGAGGGAGAGTGCCCTCTGTCCGAAAGCCGTTGCACTCAATGCGGCAAGGCGCTCCGGGATTGTCGGGACGATGTCTGCTGTGATGTAGCGGCTGTCTGTTCTGGGGTATGTGACGATCTTGTAGACCTCATAAAGGCGCTGAAGCGTGTCCAGTGTCTCCTTTGCGGAGAATCCCAGGACATTGTTCGCATCGCGCTGAAGCTCGGTTAGGTCGTAAGCCAAAGGCGGCTTCTCTGCCTTGGGGACTTCCCTTATGCTGGAGACAACGCCCTTGGCGCCCTTGAGCTTTTCGGCTATCTCGTTGGCCTTTGCCTCCTCATTGATCCTGATCGTGTTGTCAGCTGAGTACCATGAGGCCTTGAACGAGCCGAAATCCGCCTTGATGGTCCAGTAGAAGCGGCCGGCGAAATCCTCGATCTCATCCTCCCTGCTTGTGATCAGCGCCAGTGTCGGTGTCTGCACACGGCCTGCCGAGAGTCTTGTGTCAAAATGGCAGCTCATTGCCCTGGACACGTTGTATCCCACATACCAGTCGGCATAGGAGCGGCTCTCTGCCGCGGCATAGAGGTTATCATAGTCAGATGCGGGTCTGAGATTTGCGAATCCCTGACGGATGGCAAGGTCTGTCTGGCTGCTTATCCAAAGCCTTTTGGCCGGTTTGCTGCAGCCTGCCTGCTTGAGGATCCAGCGGGCCACGAGCTCACCCTCACGGCCTGCGTCCGTTGCGATTATGACGCCCTCGACATCATCCCTTCCCAGAAGATATTTGACGGTCTCGAACTGGTCCTTGCTCTTGTCAATGACCATGGTCTCCAGCTTCTCAGGAAGGATCGGAAGGTTCCTGAGGGTCCAGTGCCTGTATTCGGCCCCGTAATAATCAGGAGGACAGAGGGTGACAAGGTGCCCGAGGGCCCAGGTTACGACATAATCTTCATTCTCAAGATACTTTCCCCTGTTGGTGCATCCAAGCACGCGGGCAAGCTCTTTTCCCACACTAGGCTTCTCAGCCAGAACCAGTTGCTTCATAGGTAATGATGATAATAAAAACGTAAAATCGAAACAACACATTTCAATAAGTTATTGTCATTGTAGTTGACTCCAGACCTGTCAATGACTATCATTTGAGGTAACAAAGGAATCTTTCATAAGGAGATCAAAATGGCTTACAGAATTACCGATTCTTGTGCAGCATGCGGAACATGCGCAGGCGAGTGCCCGGTCGAGGCAATCAGCGAAGGTGACATCTATGTCATCGATCAGGACAAGTGCGCACAGTGCGGAACATGCGCATCAGTTTGCCCGGTTGGAGCTATCGTAGAGGAGTAATCTTACTTCACGGATAATTCAAAGCCATCGGTCATCCGATGGCTTTTTTTTGCCGATTCAAATCCTATTATTTCTGAAAATGTTGATAAATGGAGACATACTCATAAAGAAGAACCACCGCATCTGGTTCTATCGGAACGAAACCAAGAAACAGGAGATAGACCTCCTCATCCAGACAGACGGAAACCCGATACCCATTGAAGTAAAGAGCGGGAACACAAAAGCCACGTCCCTTAATTCCATAATGAAGAACAGCCCCGGCATTCCAATAGCCTATAAACTCATCGACGGAAATATCGGGGAGTTCAAAAACATAATCCTGAGCATTCCGCTATATATGGCAATGTTTCTCTAAGGTATAACCACATCAGCCCATATGCCGCAGAAATGAGCTCATCACAGATTTATGCCCATGGCCTTCACCTTCTCCATGACCCTGAAGGAAAGCGGGGCAAAACCGGGATTACGCGAAAAGACATCACCAGAGCTTCCACAGTCAGAGACCCTTCCGTTCTCAAGAACAACTGCGCTTCTGCATCTTCTGCCCAAGACGTCACTGTCATGGGAGACGACGATTATCGTGCGTCCTTTCTCGTTCAGCCTCTCAAGAATGTCACACAGGCTTTCCTGACCTTCCGGGTCAAGGCCTGCAAGAGGCTCGTCCATGGCAAGGACCTCCGTGCCCATGGCCAGGATCCCGGCAATGGCGGCACGCCTCTTCTCACCACCGGAGAGACTGAACGGAGAACGGTTGTAAAACTCTGCTCCAAGGCCCATCTGCCTTAATGCCGTCTCTGCCATTTCCCTTGCCTTATCCTTTTCCAGGCCCATGTTCAGGGGCCCGAACATCACATCATCAAGCACGGTCGAGCCGAAGAGCTGGTTCTCCGGGAACTGGAATACAAGGCCCACCCTGGCGCTCCGGCCGATTTCAATCTGGCCCGATGAGGGCTTGATCAGGCCCGCAGCCAGCCTTAGCAAGGTGGACTTCCCAGAGCCTGATAGCCCATATATCCCAAGAAAATCACAGCTTTCAACAGATATTGAGACATTTTCAAGGGCCTTCTTCTCATAAGGTGTTCCCTTTGCGTATGAGTACGAGACATCCTGGAATCTGATTATCTGGCTCATGCTCCTACCACCTTCATGATTATCATGGCAACCATGTAACACAACATCATGACATATGCCGCCATATCACAGCCTCTGTATCTCAGGGGATGAAGAGAACCTCCAGTCCTTGAATAACCGTAGAGCCTGCTGTCCATTGCAACGGACAGATCATCCGCCCGCCTGAAAGCAGATGCGAACAGTGGAACCACAACAGGGATGAGGGCACGGCTCTTCTTTATCAGACCGCCCGAGAAGGATGCGCCCCTGGACTTCCGGGCATCCATCACCGTGCCCGCCTCATCTGCCAGGATAGGGATGAACCTGAAGGCTATTGAGACAGTCATTGCCATGTCATGAACTGGAACCTTGAACACTCTCATCCATGAGAGGCCCTTCTCCACCCCGTCAGAGATGGCCCTGGGTTGTGTGGTCAGCGTCAGGATGTTCGAGCCGAACACGACCTCAAGGGTCCTGACTGTTATCAGGATGGCCTTCCACACTCCGTCTACGGCAAAGATGATGTTAAGCGCGGCTGTGAACGCAAGGATAAACGCAACAGGCAGAAGCCCCTTTATCATGAACCTCACCGGCACCTTGGACAGAACCACCAGGACGCAGAGAGCGAGGAATGTTGCGGCAAGTGAGACCGGAGTGGAAGCCAGAAAGACAGTGACGATATAGATGATAAGACCAGCAAGCTTGGTCCGCGGGTCCAGCGAGTGCAGGACTGACCTTGCCGGATAATAGCGGCCAAGAGTTACATCCCTCAGCATGCCGCACCTCCAATGAAGGAGAGAAGATCCTCCTCTGTCAGCACATCCTGAGGGACAGGATATCCTTTCTCCCTGAGCCTTGAGGCTGCGGCGCAGGCAACAGGTGTCCTCAGGCCATGAAGATGCAGGCTCCTCTCATCAGTGAGAATCTCAGCGGCACTTCCCTTCATCACAACACTCCCGCCGTCCATGACATAGACATAGTCGGAGTATGCCGCCTCCTCCATGTCATGTGTGATGAGCAGGACCGCAATGCCGTCCTCATCGCACAGCCTACGGATCAACTTAAGGAGATCCGCCCTGCTGGGACGGTCAAGCATGGACAATGACTCGTCAAGGATGATGCACTTGGGACCCAGCGCAAGAACCCCGGCTATAGCCAGTTTCTGCTTCTGGCCGCCAGAAAGAGATGACGGATTATCCAGACGCTTATCATAAAGGCCTACTGCCTTGAGGCTGGCATCTACCCTGCGGCGTATCTCATCTGAAGACAATCCGAGGTTCTCAGGCCCGAATGCCACATCGTCCTCAACTGTATCTGCAACAATCTGGTTCTCAGGGTTCTGGAGTACAAGACCGATTCTTTTCCTGATCTCAAAGACGGAGGCTTTATCCCTGCTGTCATAGCCGTCGACAATGACACTTCCCCGGTCAGGGATGACCAATGCATTGAGAAGCCTTGCCGCTGTGGTCTTGCCGGAGCCGTTACGGCCTGCAAGAACTGTGAATCTGCCGCTCTCGAGCCTAAGGCTAAAGGCGTTCAGGACCCTATTGCTCCCGAATGAATGGCAGACCTCCTCAATGCAAGCGAACGACATGATTGTCTCAGATCTTTCTTTTCTGACTCACGAGGTATTTGCGAATCGCGAACAGGCCGCCTACAATCGCCACACCGATGAGAAGCTCCCACATGTTCCACTGCTTGATGACAAGCTCCCTGGTGAATGCGATCATCAGGATCTCTATTACGGACTCCATGTTCTGGGCGATGATCACGTGGATCAGCTCGACCGCCATTATGATCTCCGCGGCAAACTCAAGAAGAGAGAGAAGCGAGTTCTCCTTGGCGGAGAGAAGATTCCTGAAAAGACCCGGAACCCTCACCGTGGAGATGGCAATGCCTGCTAGCACCAGAACAGACAGGAGAAGCATGATGACCGATGTGGCCCAGTGGATGGCCCTCTCGATCTTTCCAATCACCCCGCCGACCTCAAAGAAGACCGGTGAGAACCTCGGTTTATCCTCAGCTGTGTTGCTCTCAATTCTCTCGTCGTTGTTTTCCATCTTCACTCTCCTCGGATACAGAACCGATCCTGCTGACAAGAACAGAGGCGGTAAGACCAATGACAAGTCCTGACGCCACCCCGGCTATTATCAGCACAGGAACATAGTATATCAGACCTTTTGCATTAAGTATAAGGCATGCCACGCCAATCTGTCCAAGATTATGTGAGACAGCTCCGCAGACACTTACGGCAGGCACCCCGAAAAGTCCTGTGCGCTTCAGAACAGCCATGACAATCAGGGACAGGACAGCGCCTGCGGCAGAATACGCCATGGAGAGGACCGTCCCGAATAGAAGTGAGGAGAGGACAACCCTGAGAAGGGATATCGCAAAGGCCTCCCTGAAGCCAAGGGTATAAAGGGCAAAGACAACGGCAAGGTTGGCAAGCCCTATTCTCACCCCTGGTATGGACGTGAACGCAGGGAAAAGACTCTCCACATAGGAGAGAATCATGGCAAGAGCCATCAGCATCCCGATTCTGGCAACCTTCCGTGTCTCCATCTTCTCACTCAAAGGACAAAGTCAACTGTCCTGTCCCCTCCGCTCACCATGACCGTAATCATGTTAGGCAGGCAGATTATGCTCTGTCCGTCATACTCGATCCAGCCTTGTCTGACACAGTACCTGTCAGGGCAGTCCGCATCATGCATCCTGACTTTTCCGTCAAGTATCTCAATGACGTTTTTACCATCATTGATGTCATAAACTCCATCTAATGCTAATGAATATCTAGCTTTTTCCTCATTTTGGAACATTACAACCACATAAGAGCCTTCTTTGTTCCTTCCCCTGAGGACAAACAGAAGAACAACCCCGGCCATAAGGACGGCAATGATGAGGACAATGTCCCTGATCAGGGTCGGATGCTTTCTGCTCATGTTTTCAGTATAGCAAGACCAAAGCCTTTTGTGTATCTCAGAGAGCCGTCATCCAGAATCCATAAAGCCTGGACATCATCAAGTGAGGACACCAGTGAAAGGCCGTCCTCATAGCTCATGCAGAACAGCGCAGTTGAGAGCGTATCCGCAAGCGCGCTGTCCTTGCAGACCACGGACACGGATGAGAATCCGACAGCAGGATAAAGGGTATCCTTGTCGATTATGTGCGCATAGCGCACCCCGTTGACCGAGAAGAACCGCTCATAGCCTCCGCTTGTGACGCATGAGCAGTCAGATATCTTAAGGGTGACTGCAAGCTTCTCCGGGTTCTCAGGATCCCTGATTCCGGTTATCCAGGGGCTTCCGTCAGCCTTTGTGCCTATGCACCTGATGTTTCCCCCGAGGTTTATCACATACCCTGTGATGCCCTCGGAGATCAGCATCTGGGCAGCCTCCTCAGCAGCATAACCCTTCCCCAAGGCACCCGGATCCATGCTTGCCAAGGGATCTGACAGGCGCAGCGTGCATGCCTGAGTATCTATCTCAAGCCTGTCAAAGCCGACATGCCTGTAGGCATCGGACAGCTGCTCATCCGAGGGAAGATAAGAGGCCTCAGCGTTTCTTGCTTCATGCCAGAGCCTCAGAACAGCACCGAGCGAGATGTCCATCTCCCCAGAAGTGAGCGTGCACATGTCCTTTGCGTAGAGGACGAAGTCAATCAGGTCCCTGTCAACAGGTACAGGCTCCCCTCCGGCGCGCATGTTCACGGTGCAGAGGTTGTTCATTCCGTCATACTCATGGTAGATGTCCAGCATCCTGTGCCAGTGCTCAAGAAGTGCGGAGACAGAGGCTGCGTTTTTCCGGAAGGCCTCCTCTGAATCTCCGGCATAGCTGCTTATCTCACTGACGGTGTCAAAGTACGAGTAAAAGACCTCGGAGCGCACAGCTGCCTGAGGAGTTTTTCTAGAGCATGAGACAAGCATGAGTAAAAGAAAAAGAAGGACCGCCGTGACAGCCCTCCTGCATTTCAGATGCATCAGAGAACTTCCAGCTTTCCGATGGACACCCTCTTTGTGGTCTCCTTGTCGAATATGCAGATCTCGTCCCTGATGATGTCACACTCGATCGGCTGGTCGACCCTGTAGTCTATTGCACCGAACACGACTGATGAAACAAGCTCATCTGCGAGTTTGACCTTGACCGTGGTCTCCATTCCTGAAGGGAGTGTGGAGTAAGCGGTGGCCTTGATCTTGCCGACGTTGGCGAATACGAAGGTGCAGGCAAGAGCGAAAACAAGTGCGATAACAACTAGTTTTTTCATTCTTTACTCCTTTATGATTTTCAAACACCTATTGATTCAACGTTTCATTTTAAATGAGGTTTGACGGATTGGCAAATGAAAAAACAAAAACTTCTTACTGTTGACGAATGACCAACGGCCAAATAAAATCTTAATCAGGGGGTCATTGGAAATGACGGCCAGGGAGATGTGGCTTGTGTTCACGAAGAAGAACAGGCCGGAAAAGAACGAATACGAGGCATGGACCTTCGGAGAGGATCCGGAGGAGCTCTCAAGACTGGTCCTTGAGGGGAAGAAGACAGCAACAGCCTCCGTATACGAACTGTATGCCTATGACAATGAGAGAGTTCCCTCTGCAGGAGATTACAGTGTAATAATGGATGCCTCGGAGCGGAATGCGCTCTGCATCATCAAGGACACCGAAGTATCCATCGTCCCCTTCAAGGATGTCGATGCCGAGCATGCAAGACGCGAGGGAGAGGGAGACATGAGCCTGGAGTACTGGAGACAGGCGCACAGGCAGTGCTTCAGCCAGTGGATGGATGAGGCGGGAAAGAAATTCACTGATGACACAAAGATAGTCCTCGAGAGATTCGAGGTCGTCTTCAAGCCTTGAAGATCAGCTCAACTGCAAGATTCACATAATCAGTCAGACTCATCTCACTCACGCCTGCTACCTCAAAGCATTTGTTCACAGGAACAAGTATCTTCCTTGCCCTGCTCTGGCCCACTGCCTCTGCCATCCTGGGTGTTATCTCACCCAGCATTGAGTCCGCTGCTATTATACCGATCGGTCCAACAATCACATCAGCATCTCTTGCTGCGATCACAACAGGATTCTCTCCTGTGGCACCCATGTCCGCACCGGCCTTGAGCATGGCGGATGTGGCAAGGGAATTCGTACCGATCGCAGTGATCTGGCACTGCTTTCCGGAAAGCCTGATCTGCTCAATGACCGCCTTCCCGATCTTTCCGCCCTGTCCGTCAATCACAACAATCCTCATGCTGAGCCTCCCGTCTGAGTCTGATGGTCTCAATCTACTTCACAAGAGGACAATGTGCAATATTCAGGTTTCCTGATTTCAGGCTTTTTTCTGATAGAGGAATCTCTTGATCTTATCGGTCGGGGTTCTCTCGAAAGGTAGTTCCTGGATCTCTGCCTTCCTGATCCTGCTGAAGGAAGATAGCTTGCCGTTGACAGCCTTGAGAATGGAGTCCAATCTTGATTGAATGGCCTCAATTGCAATAACACCTTTCTTTTTCAATGCTTTCATATCCAAGCGGATCATTGCTGTTAGTCCACCCTGATCCGCCACCACCAAGCTCTCAAGGACATCCTCCTCGGAGTTTATCAGGAACTCTATGTTCTCTGGATAGATGTTCTCACCCGAAGGCCCGAGTATCATGGTCTTGCATCTTCCCTTGATGGCAAGCCTTCCGTCCTTGAACTGCCCTATGTCTCCGGTGCGGAAATAGCCGTCCTCCGTGAAGACCTCCCTTGTAAGCTCCTCGTTCCTGTAGTAGCCCTTCATCACGCTCGGTCCCTTGATGAGAACCTCCCCTGACTCAGGATCAAGTTTAACATCAAGACCGTCAAGCACAGGTCCGAGGGTTCCCGGAACCTGGTCCTTTGGACCGCATCCGGCTATGAAGGGTGAAGT
>CACZJR010000027.1 GCA_902781545.1 uncultured Spirochaetales bacterium | reverse complement strand
CGCAGGTCCTTCCACCCCTGTGGAGGTCATAGGTCTCTCGGATGTCCCGTCAGCAGGTGACCCGTTCCAGGTCTGCGAGAACGAGAAGCAGGCACGTCAGATCGGTGCCAAGCGTCAGGAGCTTGAGCGCATGAACCAGGCCAGCAAGTTCAAGAAGGTCACCCTTGAGACCCTCAACGCAGCCATCCAGGAAGGTGAGGTCCAGGAGCTCAACATCATCATCAAGGGTGATGTCCAGGGTTCTGTCGAGGCCATTCAGAGCGCATTGGAGAAGCTCTCCACGCCTGAGATCCGCGTTCGCGTCATCCGTGCCGCAGCCGGTGCCATCATCGAGGACGACATCAACCTGGCATCCGCATCTGAGAACCCGGCTCTTGTCATCGGATTCAACGTCAGGCCCACGCCCAAGGCACAGGCCCGCGCCGATGCCGAGAAGATCGAGATCCGCAAGTACAACATCATCTACAACGTCGTGGACGATGTCAAAGCGGCCATGGAGGGAATGCTCAGTCCGGAGCGCACAGAGGTGGACGTCGGAACCGCAGAGGTCAGACAGGTCTTCAAGGTGCCCAAGGTCGGTCTTGTCGCCGGATGCTACGTCACAAGCGGAAGCGTCAAGCGCAACAACTACTGCCGCGTGATCAGGGAGAA
The DNA here is from genome assembly GCA_902781545.1 of uncultured Spirochaetales bacterium. Lineage (GTDB taxonomy): Bacteria > Spirochaetota > Spirochaetia > Sphaerochaetales > Sphaerochaetaceae > UBA9732. The sequence goes on along the minus strand of CACZJR010000027.1, from coordinate 21,661 downwards.
CATCCAGATCAACCACGACCTGGTGAAGATCACATCCCTGAAGAGATTCAAGGACGATGTGCGTGAGGTAGCCATGGGCTTCGAGTGCGGTATCGGAATCGCTGATTTCCAGGACCTCCAGGTCGGAGACACATTCGAGTTCGTCGAGATCCAGGAGAAGGCCCGTAAGCTTGAGGACACAGGGGAGTACATCTGATGGCAGACTACATCCAGAGCAGGAACGAGGCCCGCATAATGGAGGTGGTTAACACCCTCATTGTCAGCGGAGAGATCAAGAACCCCAAGCTGAGCCGTTTCGCCAGCATAAACGACATATCCCTCTCGAGGGACAACGCCTATGCCACGCTTTACGTCTCATGCCTGGAGGACAGGCAGCTTGAGAGCTCGGTCGCCGCGCTGCAGAGTGCCGCAGGCTTCATCCAGGCCCGCATAGCCAGGGTGCTCAAGACAAAGAACACCCCGAAGCTGAACTTCGTGGCGGACACCACCGAGCGTGATGCCGCCAGGATTGATGCACTTCTGGAGAGCATCAAACAGTGAAAATGGGCAGGAACGCTGTAATTCTTGTGGACAAGGGTGAGGGGATCACCTCATTCGACTGTCTGGGAAGGATAAAGCGCAACGTCAACAAGAAGACAGGCCACTGCGGTACGCTTGATAAGTTCGCCCATGGCCTGATGATAGTGCTCTGCGGAAGCTATACCCACATGGTCCCTGCGTTCATGGGCCTTGACAAGACCTATGAGGCCGAGATCGAGTTCGGCAGGATGACAGATACTCTAGATCCGGAGGGAGAGGTTGTTGAGACCTCTCCTGTTCCGTCTGAGGAGGTCATACTCTCTGCTGTCAGAAGGCTCACAGGTGTTCAGATGCAGCTTCCTCCTGTCTACAGCGCCATTCACGTCAACGGGAAGAGAAGCTACCAGATGGCGCGCTCAGGGGCCTCTGACGTGGACCTCACACCCAGGCTGGTCAACATCTATTCTGCCGAGGTCCTCTCATGGAAATCCCCGGTGCTGACCATGAGGCTCCATGTCTCAAAGGGAACCTACATCAGATCCTTTGCCAGGGACCTTGGCCACATGTGCTTCTCAAGCGCATTTGTCAGGACTCTCTACAGGACCCAGATCGGGCCGTTCAGGGTCGAGGATGCTGTACGCTACGACGATGAGGATGCGCTGAAGCTCATTCCGGAGGGCAGGGAGCTGATCAGCATGCTTCCCGGATCAAGAGAGATTGAGATAGACGACATAGAGGCATTCAAGGCCGCCAACGGCTATGTGAAGCATTCGGTCAGGGAAAGGATAGCGGAGGGAACCACATTCGCCATCCTGATGCATGACGGTGAGCCTGTATGCGTTTATTCGTTGAATGATAACAAGATAATATGTCAGGTGCATAAATGAGGACATTGCCTTTTGCTGACTACAGCTTCAAGACCGTTCCCAGTGTAATATGCATAGGCGTCTTTGACGGCATGCATCTGGGGCACCAGAGGATCATTGATGAGACTGTCTCTCTGGCAAGGGACCTTGAGGCACGGAGCGTGGTAATCACATTCTCCGTCAACCCGAAGATGGCAAGACAATCCGCCCCTGACATGCCTGCACTGCAAAGCAGGTCGGATCTTGAAGAAATATTGGCAGATAGAGGAGTTAATTATCATTGTGTAATTGACTTTTCCTCCGATATGAGTAAACTGTCGGGTGAGGAGTTCATTGCCCTCCTGTGTACGTCGTATGAGGTCAGGGCAATGGTTGTTGGAGACAGCTTCAAGGTGGGGGCCAGGGCGAACAGCGCAGGACCTGCCGAGATAAACAGCCTGCTCTCCAAATATACTTCATCTGCATATCTCAGGGTGATTCCTCCTGTTGTCATTGACAATGAGGTGGTAAGCAGCTCTCTGATACGCAGGTGTCTCCTAACAGGTGAGATGGACAAAGCGTCCAGATTGCTTGGCAGAGCGTACAGTCTTGACCTCAGGTCTCTTAAGGCAACGGCGGAGAACCTGAAGGATACGAGTCAAACACGCCTGTTATATGACGTCCGCACTCTTGGACTTCTGCTGCCTAAGGCAGGGAAGTACATGGTGGAAGCGACAGCAGAGGGCATCAGCCTAAAAGGTGAGGCCTTCGTTGCAGAGGACCATCTGGCTCTGGAGCTGCCTGTGCGGATGACTCCGGATGGGATTACATTCCTAGGAGCGTAACGAATGGTTACCAAGGAAACAAAGCAGGAGCTCATCGCAAAGTTCGGCGGTGACGCAAAGAACACAGGTGCAACAGAGGTTCAGATTGCACTTCTCACAGCAAGAATCAATGACCTTCAGGGTCACTTCAAGGCCAATCCCAAGGATCACGCCTCCAACAGAGGTCTCCTGAAGATGGTCGGTCAGAGAAGAAGGCTTCTCAAGTACCTCAAGAACACTGATATCGAGCGTTACAGAAAGCTTATCGCAGAGCTCGGCCTCAGAAAGTAAGACATCTTGTTCAAGGCTCCGGTAACACGGAGCCTTGAGTATGTCTTGCCAACAGTTCCAAAGCTTTCGGGCAAAACAGTTGCGGCGGCATGTAACTTATTGTCCTGAAACAAGATGGAACAAAGAACAAAAAAAGAAGAACAAGAAAGAAAAAGGAAAGGAAATGTCAGAAGTAAAGAAAGTTTCAGTTAAGCTTGGTGACGATTATCTCGTTTTCGAGACAGGAAAGATCGCCAAGCAGGCAAACGGAGCCGTATATGCGCACTATGCAGGCTCTGCAGTCATTGCCACAGTTTGCTGCGGGGAAGCACCTTCCCAGCCGCTTGATTATGTACCGGTCTCAGTCGAGTACAACGAGAAGTACTATGCCGCCGGAAAGATCCCCGGAGGATTCCTCAAGAGAGAGTCCAAGCCGAAGGATAAGGAGATCCTGGTCAGCCGTCTCATCGACCGCCCGATGCGCCCTCTGTTCGACAAGGCCTTCAGCCGCGAGATCCAGATTGTCCCGACAGTCGTCTCAACAGACCAGATCAATACACCGGATATCATCGCAATCAACGCAGCCAGCGCTGCAGTAACCATCTCAGACATCCCGTTCAACGGCCCGATCGCCGGTGTGCGTGTTGCCCTTGTGAATGGTGAATATGTCATCAACCCGACATTCAAGCAGATCGAGGAGTCTGACCTTGATATCGTCGTCGCAGGAACCCGCGAGGGAATCACAATGGTCGAGGGCGGAGCCCACGAGGTCTCAGAGCAGAACATGCTCGATGCCATAGCTGCCGCGCAGCCTGTGATCACAAAGCTCTGCGATGCCCAGCTCGAGCTCAGGGAGCTTGCAGGAAAGCCTAAGCTTCCGGTCCTGGAGGTCACGGAGGATCTCTCATGGCTGGACCCGATCCGCGAGTACGCCAGACCGCTTGTAGAGAAGGCATCTTTCGGACCCAGCAAGTTCTCACGCCACGATGCCCTCAAGCAGGCTCAGGCAGAGACAAGGGAGAAGTTCGCTGAGGTCATCGAGGAGCATGATGGATCAGAGCAGATCACCAAGCTCTTTGACGATCTTGCATATGAGATCCTCAGGGCCAGCATCCTCAACGAGGGAAAGCGTGTCGACGGCAGAAGCGTCACAGAGATCAGACCGATCACCTGTGAGGTCGGAGTCCTTGCAAGGACACACGGAAGCGCTCTCTTCACAAGAGGCGAGACACAGAGCCTTGCAGTCACAACACTCGGAACAGTTCAGGACGAGCAGCTCTTTGACGATATCGACGGAGACAAGAACTACAGCAACTTCATGCTGCATTACAACTTCCCGCCATATTCAGTCGGTGAGACAGGCCGTCTGACAACCGGAAGAAGAGAGATCGGACACGGTCACCTGGCTCAGAGAGCCCTTCAGGCAGTTGTCCCAGCAAAGGACGAGTTCCCGTACACCGTCAGAGTCGTCTCCGAGATCATGGAGTCCAACGGATCCTCATCCATGGCTTCAGTCTGCGGCGGATGTCTCTCACTGATGGACGCAGGAGTCCCGATCTCAAAGCCGGTCGCGGGTATCGCAATGGGCCTTATCACAGAGGGCGCCGATTACAGCCGCTACCAGATTCTCTCTGACATCCTCGGAGAGGAGGACCACCTCGGAGACATGGACTTCAAGGTCGCAGGAACACGTGACGGAATCACAGCCTTCCAGATGGACATCAAGATCGCAGGTGTCACACCTGAGATCATGAGCAAGGCCCTGCAGCAGGCCAAGGAAGGCCGCTACCATATCCTCGGAATCATGGAGAAGACCCTTGCAGGTCCGAGACCCGAGGTCAACCAGTATGCACCGAAGATCCTCACAACCAAGGTTGACGAGGACAAGATCGGAGCTGTCATCGGAACAGGCGGAAAGACAATCAAGGGTATTGCCCAGGCCACCGGAGCCGAGGTCAACATCGATGACGACGGAACAGTCACCATCTACGGCAAGAACACAGCATGCGCTCAGGCCGCCCTTGAGATGGTCAAGGCCATCATCGAGGAACCAGAGGTCGGTAAGGTCTACCAGGGCACAGTCAAGAGGCTCATGGACTTCGGCGCATTCGTCGAGATCCTGCCCGGAAAGGAAGGCCTCTGCCACATCTCCAAGCTGGCAAGGACCAGAGTCGAGAACGTCTCTGATGTCCTGTCAGTCGGTCAGGTCATCCCTGTGAAGCTGATCGAGATCGACCGCACGGGCGGAAGGCTCAGCCTCTCATACATCGATGCCATTGATCCGGACGGAGAGACAAAGGCTCCTGAGAGAAGACCTTCTGAGCGCAAGCCGAGAAACGACCGCGACAGAAAGCCCTCAAAGCCTTTCAACCGTGAGAAGAAGGATTCAAGACCTCCGAAACATGAAGAGAACTGATGGATAAGTGCATTATTCACGTACAATTGAATGACGGGGCAAGACTTCCGGTCTACAGCTCCGGCCAGGCGGCAGGCGCAGATCTCTGCGCCTGTCTTGGTAATGGCGAGACAATGACACTGGAGCCCCATAAGTGGGCTCTTGTGCCCACTGGCCTGAGGATCGCTCTTCCTGTAGGTTTCGAGGCTCAGGTGCGCCCCAGAAGCGGGCTTGCCGCAAAGGCGGGCATCAGCGTGCTTAATTCTCCGGGTACGATTGACTCGGATTACAGGGGAGAGGTCAAGGTCATTTTGATAAACCACTCCGATGTCCCGTTTGTCATCAATGACGGGGACCGCATTGCCCAGATGGTCATAGCCAGGCATGAGACTGCCTCATTTGAGATTGTCACATCACTGGATGAGACAGAAAGGGGGCAGGGAGGATTCGGCTCAACCGGAGTCTGATCTGATAAAATCATCGAAAAGTCCTGTTTTTTTTGATTTTCGATGAATGTTCTATCGTTCTCACATTGCCCTGTTATGTTATAATCATTTTTTATGAGAAGAAGAGGAAATTACTGGCTGCTTTACAGATATGTGGGGAAGGAATACATCCTTTCCTTCATCGTGGCCTTCCTCTTCTTTTTCTTCATATTCTTCGTCAACCAGATCCTGGTGCTGGCCCAGAAGATACTCTTGAAGAACGTGCGGGTGATGGATGTGATAATGCTTGTCATATTCTCCATCCCACAGTTTCTGATGTACACCATGCCGTTCTCATCCTTGGCATCGGCAAGCATGGTCATAGGCAATCTCTCATCACAGAACGAGATCCTTGCCTTGCGTTCCAGCGGAGTCCATGTCAGGAACATATTCATGCCGATTCTTGTTATCTCCCTGGGATTCTCCTTCGCCACGCTGATGATAGCCGACAGGATGATCCCTTACACCACGGAGCTCTACAAGGACCTCTATGCGAAGATACTTCAGAGCGTGCCCACGCTTGAGCTTGACAGCTACAGCTCCACACGGTTCGGTAAGAGGATAATCTCAAACGGCCTTGTGGACGGGAACACCCTCTATGATGTTGTGATCTTCGATGACACAAGCAGCCGCGAGAGCAGGGTGATATCTGCATCAAAGGGTAGTATAACAGTAATTGACATAAACAGATATCTGTACAGGATAGACCTTGAGGACCCAGAGATTATGATCACTGACTCATCCTCTCTGGAGTCCTATTCCCTGGCAAGCGCATCAGACATGGAGCTCTATCTTGACCTGAGCTCGAACGCAAGCGGCCTTGTCAGCATCACGCCTTCACAGATGTCGATCAGGCAGCTTCAGGCCGCAGCCCAGGAGAGGCTGTCCGAGCAGGAGTCCATAGAGAAACAGAGAATGACGAACATCAGCTACAATGCCGTGAAGCTGGGAGAGGTCCTCATGGATGTGGAGGAATCTGGTTCAGGCATCAGCAGCGCGCTAAGCTATGCCGAGGATCTGGCAGATGCAAGGCGCAGCCAGGGTTTCAGCTTCTACTTCCAGTATTACCGCAGCGAGCTTCAGAAGAAGATAGCCCTGTCACTGGCCTGCACGTTCCTGGTGTTCGTGGCATTTCCGATCAGCTTCTTCCGTGTGCGTAACGGACGTCTTCTGGGCTTTGCGCTATCTATGTTCGTGGCATGCGCCTACTGGTTCTTCATCTATTACATGCATGTCAGGGCAATACAGAGCGCACTTCATCCGGCTGTCTTCATGTGGCTTCCGAATGCTGTTGTTTTCATAGCGGGAATTGTCCTGCTCTGGAGGACCAGGAAATGAGGCTCAGGGTCCTTGACAGGTACACAACAACATCAGTTCTCAAGATAGGACTTGTAACATCGCTTCTGGCATCGCTTATGCTGATGGGAGTGGACCTTTTCACGAATCTGGACAAGTACATGAGCTACAATGTCAGCTTCCTCAAGGCCCTGTCCATCACGCTATATTATTTCCCGGAGGCTTTTCTGCTTGCCGTAGGGCCAGCGTTCCTGTTTGCGGTGACATATCATCTGTCCATGTTGTCTGCGAACAATGAGGTCATGGCGGTCCTGAATGCGGGTGTGAGCTTCCAGAGGATACTGAGGCCTGTCATTATCAGCGCCATCCTGCTGTCCGGGGCTTATTTCGCATTCAACGAGCTTGTAGCCATACCGTCGACCAACACAAAGGAGCTCCAGATGGAGCTGATAACCGATTCCTCCGGGTCTGAAAACAACCACAACATCGCCCTGAGTGACATGCAGAACGGCTACATGGTCTTTGCTGGCATGTACTCAGAGGCGGAGCAGACGCTCTATGACCTCACACTTGTTGAGAGCGCTGAGGGCGGAAGGCTGGTCAGGCGCACGGACGCATACAGGGCAGTATATGATGACCAGACCGGGCTCTGGACCTTCTATGATGCATATGTCTATACTCCGACAGCAAATGACGGTGTGAGAATAGACTATGTGGACAAGGCGGAGAACAAGGTCCTGCTTCTGGAACCGCAGCTTTTCCGCAATGTCTCGAATGAGATATCAAAGATGTCTCTCAGACTTGCAAGGGCATACCTGTCCAGGATGAAGGGCCTTAACCCTGAGGAATATGCCAAGCTCGGGACAGAGTACTACAAGAGGCTCTTCAGCTGCCTGAGCCCGCTGATCATGATACTGATTGCCTGCAGCATCAACTACAGGTTCAAGAAGAATGTGCTTTTCTTCTCGCTTGTCTGCTCAATAGCCATAGCCGTGGTGTACTTCGTGGTGCAGATGATGACGGTCATGCTCGCAGATCAGGGAGTGATTGCACCTCAGCTGGGAACTCTGATACCATTTGGCGTGATAATCCTTCTTGCGACCATAATGGGCACCATAATGAGAAGGCAATGATCAATTGGGATAAAAAATGCAGAAGATAATATACAAAGAGCATCACAGGGACAGACACTGCAAGGCAAGGACAGGGGAGATCACACTTCCGCACGGAGTGGTCCAGACTCCCGCGTTCATGCCGGTCGGAACCAACGGTACTGTAAAGGGAATCCATCATGACGATGTGGCGAGGATAGGCTACAACCTGATCCTGGGAAACACCTACCATCTGTACCTGCGTCCGGGTGTGGAGGTCCTGAAGACATTTGACGGGCTTCATAATTTCAGCCACTGGAACGGCAACATCCTCACTGACAGCGGCGGCTTCCAGGTGTTCTCGCTGAGCCAGCTCCGCAAGATCCATGAGGAGGGTGTGAGGTTCCAGAGCCATATTGACGGCTCAAAGCATATATTCACACCTGAGAAGGTCGTTGACATCCAGCAGGTCATCGGCTCCGACATAGCCATGATGCTCGACGTCTGCAGCGCCCCGGGAATCTCCTGGAAGGAGACGCTCAACGCCATGGACATCACCCATCTCTGGGCTGAGAGGGCCATTGTCAGGCGTGACAGCCTCCTTGACCTCACAGGCCGTGCCTTCAGGGGAAACCTATTCGGAATAGTGCAGGGCGGCTTCTATGAGGACCTCAGGATCAAGAGCGCCAGGACAATCAGCTCCATGGACTTCCCGGGAATCGCCATAGGCGGTCTCTCCGTGGGTGAGACAAAGGAGATGTTCTGCCATTTCCTTGCCGTGACAGCAGATAACATCACTGACACCAAGCCCCGCTATGTCATGGGAATTGGCACTCCGGACTACATCCTTGAGGCCATTGAGAACGGGATAGACCTGTTTGACTGTGTCCTGGCAACCCGTACGGCGCGCAACGGTAGCGTGTTCACTGATGACGGCATGCTGACCCTCTCAAGGTCATTCAATGAGTTCGACCACGGTCCCATCCAGGAGAGCTGCACATGCCGCGCGTGCACCGAGTACTCGCTCGCATACATGCGCCATATGTTCAAGTGCAATGAGATGCTCGGCGGAATGCTTGCCACGGAGCATAACCTGACATACCTGTACAACCTCATCCTCCGTGCCCGAAAGGCCATAGAGGAGGACCGCTTCCAGTCCTTCAAGGAGGACTACCTGAAGCGCTTCTACGCAAACGGCGGACGATGCCTGAGAGGCTAGAGCATGCGTTTCCCTTACCACGGTGCAGGAATAGGACTCGTGAAGGACGGCTGCCTTCTGATGGGCAGGCGCTCAGACACGCCTTTCTTCGGGAGATGGGCGGTTCCCGGTGGCGGAAGGGAGAAGACTGACCCTGACGAGCTTACCACCGCAAAGAGGGAGTTCCGTGAGGAGACAGGCGTTGACTTCGATGAGCTGGAGACTCAGGCAGTCTGCAAGTGGACACTCAAGGTCCCGTTCTTCAGCTGGAGCACATATTTTTATACCGTGAAAGCATTTGATTTTGAATTGCATTCTGATGAGTTCTCCGAGTTCGAGTGGGTTCCCCTTGATAGACTTACCGGAAAGGGCAGAAAAAAACACCTCAGACCTTTCACAAGATCCGAGGTGTCATTCCTCAGGCACTGTCTGAGCTGATCAGAAGTTCGCCAGCTCGATTGTCTTGACAGTATAGTCGTAATCAATACCGTTGATGTTGAACTTCTTTGTCTCACCGACCTCCATGTTGTAGATGGCCTGTCCGAGAGGCGCCTTGAAGTTGAGGATGTTCTTTGACGGATCAGACTCCCACGGTCCGAACAGCGTGTATGACACATCTTCTCCTGTCTTGTTGTCCTTGAATGTGACCTTTGTGCCGAATGAGACATACTGCAGGTCAACGTTCTCTGGATAGATCACCTGCGCGGCTGAGACCTCGTCGGTGAGCTTGTTCATCAGGAAGTTCAGGTTCTTCTGCTTGTCCTTTCCGTACTGGTACTCAGCATTCTCCCTGAGGTCTCCCAGGGCTCTTGCGATTCCGATCTCCTTTGAGTTCTCAGGAATCTCGACGTTCATGATGTGGTCAAGCTCCTGCTTCTTGGCCTCGAGCATGGCTTTTGTGCACAGAAGTCCGGTCGGAATGATCTTCTTCCTGTCAATCTCCTTGTCCTGCTTCTCTCCGAGGATCTCCTCGTGATTGTCGAACTTGTTGATGATGGTGTGCTTCATGGAGAGACGCTCTGTCTCGATTCCAGGGATTCCCTTGACGATGGAGTAGAGCTTCTGGGCCTGTGACGGATCAGCTGCCTCGAGATATGTCTGCACTTCCTTGTCCTTCTTGAACAGTGAATCCATCAGAAGTGCCTGTCTCTTCTTGTTCTCAGCCACATCGATTGAGTTGTCGATCCTCTTGTTTGTGACGGAGAGGAGGGCGAGCTTTGTGATCATCAGGTTCTCCTGGCTGACCTTTGCCTTCTCCCAGTCCTTAGGTCCGAAGGTGTTCGTGAGATAGATGAAGAAATCAGGATTCTCACGGCAGCTCAGGACAGAATCGGAGAGAACCTTGTAGAGTCTCTTCTTGGAGCCGTCAGAGATTGTCTTTGCCATGAAGGCGTTCATGTAGGACGGATAGAGGCTGACAACCACATCAAGCCATTTGTCCACTGAGTCCTTGACGTTCTCAATGAAGCTTCTCTTGACCTCGTTGTCATCGATTGACTCGAAGAACTCCTTCTTGTTGGAGATCCTGTTGTAGAAGTCCAGGAATGAGCCGTTGAGCGTGATGAAGGACATTCCCTTCTTGTTCTTGAGGTTGTCAAGAACGAGGAATGCGGCAGTTCCGTCCGGGTCGGTGACATGGGCCTTGCTCTCAAAGTAGGAGATCATCGCGGCGAACTCATCGCTCTCTGTCTCTCCCTTGTGTGAGAGGAAGTCCCTGAGGATCTTGAGTTTGGGATAGAACTCCTTCTTGCCCTTTGTTCCCTTGAACAGGGCTAGGGCCTTCTCCTCATAGGTGATCGGAGTTGACCTGAGCACATAGACATCGCTGTCTGAATCACTGATTCCGAAGTACTGGTTGGAGGAGAGCTCCTTCTTCGCGGCTGCCTGCCAGTCAGCCCACTGTGACTCGGAGAGCACTGACGGGACAAGCTCGCCCTTCATCTGCTTCAGGGATGCCTGGTCATTGAATGAGGTGAGAAGTACCTTCAGGCCCCATTCGATCTTGCTCTTGTCCATGAAGCGCTCTGCGAGCTTCTCCTTGGGGAAGGCGACCTTCAGGACCCAGATGTGTCCCTTGGGCAGGACGCGGAGGCTGGAGTAGGCCATCTGGCAGCTCATTGTGTGCATGCCTCTGCTTCCGAACATGATCTTCATCTCGTCCTTGGCGATGCTCTTGATCTGTCCGAGCTTCCAGGAGTCGTGGAACACGAATGCGCCCTCGACAAAGCCGATCTGCTTCTCGAACTTCTCAATCGCTACGTTGATGTTCAGGTAGTCATCGAGGATTCCGGTGTTGTTGAGACAGTACTCGAGCCTGTTGTTGTCCTTGTACTTCTCCTTCCAGAGTCCTACAAGCTTGTCCCTTGAGATCTTGTCATGCGGTGCATAGCGGATGATCTTCTTGAGGATATCGATCCTTGAGTTGAGGTCGCAGTCCACCTTGTCGTAGATGCTCTGGAGGGCAAAGACGCCTCTGTCGCTTCCCAGAGAATCTGCGATCTTGTCGGCAAGGCCGATGAGGTACTTCGGGCTGTCTGACCTGAGGGCAATGATCTTGTCCCAGACGTTGATGATGGAGTTGATGTCCTGCTTCTTCAGGTGTCTTCTGAGAAGGATCCTGCAGTAGTTGATGGTTGCGTCGACATCACCTTTCTTCTCGAAGTAGTCGATGAGCTTGTAAAGGACATCGGTCTCCTCGAAATCGACCTTGATCAGGCGCTCCCAGGTCTCGATCTTCTTGTCCTGCATGTTGTTCTTTGTGTAGCACTCGGCAAGGACCTTGAGGGCATACTGGCTCTCGGTGAAGGTGAGGATCTTGTTTCCGAGGAACATGACCTCAGGCCATCTGGAATCGATGTAATACTGCTCAAGAAGGTGGAAGATATGCCTGTCATCCATCGGATGGCGCCCTGTCATGGTTGCAAGGTAGCTTGCTGCGATCGGGGCCTTTGCGCTTTCCTCGATTGCCTCGTCACAGAGGGTCTTGAACTCCATCCTGTCATCGTTCTCTGTCAGTTTCTCAGCTGCGGCATCAAGGGCATTGAACTCCTTGACTCCGACAGAGTCAATGTTCGTCGCCTGCCATAAATCGTTGCTGATCAGGTTCCTGACTTCAGTTGCGGTCATTTTATCTCTCCTTTTTTATTTACGTGGGGGCAACTTCTGAGGTAGTGCTCTGACGTAAACAAAACCGGGCAGACTTACGTCTGCTCGGCGCTTGTGGCTAATTTCTTTTCTTAATCACTATATTACCATAACTTGTTCCGGAAGGCAATCCTGACATCTGTTATTTGAAACAATTTGCAACAGATCCGGAGATACACAGGAGCAAAACTGCTTTTCCTGATATATTTTTTCAGTTTTTCCAAAATAAAAAATGTTTTCAGAATTGAAATTTTCTTTACATGGAGGCCAAATTGGAGTTAACATATAGACATGCAGAGCTTTCTTACATTAATTGAACAGATTGAGAAGGAGCTTCCTTCTTCTGAGCGCAAAATAGCTGATTACGTTCTTCAGAACCCGTCGGCACCTCTTTTCATGACAATGACAGAGCTTTCTGCCGCAGCCGGCTCAAGCCCCGCAATTGTTGTCAGACTTTGCAAGAGACTGAACGTTGACGGTTATTCTGATTTCAAGATCAGACTCTCCCGTGAGGTCTTCTCCAATGAGGGCAAGGAAGAGGAGCCGGAGCAGGTCATGGAGAACTTCTATGACTCCGGTCTGAGCACCAGGGACCTGATTGTCCAGTACATCAAGTTCACAAGCAAGAACCTGGCAAACCTCGAGTCCGTCCTTGACCCCAAGACAGTTGATGCAGCGGCAGAGGTCATCAACCATGCCAAGACAGTCCTGCTTCTCGGAACTGGTTCAGCTGAGGTCATCCTGAGCGACCTCCAGTACAAGCTCGCAAGACTCGGAAAGAACGTCATCTACTCCAAGGATGTCAACCTCCAGATCGCCCAGTCATACTCAATGACAGACGACATGGTCGCGTTCGGAATCTCCTACTTCGGTGAGGACCAGCTGGTCAACCAGGCAGCCAAGGCAGTCAAGGAGTCAAGCGGCAAGCTCATCACGCTTACAAAGATCGGTCACAACCATCTGTCACGTCTCGCTGATGTCAAGCTCCAGATTCCTGCATCAGGATATGAGTTCCGCACAGGATCAACACTTACCAGAATCCTCCAGATCTTCGTCACTGATGTCCTTTACAGCGCAGTCCTGGGCAAGATGACAGAGGAGGAGAAGGCAGCCGTCCTCAGAAGGTGGAACTTCTCGGTAACGCACAGCTGAGTTTCTTCCTAAAATTACAGCGTTACTTGGCAAGGGACTGCCGCATAATAGCGGCAGCCCTTTTTTTATGCCCAATCATAATTGCCGTGAAAACTGATGCTTCCGTGCATCCCGTGGCATGATTCACAACGTTTTCCGCTAAAGCTCGGTTTAGTTCGTTTTTTAGCGGAAACAGTACGCAAGACGGCCAAAGCATGACGGGCTTATAACAGATTCCATTGCGGCTCAGGAGCCGTGCATTTGATTTATGTAACAGTCCCTTTTTGTCTGCCTTTGCAATTGTATACGTTGGAGATGTACTTTAATGGTAAATCCATAACTTTGAAGTTATGAGACTATACTACACTTAATATTTGTTTTTGCCAAAGTACGGTAATAAACTGAAATTGTCAGGGATGCCTGATTAAGTGAGTTGATATGAGAGACAGAGTCATTGAGAAAATCATTTCTGAGAAGATCATTGCCATAGTGCGTGGTTACACGTTGGATCAGTGCATAAAGCTGGCATCTGCTTTATGTTCTGGAGGTATCCATATGATGGAAGTCACTTTCCCTCAGGAAGACAAGGAAGGGATGAAGAAAACTGCCGAAAGGATCAAAGCGCTCAAAAATGAACTCGGAGACAGGATGGAGTTCGGTGCTGGAACCGTAACATCTGTTGAAATGGTGAAAATGGCTCATGAAGCCGGAGCCACATTCATAATATCTCCGAACACGGATGAGTCTGTTATCAAGGCCACGTTGGAGAATGATATGGTTTCAGTTCCTGGAGCTTTTACTCCTACAGAAATCAAGCATGCTTACGACTGTGGTGCTGATTTTGTGAAGGTTTTCCCTGTCAATATGTTCGGACCTAAGTATATAAAGACGGTCCGTGCACCGCTCAGTCAAGTCAGACTTATGGCAGTTGGCGGTGTAACAGAAAAAGATATCAATGATTATTTCAAAGCTGGAGCTTGCAGTGCCGGCGTTGCCGGCTGTCTTTTCAACAGGGAATGGATTGAAAACGGAAACTGGGATCTGATAACCGAAGCAGCGGAAAAACTCGTGAAGACGGTGGAGCAAGATTGAATGCCGAAATTGATTGTGATTGCAGGTATGCCTGCCACAGGTAAAACAACTCTATCTCTGAAAATACAGGAGAGAACAGGTCTTCCGGTAATTGAAAAGGATCTGATAAAGGAAGAGTTGTTCGATACCGTTGGTTTCAAGAACTATCAGGAAAAAAGAAATCTGGATCATGCTGCGAATGCTGCTCTTCTTTATTTACTTGAGGCCGAACTCAGAGCAGGCAAATCCGTGATTGTCGTGAACAATTTCGATTCCATCAGTGCCGAGAGACTGAGAAATCTGATTGGAAAATACAAGCCGGATTGTATCACTGTTTTCCTGACTGGTGATGAGAAAACCCTGTATCAAAGATATGTGGACAGGGATGACAAGCATTTGAGGCATCTCGGGCATATTGTTCAGGATCATTACCCACTTTCAGAAGGGGATTGTCCTGATTATCGGATGACTCCGGAAGAGTTCAATGAGAAGTTTGTCAAAAGAGGGATGGCTGATTTTTCCATTCCCGGAGCAAGAATAGATGTTGATGCAACGGATTTTGAGCGTCTAGGCGTTGAGTCGGTACTCAAATTCATTGAGGATAGGATATGAAACCTGTAGTTGTTTTTCCTTTCAGACATCACTCCACTTTGGTTTGCCCCAAGGCCAAGGAAATGCTGCGTGATGCAGGATTTGATGTTGTCTGTAATGACACCGGAAGGATTCTTTCCCGCGATGAGCAGAAAGATTTGATTCATGATGCCTTTGCAATTGTTGCTGGCACAGAGAAGTATGATGCTGACATGCTTTCTGCTGCACCTAGGCTAAAGGTTATAATACGCTTCGGTGTAGGTACAGACTCCTTTGATTTGGATGAGATGGCTCGAAGGGGAATAAAGGTCGGTGTGATCTCCAACTGCAATGCTGTTGCAGAATTCACATTGACTTTAATCTTGGGAATGCTGAGACATCTGCCCGAATATGACTCTGCAGTACGTGAGGGCAAATGGAGCAGATTTGAGAGTTATGAATTATCAGGCAAAACTGTCGGCATCATTGGTTTCGGAAGAATCGGAATGAGACTATCTGAACTTCTTTCGGGATTTGGAGTAAGAATTCTTGCTTACGATCCTTGCCTGAATCATGAAGCTGCTGAGAAACGCAATGTGAAAGCCTGCTCATTTGATGAAGTTCTGAGAGAAAGCGATATCGTCTCTCTGCATCTTCCCAGCCTTCCTGAAACGTACCACCTCATGAATCACCAGACATTCGAAAAGATGAAGGATGGAGCATTCTTCGTGAACACTGCTCGTGGAGCTCTAGTGGACGAGGTTGCACTCCGAGAGGTTCTAAAAAGCGGAAAGCTTCGCGGTGCGGCAATTGATGTCTTTGAAACAGAGCCTGTTGATGCCGGAAATCCGTTGTTCTCCCTAAAAGAGAACACAGTGATGGCGCCGCACATTTCGGCGCTGACTTATGAGACGAATTATAACGCGGGAATTATCAGTGCCGAGTCGATTATTCGCGTTTTTAATAATAGTGAACCCATTTATCCTGTCAGGATGACAAAAGAAAATACAAAAGGAGAAACGAAATGAAGAAACTATTGTTGATTATGTTGGTTGCTCTTACCGCTATGGTAATTTGTTTTGCCAGCGGAGCAAAGGAAGGTTCCACTTCTCCAGCAAAGACCGGAGAAGTGAAATACAAGGAGCATATCGTCTATGGAACTGCCAACGCCTGTCCAAGCCTTGATTTCTACAAGACCGCAACAGGATCATCAGAGATGGTATTCCGTGCGGCAAAGGAAAGGCTGGTCTATTACAATCCGGACACACAGCTTTTCGAGCCGGAGCTTGCTACATCATGGGACTGGAATGATACAGTAATAACATTCCAGCTGAGAGAAGGTGTCAAGTGGTCAAATGGGGAGCCGTTCACTGCAGCTGATGTAGTTTACACATTCAACCACCTTGCAGAGCTTGATGCAACATACAAAGAAAAGATCAAGAGCGTTGAGGCAAAAGGTGACTACACGGTTGTGATGACCCTCAACAGCTATGATGCCGACTGGTTCTATACTCTTACATCCGGAAGAAGCAGCATCTCCAACAAGAAGGCAATGGAGGAGAGCAATGACACAACAGTAACAACAGGTCCGTGGATTATCACCGGATTTGCAGCCGACGATTATGTCGAGATGGTAAGAAATGAGAACTACTGGGGAGAACTTCCCAAGACAAAGAAACTCACTTTCAAGACCATCACAGAGAACTCTGCAAGACTTGTTGCTCTCCAGAGCGGCGACATCGATGTCTGTCAGGGGCCTGCAGCTGTCGATCTTGACATCATTGAGGATGATCCAAACCTCAGACTGGATGTTGGTGACTGCTCAAAGACAATCTACATCTGCTTCAATACAACAAAGTTCCCGTTCAATGATGTAAACTTCAGAAAGGCTGTTGAGCTTGCCATTGACAGGCAGGAGATTGTTGACATTGTCAGAGACGGCCATGCCATTGTTGGAGCTTCAACCTGGGGTCCTGCAACATTCGGATTCGATAGCAGCATTAAGGCACCTGAGCAGAACATCGAGCTTGCAAAGGAATATCTCAAGAAGGTTTATCCTGACGGAAAGTGCTCAGTTGAGATTGCAGTCAGACAGGGCGACTGGGCTCCCATTGCGACTGTCCTTCAGGAGCAACTGAGAAAGATCGGCATCGAGGTGACCATCAATGTCATGCAGAATGCTGCCTTCACAGAGTACTGTGGAACAGAGCAGCATCAGATCGGTATTTCCGGTTGTGCATGGCCTGTTGCCGCTGGTGCTTGGGCAAGCAAGCTCTACTCAGTCCTTGGAAACCCGAACAGGTCAAGAGTTCAGGATCCTGAGATCATAGATCTTATCTCCAGGGCTGATTCCGGAAAAGACCAGGCAGAGAGAGCTGAGCTCTACAAGAAGGTTCAGGCTATCAATGAGGAAAAGGTCTACTACATCACTGTGTTCTATGAGGGCACAATGACAGCAATGAACAAGAACCTCGAGGGCGGCAGATTCGATCTTCCGGAGAAGGAAGTCAAGTACATCTGCATTCCTGAGTAATCTGAAAACACACTTATCCAATTCGGGGGAAGGAGATATCCTTCCTCCGGATTCTTGGTAATGATATGGGCAGATACATTTTAAAAAGAATCCTTCAACTGATTCCTGTTGTCATAGTTGTCTCATTTCTGATTTTCATTGTCATGGACATGGCGTCAGGCGATGTTGTATCAGCACTGTCAGGCGATATGACGTTGGCAGAGCAGGAGCTTCTCCGTCACCAGCTCGGTTATGACAGAGGAGTGTTGTACAGGTTCTGGATTTATTTCAAAGGTCTTCTGCACGGAAATCTAGGTACTTCTCTTGTTATGGGGGAATCTGTCTGGAAGCTGTACATAAGCAGATTTCCCAACACACTTGTCCTGGCATTTGCTTCCTGTGTTGTTTGTTATGCGTTATCGCTTCCTCTGGGAATCGTCTCTGCCATAAAACAAGGGTCTCTTGTTGACAACGGATGCACTGTTCTTGCACTGTTAGGTCTGTCGATTCCTAATTTCTGGTTGGGGTTGATGCTGATCATAGCTTTTTCTCTCAAGCTAAAATGGTTTCCATCGATGGATTTCAAGGGATTCTCTAGCATTATCCTTCCGGCCTTTACTATAGGAACCGGAATGATGGCACAGCTTACAAGGACAACCCGTTCCTCCATGGTTGATGTCATCAGACAGGATTATCTGAGAATGCTTCGTGCCAAAGGAGTCCCTGAAAACACAGTTATCACAAAGCATGCGTTCAAGAACGCATTGATTCCCATCATTACAATCGCCGGGCAGCAGTTTGCTGAGACACTTGGAGGAGCGGTTCTGACTGAGACGGTTTTCACATGGCCTGGAGTAGGCCGATTGACAATCAGTGCCATCAACTCCAGAGATACAGTTCTGGCAACTGGATGCATTCTTCTGACGACTGTATTCCATTGTCTTGTAATTCTTCTTGTAGATATCCTCTACGCATATATTGATCCCAGAATCAAGGGTCAGTATGTCAAGGGAAAGAGGAAAGGGAGCGGCAAATGAAGAGGACCGATTCCATTTCCGGAAAATACAGAAAAGAAAACAGATTCCTGACGACTATGCACAGGCTCCTCAAAAACAAAGGAGCTGTCGTTGGTCTAATCATTATCCTTATTCTGATAGTAATCTCATTAACATCCAATCTCTGGCTGGATTATGAGAAAAATATAATTGAGTTCAATACAAAAGAACGTCTTGTCCATCCAAATTCAGAGCACCCGTTCGGAACCGATGAATACGGACGAGATATATTCAAGAGAATCCTTTACTGAACAAAGTATTCCATAGCGATAGGATTTGTCGCTGTGATAATTGCACTTGCGGGTGGTGTGTTCCTAGGTGCCGTTTCCGGTTATTACGGTGGTGTTGTGGAAAACATCATCATGAGGATATGTGACATAATGTCATCGATTCCGACAATTCTGCTGGGAATAGTCATTGTCTCGGCGATTGGAGGAGGAGTCGGGAGCCTGATGATAGCCATCGGTGTCGCTGCCATAGCCGGATTTGCCAGGATAACGCGTGCTGCAATCCTCACAATCAAGAATCAGGAATATATAGAGTCAGCTAAGGCAATGGGCCTTTCTGACTTGAGGATAATCTTCGGTCACATACTTCCGAACTGTCTGTCTCCGATTATAGTCCAGACAACTCTGAAGATTGGAAATGCAGTCGTGTCTGCGTCATCGCTGAGCTTCCTTGGAATGGGAGTTCCTGCTCCAAAGCCAGAATGGGGAACCATGCTTTCCGCTGGAAGAGAATTTCTCAGAAAGAGCAGCTACATGACACTTTTCCCTGGACTTGCCATTATGATTACTGTTCTGGCATTCAATCTGGTTGGGGACGGACTGAGGGATGCCCTTGATCCGAAATTGAAGAGGTGAGGTCTTTTGGAATGGAAGAAAAGAAAGAATATGTTGTTGAAGTGGAAGATCTCACTGTTTATTACGAATTGGAGAAAGAAACCGTCAAGGCCGTTAATGGAATCAGTTTCAAGCTTGAGAAAGGAAGAACCCTTGGTTTCGTCGGTGAGACCGGTAGCGGAAAGACAACAACTGCGCTCAGTCTTCTCCATCTTGTTCCTGATCCTCCTGGAGTAATAAAAAGCGGAAAGGTAAATGTCTGCGGGCATGATATGCTTGCCCTCAAGCCTCATCAGCTGACAAAAGTCAGAGGCAAGGACATCTCAATGATTTTCCAGGATCCGATGACCAGTTTGGATCCAGTCTTCCCGGTTGTTGATCAAATAATGGAAGCCATCATGCTCCATGAGGATGTGAACAAATCTGAGGCTTACCAGAAAGCGATCAAAATGCTCGAACTTGTCGGAATCCCGGAGGAAAGAGCTCATGAGTATCCTCACCAGTTCTCAGGAGGAATGAAACAGCGTGTGGTAATCTCCATAGCGCTCGCATGCAACCCTCAGGTTCTAATTGCTGATGAACCGACAACTGCATTGGATGTGACAATTCAGGCTCAGGTGCTTGACCTCATGAAGAATCTGAGAAAGCAGTATGGGACTTCAATGATAATGATCACTCATGATCTTGGAATAATAGCCGAGGTCTGTGATGAGGTGGCAGTCATATATGCAGGCAGCATCGTTGAGAAAGGAACGGTGCGGGAGATATTCAAGCACACCAGACATCCTTATACGGAAGGTCTTTTCAATTCCGTTCCAGACGTCAAGAACAGAGGCAGGGAGCTCACACCTATTCCGGGCTTGATGCCGGATCCGACAAATCTTCCCGCCGGATGTGCCTTTGCAGAAAGATGTTCTTATGCTACGGATGCTTGTAAAACAAATAAGCCCTCAGAGCATAGGGAAGGAGATCACGTTTTCTTCTGCAGTGCCTATGATGATCCTGGTTTCGCAATCAAAAGAAAGGACAGCTAGATGACGGATACAATACTCGAGGTAAAAAACCTAAAAAAATACTTCAAAACCAGGAGAGGCATGCTCCATGCCGTTGATAACGTCAGCTTCAAGCTGGAGCGGGGTAAGACTCTAGGTATAGTCGGTGAATCCGGATGTGGAAAAAGCACCACCGGACGCTGCATACTCAGACTGATTGAGCCAACAAGCGGGGAAATTCTGTTCAACGGCGAGAATGTAATTAATAAATCAAAAAAAGAGATGAGGTTACTTCGTCAGAAGATGCAGATCATCTTCCAGGATCCTTTCAGCTCGCTCAATCCATCAAAGACTGTAATGGAGGCTATTTCCGAGCCTATTATCTATCACAGGCTGATTACAGACAAACTTCTTGTCGAGAAAAGAGTTAGAGAACTCATGGAAATTGTTGGTCTGGCAGAACGGTTGATTAATTCATATCCACATGAACTGGATGGCGGCAGGAGACAGAGAGTAGGAATCGCTAAAGCTCTGGCAATGAACCCGGAGTTCATTGTGTGTGATGAGCCCGTATCAGCTCTTGATGTCAGTATTCAGGCTCAGATCCTGAATCTGCTGAAGAATCTGCAGAAGCAGATGGGTCTTTCTTTCATCTTCATAACTCATGACCTTAGTGTCGTGAACTATTTCTCTGATGACATCGCCGTTATGTATTTGGGTCAAATGGTCGAGAAAGCTCCTGCTGAAGAGTTGTTTGCAAATCCGTCACATCCATATACAAAAGCTCTTCTTTCAGCAATTCCGCAGATGGATATAGACCATCCGATGGAAAGAATCCTTCTGAAAGGTGAGATTACTTCTCCGATTGATCCACCTGATATGTGTCGGTTCCAGAAACGTTGCTATTGGGATTGCGCTGAATGCTGCAAAAACGAGAAAGATCCAGAACTCATCGAGATTTCTCCGGATCATTTTGTTGCTTGTCCTCATATTAAGGATTACTCTTGAGGCTAAGATGATTAAGAAACATAACGTCGAATACGAAGCATTGGTCGTGGGCGGAGGTCCTGCAGGTCTCGCCGCATCTATTAATCTGGCAAGGAACGGCAAGAAAGTTCTTCTTGTTGAAAAAAACGGATTCTTAGGTGGAAATCTTACTTTGGGTCTTCCAATATTGGGGTTTCTTGATGAATACGGGAACCGTTGCATTGCCGGATTCGGCGAGGAGTTTGTCCGTCGTCTCAACTCTGAGGGTCATTCATATTACCACAGATACTGCCCAAAGCATAATTCCGTGACGAATGTTGATGCAGAGGCAGTAAAGTTCTTGGCTTTCCGGATGTGCAAGGAAGCCGGTGTCGATGTGATACTGCACATGGAAGTGCATGATGTATCTTTGAAAGACAGGAGAATAGAGTCAG
>CACZJR010000026.1 GCA_902781545.1 uncultured Spirochaetales bacterium | reverse complement strand
TCCCAGATGATCGTTGACGATGCCGCCGACCGCCGATCCGAGCGCGATGCCGATGTTGAAGGACATGGAGTTGAGTGATGCCGCGAGATTCATGGACCCCGGGTGCGCTTGGGCTGCGACATCCATGTACAGCACTTGGGAGGAGGAGTTTTGCAGATACATGAACAGTCCGAGCATGATCAGCAGCAGCGCTCCGGCGAACGGCAGGAGTCCGGCGAACGCGAGCAGGCACAGCAGCAGCGCGTGTATCAGGTAGATTGGGCGGATTCGTGCGAGCGGCGCCACGCCTGTTCCCCGGTTGGCGAGCCGCCCACTGTACAGGTTGCTGCACAGGCATGCTGCACCGAACATCATGAGCCCTATGCTGACGAATCGTTGCGGCACACCGATTTCATCGCGTAGAATCGGCGTAAGGTACGTGTAGAACACATAGCTTGCAGCCGCCCCGAACAGCACCGCGAACACACCCAGCCGGATGCGACGGTCGGCGAACAGGCGGAATTGCGGGAGGAACCCGATGGCCATGGGGTGGCTGTTGCGTGGCAGTACCGCAAGCATGGCGAGCATCAGTATGATGGTCAGGGCGACGATCAGGGCGAATGCGGCACGCCATCCGAAGGTTTCCGCAATCCACGTGCCGATGGGTACGCCGACGACCGAGGCGATGGAGAATCCGGAGAATACCCACGCAATGAACCGCGTGCGGTTGGCGGCGCTGGCGACGTCCGGCGCATAGGTCATGGACACGGCGACCGTGGTGCCCGAGACCAAGGCGATCATGATGCGGGCGATCAGCAGAATCGGATAGTTCGGTGCGATCAGGCACAGGATATTGCCGGCAAGGAACACTGCGATCAGAATCATATGCGTGGCGAAACGCGGGAACCGTGCGGATAGAGCCGAGCCGATCGGGGTGGCCGGAGCGTATGCCACAGCGAACAGTGAGACGAGATTGCCGACGGTGACTTCGCTGACATGCAAACCGTGGGCGATTTGCGGGAGAATACCGACCATGATGAATTCGCTGATTCCCAGCATGAAACTAGTCGCGATCAGCGTGATAACCGCCGGGGTGAAGAACCTGGTTCGGGCGGGCGTGTTCTTTGGATGCTGTTCGCGTGTATCGATATTGCCGGTCATGTCCCCGGGTCTCCTTCCGTGCGGCTGTTCGCCGCCCACCCTAGTGAACCACCGGGCGTGCCTGAATCCTTGTTCAGCGTGTCAATCGTTTGACAATCCAGCTGCTTCGCTCCGTATCGGTTGTGCCCCATCCTGCCGATGTCATCGGATGACGACAACCACCGGAACCTCCCGTAGCGTCATCGGCACGAAGCACCCCAACGGCTCCAACACCACCAAGCGCACGAAACGACCGTGCCCCGCTGCGATCCAGTCGCAACGGGGCACGGTTACACCCAACAACCTGAAGGATTACAGGCGCTGCAAGTACTTGCCGAGTTCGTACGGCGTCACTTGACGGCGGTATTCCTCCCACTCCTGGTGCTTGTTGCGCAGGAAGTATTCAACGGCGGCTTTTCCGGCATTCTCCGCAAGGACCTTGCTGATGTCATCGCCCTTCTTCAGGACATATCTGGCAGAGTTCAGCTGTGCCGGGAACTCAAGCTCCAGGGCAGCAGAGATGAACGGTGACACACCGTGCAGGTTGTCTGTCACCCTCTCCTCTCCTTCTGTGTAATACTTGAAGTCAGCAGGCCTGTAGACCGTGCCTTCCGGGGCAACGCCAAGACCTGCGCTCTTGCAGGTGTTGTGCAAGAAGAGCTCTCCGTCGTCCCCGCAGGTCACTTCCCTCTCAGTCATGCCGTCAAAGCCGATCTGGGCGGCTTTCCTGAATGAGTCATCAAGAAGGCCCATCCTGTTCATCTTGGCCAGGAAATAAACGAACATCGAGGTGGCTGATGTCTCAAGATAGTTGGCACCAACACCTGCCTTGTCCATGACCTGCCACCACATTCCGGACTCCTTGTCCTGGAATGTCAGGAGGACAGGTGCCAGTGTCCTGGCGATCTTAGTGAACCTTGACCTGTAGTCCGAGTTCTCAGGAGTATCCGGAATCATCTCAAGAAGGTCAGCCAGAGCCATGACATACCAGCCCAGGGCCCTTGCCCAGACCTCCTGGGACCTTCCGTCGCTCTCGCACCACGGCATCTTGCAGGACTCGTCCCAGGCATGGCGGAGCAGTCCTGTGTTCCTGTCCAAAGTCTTCTCATAGACAAGCTCGAACTGCATGATAGTGTCGTCCAGGCACTCCTTAAGGCCGCCGAAGCGCAGGCAGTAGCCGACTCTGAAAGGAGCCTGCATGTACAGGCCGTCGAGCCACATCTGGTTCGGATAACCCTTCTTGTGCCAGAATCCGCCGGAGGGGGTCCTTGGCTGTGTTTTAAGTTGCTGCATGAACATATCAACAGCTGTCTTGTATTTCTTCTCGCCGGTCAGATCGTAGATGCTGAGCATGATGTTGCCCATCCTGACCTGATCCATGCTGTATGCTTCAAGATCATATGTGCGGACAACTCCGTCCTCTGGAACGTAGTGATCCAGCATGTCCTTGACGAACCTGAAGATCCTTTCATCTCCAAGCACCTTGTATGCACGATAGAGGGCCTCTAGGAGAATTGCCGACTTATAGCTGTATGTGGCGTTCTCCGTGTTGTATTTCCTGATGGCGGACAGACTCATTCTCTCTGTCCAAGTCTTTCTTGCGTCTATCATTCTAATCCTGAAAGTGTTGTTCAAAAAAAGGGGCCGCAGCTTGCAACCGCAGCCCCTCGTGATTGTCAAATCTTATATCCCTGAATCAAAGGATTACAGAAGATATCCGTTCTCTTTGGCGTACTCGTAGCCGGCCTTCTCCCACTCAAGACCGCCGATCTTGTCGAACTGCTCGACAAATGCCTTCCAGTTGGCCTCTGTCAGAGCTGTCTTTCCGTTCAGGAACTCGGCAATGCCCTGCTGGTAGAATGTGTAGACGTCTGTGCTTGCAGGAGACGGCATGCTGTTCTGGCCAGGAGTTCTGGTCCATGTCTTGCCCTGCATCTCAATGAGGACGTCACCGGCGCTCATGCGCTTCTGTGATACTGCTGTTGTGTAAGCAGGATAGCGCAGTGCTGTCTCGGTTGCGTTGTTGTAGTTGAAGGAGCTGTTTCTGAGCTGGATGTATCTCTGTCCGCCGGCCTTGTTGTAGCCCATGTCTCCGAGAGATGCGTCTGACTGCGGAAGTCCGTTTGCATCGAGGATGTAGTTCACACCTTCCATACCGTAACCGCAGAGCATGTAGCCCTCGCCGTAGCTCATCCACTCGAACATCTCGACGATCTTGGCATGCTTCTCTGCTGAGACATCAGCGTTGATGGCGAAGATCCTGAAGCCCTCTACGAGAGGTCCGACTGAATTCTTGCCGGTAGGTCCGACAGGAGCGTCAACGACGATGAATCCGCCATCCGGGAAGTTCTTGTCGAACGGGCTGTAGTTGTTCTCAGATGCATATGCTGAGTTCTGCTCTCTGAAGACACCGAACTTACCCTGCTTCCAGGCTGCTCTGAAGTCATCCTTCTTGTATGACTGCCAGTTCGGATCAATCAGGCCGTTGTCGATGATCTTCTTGAAGAACACCATCCAGTCATAGTAGGCAGGATCGTGGATCCTGAGACCGAAGTTGTCAGCGCTCATGTTCCATGTTCCCTCAACTCCGAAAGCACCCATCAGAGGCTCGAATCTGCGTCCGGGATATGCCTCGTATGCGACATAGTCCTCTACGAATGCGCCGTAGCCGTAGGTGTCGTTCTTTCCGTTTCCGTCAGGATCATTGTAGGTGAATGCATAAAGGACATCATAGAGCTCGTCGAGAGTTGTCGGAGCCTTGAGGCCGAGCTTGTCGAGCCAGTCCTTTCTGACCAGGAGACCTTCGTTTCCAGCATATGCAGAAGGAGTTGCGAAACCGTAGATCCTGCCGTTGTATGTTGTGAAAGCCTTTGATGACGGTCCGAACATGACCTTGCTTCTCTCAGGCATCTTTGCGAAGTCGTCTGTGACATCAGCGAACATACCCTGCTTCACGAGGTCTGCCCAGACTGTCCTGGAGACTGTGATGAAATCAGGAAGCTCGTCTGCGGCTGCCATTGTTCTGACTGCGACATCCTGGTCATTGGCGTTTGAAGGCAGCATCTGGAGCTGCAGGTCAATGCCGAGCTTGTCTCTGAGGATCTGATATCCTGCCCAGTCATCTGGAAGGGATCCGACCTCTGTCTGTGTTGCAGCATAAAGCATTGTGATGGTCATGGGACCTTCTGACTTTGCCTCAGTTGCACCCTGTGCGAACACTGCTGTTGAAGCAATGAGAGCAACAAGAAGAACAATAAGTGTTTTCTTCATTTAAATTCCTCCATTAAATGATTTTACCTTTTCTATATCAAAGTGGGTTCCCACCCTGAAGCCAATTATCTCAACCCTTGACAGAACCTGCCAGGGTACCCTTTGTGAAGTATTTCTGGATGAACGGATAAGCGATGATCATCGGGATTGCGCTGATGAAGACCGATGCAGCCTTGATTGCCTCGATCGGGGCTGTTCCGAAAGCGTTGGCCTCAAGGTTATCGTTCATGCTGGTACCGATGAGGATGTCTCTCAGAAGCAGCGGAAGCGGCTTGAGTGAGCTCTTCTGGAGGTACAGCAGTGATCTCATGTAGTCATTCCAGAATGCGACCGCATAGTAGAGGCCGATCGTCATGATGATTGCCTTTGACAGCGGAAGGATGATCTTGAACATGATCTGGATGTCGTTGCATCCGTCAATGAAGGCGCTCTCTCTCAGGTCATTCGGGATGCCCTCGAAGAACTGCCTCATGATGATCATGTTGTAAGTGCTGAGCGCGACCGGCATGAAGACTGACGGGAGATGGTTTGTCAGACCCAGCTTTGAGATCAGCAGGTATGTGGGAACAACTCCGACATTGAAGACGTACGGGATCATGATGAAGATCGTGATCCACTTCTTTCCCGGAACACCCTTGACTGACAGCGCATATGCCATGGGGATAGTGAGGAACAGTGCCGTCACAACACCCATGACCATGATCTTGATGCTGTTCCAGAATGAGTTCAGGAAGCCCTGGTTGCCCAGAAGTGACTTGTATGCTCCCGCGGACCACTTCCACGGGGCAAGGAACATGCCCTCAAGATAGGAGCCGATGTATGCAGGCGGTCTGAATGACAGTGCTATGGTACTCCAGATAGGAACTATAAGGACTATGAGGAGCAGGATCATGAAGATTGTCACACAGATGTTGAATACCCTGTCTGCAGCTGTGGCCTTGACGGCAACGCTGTTGTATGTGTTTTTCTTAGCCATGCCGTGCCTCCTCAGAACAGTGAGCTTTCAGTGAACTTCCTGGAAGCCCAGTTGGAGATGAACAGGAGTGTCATGCCTATGACGCCCTTGAAGATACCTGCAGCTGTTGCAAGGCTGAACTGTCCCTGGATGGTTCCTCTGTAGACCCATGTGTCGATGATGTCTCCGACACTGTATACCGCAGGGCTGTACAACATGTACAACTGGTTGAAACCCGCATCAAGGATTGTTCCGATCTTCATCAGAAGGACAATGACTATGACAGGCTTGATTGACGGCAGGGTGATGTAGCGGACTCTCTGCCAGCTGTTGGCGCCCTCGACGATGGCGGCCTCGAACAGGGATCCGTCAATTCCCATAAGGGCGGCGATGAAGATGATCGCGCTCCAACCGATCTCCTTCCATGCGTCAGAGAGGATGACGATGAACGGGAACGCCTTGGTGTCTGTCAGGAAGCCTCTCGGCGTGCCGCCGAACAGCTTGATGATGTCGTTGAAGATACCCTCGCTCGGTGAGAGCAGTGAGAGCAGGATTCCGTACATGATGACCCATGAGAGGAAGTGTGGAAGGTAAGACAGTGTCTGGACTACCTTTCTCAGCGCCTTATGGGTGCACTCATATATGGCAATCGCCAGGATGATTGACAGCGGGAGGCTGACAAGCAGCTTTCCGAAGCTGTACATCAACGTGTTTCTGATCAGGGACCAGAAATAGTATGACTGGATGAATGTCTTGAAGTTCGCAAGGCCCACCCATTTACCACCTGTGATACCGGTCCTCTTCAGTGAGATGAACTCCCTGAATGCGATCTGGCCGTTCCAGAGCGGGATGTACTTGAAGATGAAGTAATAGACCACCGGGATGAACAGGAGCAGATAAATGAACTTGTGCCTGTTGATCTCTGCGAGAAGTGCCCTTCCCTCTGCCTTTCTGAGATCTTTCTTCTTCTGCTTCAGAGCGGCAGAGACGGTCTCCTTCTCGGATTCCCCGCACTCCTTCAACTGCTTCTTAAGCTCCTCGATCTCAAGAGACAATGCATAGTTTCTTGTACTGATCATTTGCATCACGCCGCCCGCATAATGCCACATGCGGACAGACTATCTCCTCTTATTGTGTATAATAAGTGTAAGACGGCAGACTCAGACACATCCTACTATTTTTTGTACAATTCCGACTTTTTTACACTGCGCATGCGGCTGGGGCTGAAGCCTCTGATTTTCTTGAAAACCCTGCAGAAATATGCCTGGTCCAGGAATCCGGTTGCAACTGAGACATCATTGACGGACATGCCGGTGTTCTTCAGAAGGCTACATGCAAGCCATATCCTGTAACGGTTCAGGTAATCCCACGGGGACAGGCCCAGCTCCTTCTTGAATACACGTGTGAGGTAATCCTCCGACACATGTGCATCCTCTGCTATCTGCCACCTGCTAAGCTGCAGCGTGGCATGGGTGCAGATGTATGCCTGGGCCTTCTTGACTATTGCCCCGGTGTTGGTGGAGAGAAGCTCGGAACCGCCAAGGACAGCGCGGATGCGCATGGCGAACTCCTCGCTCTCCAGCATGCAGGTGTTGACCGCAATCACATTAGGTATGTCGCTTATCCTTCCGACAAATGAGCTGTCTATGTAATCAGAGACCAGAATCACAGGTGTCTGGGAGACCATCCTCATGTTGCGAAGGGAATTCAGGAACTCAACAACAGACGCCATCTTGTTCAGGTGCTCGTCCACTGAGACAAGGACCAGGGCAGGCTCATGGCGCTTGCACATCTGCGCGGCATTACCCAGCTCACAGGATATTATCTCGGGATCCTGGAGCCATCTGTTCAGGTCCTCCGTGGCAGGTCCGACCTGCAGGATGACCCTTCCCTTTGCCTCGACTGAAGTTCTGAGGGCATCTTCAAGGGTTTTGGACCGCGGACAGTCCATGCAGATGAAAGGAAGGTCCCTGTAGCTGCTGTTCGAGACAAGGGCGATTATGGCGGTAAGCGCATTATATCCCTTGAAGCTCCCGTCCCAGAAAACCGCTCCGGTGAACGGGGGCAGCCTCTTCTTCTCGGCGAACCTTGAGCCGTTGACCTCCTCACAGACGACATTCTCCGGGCTCTGGTCAGGAAGACCGTTGATGCAGGCCAGCACGTCCCCCTCTGCCCACACCTGCGGCGGATTACCGGAAAGAGACGGGTAAGGAAGAAGGAAAGAGAAGGTCCCTTCCGCTGTGTTGTATGTCCCGTAATGGAGCAGGATTATCTTCTGTGCAAGCGCAAGGCCGGCTGAATCCATTGAGTCATTCGGCTGGACCCCCTTACCCGAGATATCTATCCTGATGCCTTTGCGCTGCATGGCCGCAGTAATCCTTACATCTGGCCCCATACTGGAAACAATAATCTCAATTGCCTGTTTAAGCCTGTTTTCATCAAGTATGAGGCATGGTAAGGCTATTGTTTTGTCATAACAATCAAATTCGGAGAGCAAAGTCCCGATGTTGACCGTATACTTGTTCAGCTCAAGCTCATCAGTTGAGCTCAGGGCAAGATCTATGATATGGTTCGCCCCGGTTATCTTCTTGATTATCGATCTCTTGGAGGCCTCGTCCAATGCCGAGGCGGACACAATCTCCATTATCTCCGAGAGCGGGTCCCTGAGGTTCTCACCCACGTTGGCGAAGAACGTCGTCCTTGCCTGCTCGGCCTCCTCCGCTGTGATCTGGGCCCTCTTAGTGGACTCGAATAGGATCGAGCTGCGGAGTGCGCTGGACACAGCGCTTCTGATCTGCTCGCAGACAGAGCCGTTGAAACGGGCAGGCTTCATCAGGAGGTAGCCCATGATCTCCGTCTCCGTGCACAGCGGAGCAGCGATCCAGACTCCGCGGTCGAACATGCTCTCTGATGATCCGTCAGGGAAAAGCGCGCTGTCGGAGAACACTGTCCCGTCGCTGATGCAGACTGACTTCTCGCCGTCGTTGACAATCAGGGTCAGCTTGTCAAAACCCAGGGCCTCTGCATTCCTGCTTAGTATCTCGGAAATCTCCGAGACCTTGTTTGCCTCCAGAAGCTCGTTGTTGAAGATGTTGAAGGCGCTCCTGTGGGCCCTGTCCTCATAGCTGCGCTCACTCATCTTCCTGTCCAGGACTGATGGAAGAAGCTCTTTTGCTGATGTGACTATCAGTCTCCTGTTAGGCTCGCTGACAGAACCGATGTTCAGGAAACCGTTTATGACCTTTGTTATCTCGAACACGTCAGCGTCTTCAGTGCACAGCATCTGGAGCAACTCGCGAACGTTCTTGTCCGTAGGATTATAGGCGACCTTCTCCACCACTGTGCGGGCCGTGTCCTTCAATACCGGGAAATGACTTGCTATGGCATCCGCCAACTGAACTGTGCTTGTGCAGTCAGACCAGCTGGTCTCTCCCTGACAGCCGCAGCTCCTCCTGATGACAGGTGTAGTTGGAAGCTCCTTGTCCTTGCATGGTCTTCCGTCCACAACATCATAGAAGGACCTCACCGCACTCTTTCCGAGCTCTGACGCAGGCATGCGCGCTGTTGTCACAGGTATGTTCATCAGCCTGGACTCTATCGAGTCATTGAAGCCGCAGGCAAAGACATCACGTCCAAGCTCATAGCCTCTGGCTGCCAGTTCCTGGGCAGCCGAATAAAGCATCAGGTCGCTTGCACAGAGAATTACATCAAAGTCCTTTCCGGGAACCTTGCCCCTGACATCCAGAAGCTGCCTCAGGCTCTCCGCTCCCTTGCTCCATGGCGCCGGGTCCGTGACGATCTCAGGGTCATATTCAATGCCGTATTGTGCGAGCATGTCCATGTAGGCCTTGAACCTCAGCTGTGATGACATGTGGTTCTCCGGTCCGCGAATGTAGGCGATCTTCCTGAAATGGTGCTCCTCAATGCAATGTCTGACCAGCGCACAGGACCCGCTGTAGGCGTCAAAGCGCACATCAGGGATGTCCGGGAACCTGTCTGTCTTTCCGGCGATGGTCACTATTGGGCGGCTCAGCATCTGCTTGAAACGGCCTATGACATCATCTGTCGACGCATCTCCGGTAAGGGTCGAGCACCAGATGATCAGGCCATCAAGATTGTCCGGGCTGACCAGGTCGTAGATCGAGTTCTTCATCCTCTCCAGGGGGGATGAGCTCTGAAGCCTCCCACCCGGGAATATGACAAGGCTGTCCCTGCCGTTGTCAGGGAACATCTCTGCAACTGCAGGCCAGAGAGTCACGGATGAACCTGTGAAAAGGTCTGCTAGGACAAAGCCGATTCTCATAACTCACAATAATAAACCATGAGTTTTCAGAACGCAAGCTTTTGTACTTTAACGACATCTGTAGTTCGGAATTATTCTATTTCCTCCACTTCCCGGAGAGATAGAACACAAGACCTATCAGCAGAGGCATGAAGCCCGCTATAGCATCACCGTACCAGCATCCGAGGCTTCCCATGTTGAAGGAGAAGCACAGAAGAGCCGCAAGACCTATACGCATCAGTATCCCGTCAATCAGGGCAACAGCCAGGTTCAGCCTGGTGTTTCCGGAGCCGTTGATCAGCGCGAAGCTGATGCTCCTTGTGGCCGCCCCGTAGAAGTTGAGGATCATCGGGATGATGAGAATGTTGGCAAGTGACAGGACCGCCACATCACCGGTGAACATTCCGAACACCCTCTCGGGAACTGCGACCATCACAACCGTCATGACGGAGAACAATGCAAGGCCTATGACTGCAATAGTAGCCAGAATCCTGGGAACCCTTTCATATTTCCTAGCTCCAAGGTTCTGTCCGACCATCGAAGAACCTGCGGCGGTGAATGACATAGAGACCACACCGCCTACAACGTTGATCTTGTTGAATATGCCTGCAAGTGCCGAATACAGGACACCCTCAAGGTTGATCCAGGACATCAGCAGGACCTTTGAGAAGTTCACCGCAGCCGACTGGATGGCCATTGGAATACCAAGCATCACAAGAGGCTTCAGGGAGTCGCGGCGGATTGCAAAGCTCCTGAGCCTGAAGTCGAATCCGAAGCTCTGGCGCTTGATGTAAAGGTAAACCAATGAGGACACAAAGCTGACGCCCTGTCCTATGACTGTCGCGAGCGCAGCCCCGAACACCTCCATGCCAAAGACAACCACAAACAGGTAGTCAAGGATGATGTTGAGGATAGCCGCCACTCCGACAAAGATGAACGGCCTCTTGCTGTCCCCCATTCCCCTGAGCACCGCTGACACTATGTTGTATCCGTAGATGAACACAAGGCCCGCGATACAGGTGACCATGTAGTCCATGGCATAAGAGAAGGACTCCGGCGGTGTATTCAGGGCATGCATGATCGGATATCTGAGCGCAAAGCACACAACGGATATCAGCACCGACGCCGCAAGAAGGAAGGAGAACAGCGTCCCTATTGTCTCGCTGACCTCCTTCATCTTGCCTGCCCCGACGTTCCTTGCAATCAGGACCTGGCCTGCAGAGGCAAATCCCATGGAGACAAATGTCAGAAGATGCAGCAGGTCTCCGCCTATGGACACTGCGGACATTCCGGCCCCGCCTATGAACTGGCCGACAATGATCATGTCAACCATGTTGTAGACGGCCTGGAGCGCATTTGAGACAAATAGAGGCAGCGCGAAGACCAGAAGCTGTCTTGCGACGCTTCCGTTTGTCAGGTCCCTAACCATTGTCTTCTGCTCTGCCATATCTCAATTCCTTTAGAAGAGCTGTCGGAGACTGCAGAATATACTTTTTTCCGTTTTTAAGAGGAAAAAAGTACACGCGGTATACTTTTTTACCTTTTTCTCATCAAAAAAGTATAATCGACTCCTATCCTTGCGGTCCTGAGGTTATCAGATCTCCTTAATCCCCTCAAGGCCCATCTCGGCAGCCACGTCGTTGACCATCTTCAGGTTCTCAGGAAGGACCTCAACGGTTCCAGATTCCAATGTGGCCTTGTATTTGCGGTCCTCCATCTCACCTGGCATGAAGATGCCCTTTGAGTTCTTAGCCAGCTTGGAGCCCTTGAGTTCCGCGATCCTGGCATCAACATCCGCATAGTACTTCTCAGGATCATTGAAGGCGCTGATGTCAAATGCCACCATCATCAGGCTCGGCCCCTCGGACACATCCTTTGCCCTGTCACCTGTGCCACCGCCGAAAAGCACTCCGGCCAGGATATCGACCATCACCGCCATGCCCCAGCCCTTGTAGCCGGCCATAGGCGGGACAGTGTAATAGTCCTTCATGTTGGTGGTCGGCATGCCCTCACGGTCAAGTCCCCATCCCTCGGGGATTGTCTCAATGCCCTGCCTGCGCATGTTGGTCAGCTTTCCGTTGGCCACAACGGTCATGGCCATGTCCAGGACAGGAGAGACCTCCTTGCATGCCGGGGCGGCAACAGCCACAGGGTTGTTTCCTATGACCTTCTCACAGCCGCCGAACGGAGCCATGGTGGAGTCTCCGGTACCCATGACATAGCCGATCATGCCGGCCTTCTGTGCCATCTGGGCATAGTATGCAAGAGCTCCAAAATGGTTGGCGCCTTTGACGCAGACACAGCCTATTCCATGCTCCTTGGCCTTTTTCATGGCGTCCTCCATGGCCCTGTAGCCCAGGATCTGCCCGCTTGAGCGGTTTCCGTCCCAGACTGCCACGGTTCCGTTGTCGCGTATGACATTCACAGCCATGTTCGGGCGCATCTTGCCCTCACGTATGAGCCTGACATATCTTGCGGTGCAGAGAATACCGTGAGAGTTGACACCCCTCTGGTCCGCCTCCACGAGCATGTCTGCGATTATAGCTGCCTCATCCTCACAGACTCCGACATTCTTGAATATCGCTGTTATCTTCTTTTTCGCATCATCGATGTTGATTCTGACCATAGTATTCTTACCTCTCAATCCTTATCACTCTTCCCTTGCTGTGCTGGATAGCATTGACAATAGAGACCGCGGCAAGGCCTGTGTGGCAGTCAGCCACAAACGGAGTCCCGTCCTGAAGGGACTTGTAGAACTCATCTATCAGAAGGCCGTGGCTCACGCCCCACTCCGACTTCTCACCGGTAAGGACCTTGGCAGCATGGAAGATGGTGTTCCCGTCCTCCTCCACTATTGTCAGGCCGCTCTGGCGGACGGTCATGACCGCATGCTCCAGCCTCAGCTCAAGGTCGCACACCTTTGAACCCAGATAGCAGTTCGTGCAGAATGCGACGATGTTGGCCCCGCACTCAAGCCTGATCAGGGCCATGGCAGTATCCTCTACCTCATAGTCATCAGTCTCCCTGAGCTTTGCGTCAAAGCCTGAGAGGGACTTCACTCCACCGCAGTAGGATGTGAGGTAATCCACAAGATCCAGCGTGTGGATGCTCTGGTTGATGATGCATCCGCCACCCTCTCCGGAGTACTTTCCCCTCCAAGGGGACTCGGAGTAGTACTTGCCCTCCCTGTTCCAGGTCACAAGGCACATGCCGCTGAGTATCTTGCCGTACTTGCCGCTCTCCAGGATCTCCTTGGCCTCGACTGTGGCCTTGTTCAACCTGTTCTGGAAGCACACTCCCAGGAGCTTTCCCGTCTCCTCGCTCTTACGGATCATCTGCTTTGCCTCGTTGGGGGTTATGGCAAGCGGCTTCTCACAGAAGACGTTGAAGCCATGATCCAGAAGGTCCATCACGATCTGAGGATGGGTGTTGTGCGGCGTGATGACATGCACCGCATCAATTCCGGTACCGTAGAGGTCCCTGTAATCGGTAAGGGGCTTTCCCCCGTATGTCTCGGAGAATGCCTGGGCTCTCTCCGGAATGATGTCAACACAGTACTCAAGCCTTGTGTATCTGTTGTCCTTCAGGGCCTTGCCGTGATTCTTGGATACGGCGCCGCATCCTATGACCGCTGACCTGAACATTTTATTCCTCCTTGCCAAGTGACTGCCTGAACTGCCCTGGGGTAATCCCCTCAGAGGCCTTGAACACCCTCATGAATGTCCTGAGGCTCCCGAATCCGCAGCGCATGGAGACCTCACTGACAGAGACCTCCTCAGCGCCGCTCAGGGCAAGAAGCTCCTTGGCTTTAGCAATTCTGTAGTTCGTAAGATAATCCGAGATGTTCTCGGTACCGTTCTTCTTGAAGCATCTGGAAAGATATGCAATTGACACACCCAGCCTGTCCGCCACCAAGGATACATTGAGCTGCGGGTCATTGTAGTTGCGCTCGATCTCCGACACGGCGGATGAGTAGACAGCATAGCCCTCACCGCCTGCGCTTGCCATGAAGACGGACTTCCGGTAGTCCATCATGTTCGATGCCTGGATGTAGGCATTGTGTATCTCATTGACATGCATCACCGGCTTTGAGAGAGCATGATAGGAGATGTCCTCCCTCTGGTCCAGGACAGCTCCCAGGTCACTTATGGCAGAAGGCTCCGCATTCAGTATCATCGAGACCCCGTATTCGGAGTCAAACCTTATGCAGAGGATCCCACGTGAGGAGAGATCGGCATCAATGGATGACGCAGAATCAGCAGATGTCTCCGCAAGCAGGATGCAGTAGCAGTCCGAGACAGTGCTTATCCCTATATTATTCATGATTGAGTCAGAGAGTGACGGATCCTCGTTAAGCACTATCCTTGATATGACATGTGAGCGGTTCTCCCTCTTGAGCCTGGACACGGATGTGACAAATGGCTGGTAAGGGCTCTCCACTGATTCCAAAGCCCTTATGTCCTCTCCCGACTCCTCAACTGCACTGGAGAAGCTGTTCCAGTGCCTGAGTACAAGACGGTATATGGCAATCGATGACAGTATCACAGCCAGCATCAGCAGCGCCAGAACTGTCCTGCTCACATTCCTAAGGTCCTTGAAATACTCGCTCTCATCAATCATCACCAGATATCTGATGCCTCTCATCGATGAGCTGGAGGAAAGCACCATTGAGCCGTTAATGCTTTTGGAACCCTCAGTCTTTATCGCATCCATGTTGTTGATCACATAGTCCAGCGTCCTGTCTTTTCTCAGCGTGAACATGACCTGATTCAGGTCCTCGTCATAGATCATGAGGTTGAACCCCTGGTTCATGCCTGCAGGGATGAGCTCCGAGACATTGATGAGAACAGCCATGCAGTAGTCTCCGATGTTCTCGCTCTTTATGAAGCTCAACGGTCTCAGGACAAGTATCCATGAGGAGTTATCGGAGGCCTGGGACAGGTCTTTGATATCCGTATACCCCAAATAACTTCCGAAAAACTCAGCATTCTGCTCTTTTGAGACCATTGTATCAAAAACACCACCACTGTAAAGACCATCCAGGCTTCCGAAGTACAGCGATGAGAAGAAGCATTTCTGGGACGGGGAATAGAGGTAGCACTCACTGAGGTAGTTGCGGCTTCCCAGCATGTGCCTGAGCTCAGATGCCTTGGAGTAAAGAGTATACCTGTCAAGGTCGGAGAGCGGGCTCACGGAGCCCAGAGACCTGAACGATGATGAGAGAAGGACCTCCTCACACAAGGAGTCCACCTGCTTGAACGCGATGTTCAGCTCATTCTCGACTGACATAAGGACAGTCCTGTTTGCCTTATGGACAGAGGACCTAACAACGGACACACTTGTTATGGCAAAGACAACGAAAAGGACAAACGGGATCATCATTATCAGGAAATATGACAATCCCCATCGTCTCTTCAGTTTTCGTTTTATGCCGGTCTTTGCCATAGCGTCATTCTACCATCCTTCACTGATTATTAGAATATCATTCAGAATACAGGGCCCAGCACGGACTGCAGGAACCTGTCGGCACGCTCAGGCCAGTCTGAGACATCAGGATTGTATGAGACACCCGGCTTCATCACCTCTCTTGAGGCCAGTGAGATTCCATGGACCTTTGAGTCATACAGGTGAAGCTCGGCCCTGACGCCGCAGCTCTCAAGTGCCTCCTTGAACATGATGCTGTTCTGGCATGGTACGGACGGATCCTTGTCACTTGCCCAGATGAATGAAGGCGGAGTCTTGTCAGTGACCTGCTTCTCCAATGAGACTGTCTCCAGCAGATCAGTCCTGTTTCCGATGAGGTTATCAATCGAGCCCCTGTGGGCCAGAGGACCAGATGTTATGACGCTGTAGCAGAGAACCAGGGCATTCGGTCTGGATATCTCACCGTACTCCGGCCAGAAGACACCGAGGCTTGCTGCCAGATGTCCGCCTGCGGAGAATCCCAGGACAACGATCTTGGACGGATTCGTATTAAGATTCTCTGCATTGCAGCGGACCCATGCCACTGCACGTGCAAGCTCCTCCTGAGGCTCAGGAAAGACTCCTTCAGGACGGTGCCCCTCCTCCAGGGGATTGCAGGTGTAGTACAGAACCGCTGCGTTGTACCCAAGACTGTTGAACCTGATGGCAACTGCCTCAGCCTCACGCTCGGAGCAGAAATGATAGCCACCGCCCGGACATATGAGGATGAAAGCCCGTCTTCTTGTCAGATCCAGGTCCTTGTAGTTTGAGAGGACATAAGTCCTCAAGAGAGCCTTTCCTATCCCGATTTCCCTGTAGATCATCCTTATTCCTCGAAAATGAATTTGCCGCCGCACTTCTGTCTGAGCAGGGCCTCATACCTGTCGCCGTCAACAGGAAGATCCACCCAGGAGCCGCCTTCCCATGAGGAGAGAAGAATCGCGTTGATTATCTCAAGGCTGTTGATTCCCTCTGTTCCGGGAGCAAGAAGCGGCGTGCCCTTCTGGATTGCCTCGCAGAAGTTCTTGATAATCCCGCAGTGTGATGTGTAGGTTCCCTTGACTGGGACCTCGCATTTCCAGATCTCGGGATGACCGATCTCTCCCTTGAAACGCTTCTGGAAGTCATCCGTGTCCTCCCTGCAGCGCCAGAATGAGAGGCTGTCGTTCTCCACCACAAGCTTGCCGCGGGTGCCTGAGATCTCAAGACGGTTTGTGCCCGGCTCATCGGCGATTGTCGTGACATATGTTCCGATGTGTCCGTCAGGATACTCCATCAGGGCATAGACATCGTCCTCGACCTCGATGTTCCTGTACTTGCCGTAATAGACGGTGGCCTTCACGCGGCTCGGCATACCGCAGATCCACTGCCACAGGTCCAGGTTGTGCGGGTTCTGGTTCATCAGAAGTCCGCCGCCCTCGCCCTTCCATGTGGCGCGCCAATCTGAGTTGTCATAGTATGACTGGGGTCTGAACCAGGAAGAGATGAGCCAGTGGCAGTGGAGGATCCTTCCGAGCTCCCCGCCCTGGACAAGATCACGCGCCTTCTGATAAAGGGGATTGGTCCTCTGGTTGAACATCACTCCGAAGACCCTGTCCGACTTTGAGGCCACCTCGTTCATCTTCTTCACTGCATTGGTGTACACCCCTGCAGGTTTCTCGCAGAGATAATGGAGACCGTGCTCAAGGGCATAGATTCCGTAAACCGGGTGCCAGTAATGCGGGCATGTGGGGATTACGGCATCCACAAGGCCGCTGTCCATCAGCTCCTGTGCGGAATTGAAATAAGAGACCTTGTCCCCTGCGATGGCCTTTGCCTTCTCAAGCTTCTTCGGGTCGATGTCCGCAATGGCTGAGAGCCTTGCGTTGGGGACCTTGTCCGCAAGAAGCGCCGTCGAGTGCTGGTTTCCCATGTGTCCGAAG
This sequence comes from uncultured Spirochaetales bacterium, assembly GCA_902781545.1. Classification (GTDB taxonomy): domain Bacteria; phylum Spirochaetota; class Spirochaetia; order Sphaerochaetales; family Sphaerochaetaceae; genus UBA9732. The sequence goes on along the minus strand of CACZJR010000026.1, from coordinate 5,827 downwards.
CCTATTATGCCAATCCTGACCTTATCCATCTTTCTCTCCTTTAATCAGCAGAGGCCCCTCATGACCTCAAGTGCCTTGGCCGAGTCGGCCTTCCAGTCATCGCTCTTTCCCTCTATGGACATCGTCCCGTCATAGCCGGACTGTCTGAGAAGGCTGAAGAACTCCTTCACCTCATCCGTGGCCTCCGTGGGATAGAACCTGGTCCCCTTCATCGCTATATGAGTGTGCATGAACGGCGCGCATGTGAGGATCCTTGACATGTCCTCGTTCTCCTGCCACATGTGGTATGCGTCGGCAAGGAGTCCGACATTAGGAAGATTCACATCCGCCTGGAGCGCAGCACCCTCTGCAAGGCTGTTGATCAGGTTTGTCTCAGCCCTGTTGAGAGGCTCGATGGCGACCTTTATGCCATATTTGGAAGCGACATCACCGACGATTCCCGTGACCTCAACAAGCTGCCTGTAAGCGTCCTGCCATCTCATTCCTGACGGAACCAGGCGGCTTTTCCCGCTTCCGAACACAACAAGGTCACAGCCCAGGGCGTTCATGCGGGTGAAGGCGACATCCAGGTAAGCTCTCATGGCCTTCTCGTCATACTGCTCTCCGATCACAACCATGCTCTTGGGGAAAAGAAGCGCACAGCGCTCCATCCTTATGTCAGCCTTCCTGAAAAGCTCCAGGACCTGGTCAAACTCCTCCTGGCTCCACAGCGCGAACTGGTTGAGCTTTCCGTCAATATAGTCATAACCTGCGGCCTGGACCTCAAGCACGTTCCTTATGTCAGCGCAAAGACCGAATCTCATATCCTCTCAACTCCTTCTCTCTTGATTCTCCATTTTCCGGACGGCGTCTCTAGAACAACAACACCGCCCTCAAGCCTTGCACAGGCCTTTACGTCTGAAGGCTTTATCACCGTCAACGCAGTGAACGGGGCCTTGCCGTTGTAGGCCATGGTGACCTGCCCTATCGGCTGACGCACGGGATAGCCGTAGCTGATCCATCCGCCCTTCGGGTCCTCGGATCCGCAGAGCAGCCTTGAGGCAAAACTCACATCCGAGGCGAAATCCAGATTGAATTTCATTCCGTTCTTGGAAATATAATCAACATGACAACCGTTAAGCTCAACTTTTTCAGTATTGAAGTTGTACATCAGTCTGAAATCGTGGGAATCCTTTGCAAGACCGTCAACATAGTCCACAAGCACGCAGACAGAGCCCGGGGCCATGATCAGCTTCCTTCTGTGGAACACCGGATCCGGGAGATAGGCATAGCCGTTGTGCTCAAGATCGATGATCTTCAGGCCCTCAGCATCACCGAAGCTGTGGCACAGGCAGCGCACGCCGCGCACGCGGTCCACACCCGGGATAGCGCCGAGCTCGTGGTCATCGACATAAAGTGTGTTGTGGGCAAGGGCAGACACGAAATAGGCCCTCCAGTCCTTCCACACCGATGAGCGGTAGATGTAGCGTCCGCTGTCCACAAGCACGTCCTCGCCCTTGAGAGTGACCTCCGCATGCATGCTGTCATTGTGCGAGTGCGTGGACCTCTCACCCCGTTCAAGCTGTGATGAGTGTGTGCAGAGGTAATCGGCATCCTTGTCCCATCCGCTTCGCATGACATACACGCCCTCCTCTGAGAACTTATAGTCCAGCTCAGACGGTGCAGAGCCCTCCTTGCGCAGTGTTCCGAAATACCTGAACTCCTCATCTCCGAACAGGTCATACATCCAGTTCATGTAGGCTCTGAGCTCGTTCAGGTCCTTGGGAAAGAACGAGAGGTTCATTCCCTCATATATCGAGGTGTCCGCACGCCTTGCTGTCAGGTCATCCCTGTCGGCATCACCGATCATCGGAGTCGAGAGGTCCGGCTTGATGAGGGAGCAGATGTACTTTGCGCTCCTTCTTATGACCTCCCAGGCGTAGTCAGGCACATATATTCCGTTCTTGTCACACAGGACAATGGCCTGTGCGAATGCTATTGATGCAACCATGTGGTAGATCGGGGTCTTCTCCATGTGGACCCCGTTGTCGGAGAAGCAGTAGCGGACCTCGTGCATCACACGTCCGTATGCTGTGTCGAACCACTCTCCGGACTCCTGGAACTCAGGAAACATGATGGCTATCTGCAGGAGTGCGCTTGTCTCCATGCTGAGCCAGTTGGATGATCTGTCGTGGTTCGAATAGTGGCCCATCAGGAACAGGGCATGATCCCTGACTCCCAGAAGGAATGAGGCAATGTCATCCTCCGTCCACACCGACGATGAGCGGAAGATCTCAAAGACCGGAAGCCAGGTCGTGTAGATCCTGATTCCTGTCTCGATCGTTCTCCAGGCTGTACCCGGAAACGGCTGCTTGGGCACGAAGGTCGTGTCCTTGATGAACTCATCTGCAGGCCATGCATCCCTGAATGAGTGAAGCTCCGCGAGGAACTCCCTCGTGTACTTCTCATCCTTGGTAAGCGCATAGGCCCTGGCAAGGGGCTGCCAGTAGATGGTGCGGAAAAGCGACCAGCTCCACTCGTTGTCACGGCTGGTCTCTGTAGTGGGGTTGAACATCCAGTCAATCGGGCCGTTGAACTTATGCCCGAAAATGTCATGATCCATGACCTTCTGCGCATCAGAGATGATCTGGTCGTCCTTTATCTGGGCCGCCTCAGACGCATCAAAGAGATAGACGGGTTTCCTTCTCTCCGAGAAATGCTTCAGGAGCTCTGCTCCGGAAAGCCTGCTGAACTCAGGCTTCAACACGCCTTTAAGTATGTCAATCTGTTTCATGTGAATGTTCTCCGCAAAATGTGGGATGGCCACAAGGGCCACCCCACAGGATTATCAGGATAAAATATCTCGGATCTTATCTTGCGATGAAAGCGTCATAGGCTTCCTGTCTCCAAGCGACAGCCTGCTCGAGCTTCAGGCCCTTGAGACCGGCCTGGTACTCGGCGAATGTCTGCTCGTTGAGAGGAGTTGCGCCTGTGATGAACTTGTTCTCCCACTCCTTTGCGTATGTCTTGACGTCGTTGACGATTCTGGCATACTCATCGGCATGTGCTGAGGAGACTGTGATCAGGGACATGTCATGCTCGCCGTATGATGTCTGTGCCCAGAGCTCGAGAGCCTGCTGGAGCTCAGGAACAGCATAGTAGAACTTCTGTGCCTCAGGCTCCTGGACGAACGGTCCGTTGATTGTGAATCTCATGTACTTCCATGCCTTCTCTGATGAGAGGGTTCCGTTCTCTGCCAGGACCTCCGGGAGGTAGACAGGCTCGCCGTTCTCCATCTTGTAGGAGACACCCTCGATACCGTAGTTGGCCAGCATGTGACCTTCCTTGCTGAACTGATAGTCAAGAAGTCTCATTGCTGCGGGAATGTTCTTGCAGCTTGTTGTGATGGCTGCTGAGTCACCGGCGTTGGAGTAGATGGTGTCCATCTTGGCGAACATTGAGTTTCTGCCCTTGACAGGTGACAGCGGCTTTGCTGAGCTCATTGTGACTGTCGGGTCATTCTTCTGCATCTGAGGCAGCCATGTTCCGATTCCGCTTCCGCCAGGAGCATATCCGATGGCTGTTGTGCTGTTGAGGATCAGGTTACCCATGCCCTTCTTGTCCAGAGTCAGATAATCGCTGTAAAGAAGTCCCTCTGTGTAGAGCTTGTTCAGGAAGACAAGGTAGTCATATCTGTTGTGCTCGAGAAGGCCGCTCTTGACCACACCGTTGTCAACATAGATACCCTCGTTCTCTCCCCATGAGTCGAAACCAGGACCGAAGACTCTGTTGATATGGTCGCCTCTGATGGCGATCGGCCATTCGACAAGGCCGGAAGCCTTGATCTTGACAAGAGCATCATAAAGCTCATCCGGAGTCTCAGGGATAGCCTCGACACCGGCCTTTGCAAGAAGGTCTGTCCTGTAGACCCAGCCTTCTGTGTAAAGCAGGGTGTTGTTCTCATAGCTGTCGCCTCTGAGGAACGGGAAGCAGTAGTAGTTACCCTCATCTGTCTTGACCATGTTGGCGATATCAGGATGCTCGTCCAGGAACTTCTTGAGGTTCGGAGCATACTGCATGTAGTCATTGAGTGCAATGATGACACCGTCATCGATGGCCTTCTGCGGACCGCCAGCGTAGTTGATCCACTTGTACTCGATGATGTCCGGCATGGACCTGCGTGATGCTGTCAGGACTGCAAAAGCCTCAGCGACGTTGTTGTTGGCAGCGACATGCTGGAAAGAGACCTTTGTGTTGGTCCTTGCCATCAGCTCCTGCCAGTACGGAAGCTCATCAAAGCTGTTTGCTGTGATGGCTGCGTTCAGTGAAGCCCAGTAGGTGAGCTCATCCGGTCCCTCTGACTTGGTCTCAGTTGCGGACTGTGCGAATACAGTACCGGCAACAAGAAGGACAGCAAGCAAAACGAGTAATGCTTTCTTCATTTTCTTCTCCTTTTTGTGGTCTGACCCACTTTTTTTGATTTACTTTTCTATATCTGCCACGCGCCACTGCGCATATGCATTCACTAGCTCTCTGCCAAGGCCGTCTATCGTATAGTAGACGCTGTCCTTGTCATCCTTTTTAGCCACGGCTCGGGAGGAGAGGTCCCTGACTCCCATCTCCTGGGCCATAAGCACGGCATGGGTATGCTCGAATGCCGTCTTCAGGGTGCACACCGGAACTCTGCCCTCCTGAACACACCTGACGCTCTCCCAGAGCTTCTCAAGGCGCTCTCCCTTGTCAAGGCCGGTGTAGTCAATCACCCTGCCGTCACAAAGGCGCCCTGTAAAACCGCCTTCCCCCTGCTCCACCGTGCCGTTCTCAAACTCATATACGCTCAGGGGTCCCACCTTGACCTCATCCACGGCATGGGATGCATGGTACTGGAGAATCACACCGTCCTCTGTGACGAATTCCAGACTTGCGGTGTCACAGTTCGTGATATTAGGCCTGATTCTCGCAAGTATACCCTTGCATGAGACTGTTGTTGCACTCTCATCCATGGCCTTTCCAAGCAGGAAGACCATGTTCTGGAACTGGTGTGCGCATGCGTTCGTGAACGGGGAGTCGTATACGAGCTCTCCGCCGCAGCGCAATGCACCGGCCCATGAGGAACGGCCGTAGTAGACATCGTTACGCCTCATCAGCCTGATGGTCTTCATCCTGACAGGCTTTCCGTAGACACCGTCCAGGATGTCACGCTTGAGCGCTAGCACGTCCTTCGAGAAGCAGAGCTGATATCCGACTGCCACAAACAGTCCCGTCTGCCTGCTCCTGTCCATCATGTTTCCGAACTGCTTCGGGTCAAAGCAGACCGGCTTCTCCGTAAGGACATTGCTGCCGTGCTCCAGAGCCGACATCACATAAGGATAGTGGGTGTGGATCGGTGATGAGATTATCGCCAGGTCAGCCCTGTCATGCTCATAGAAGCTGTCCATTGAGTCATAGATGGGTATTCCCCTTGCGATCACCTGCTCGTAAAGCGGGCTTTTCTGCGCGAACGGATCCGCGATTCCGACAAGAGATGAGCCAAGGACATCCCTCTCAAGGTATTCCTTGACGTAGTTCTCGCCGTAGCCGCCCATTCCGCAGAGCAGGACTCTTGTCTCCATCACATCACCTCATCAGTCCCATGCGCTCTTGAGGATGCCTGCGGCATCGACCTCAAGCGCCTTGGTCGGACAGACCTGGAAGCAGTAACCGCAACCTATGCAGGAGTCGGTCTTACGGGCCTTCTTGTCCTTGATCTCTATTCCCTTGTACCAGCAGACATCCTGGCAGCGTCCGCATCCGATGCACTTCTCCGGATCCGGCTGGCGCAACCTGTATGCCTCTCCGAGCCTGTCCT
>CACZJR010000025.1 GCA_902781545.1 uncultured Spirochaetales bacterium | reverse complement strand
TCATCTTTCCGCCCTGGGGTTTCTCAAGGCCGGAGACCACACGAAGCGTAGTGGTCTTTCCGCAGCCGGACGGGCCGAGAAGGGTCATGAAATCGCCGTCCTCGATGGTGAGGTTTATGTCCTTGAGAACGTGATTGTCTCCGTAAAACTTGTCAATATGCTCCAAAACGATTCTGCTCATTTAAAAACCTCCTCAACCCATGCTCTTAGAGACATCGCCGCCGATCTTCTTCGCCAGCGTGTTGCAGACAAGAATGAATACTATGATGACGATGCAGATCGCATCGGCGACCTGAGGCATCGCCTCCTTGGAATAGTCGAATGACAGGAACGACAGCGTGTAGTTGGCCGGCGTCATCAGGATGGCTATCAGGTCCAGCTCCTTGGCTATGCTTATGAATGAGAGCAGGAAGCCTGACACGAAGCCGCCCTTGGCAAGCGGGATGACGATCTTGGCGATGCGCTTCCAGAAGCTGGCTCCCGCAAGGTCCGCCGCCTCCTCAAGCTCCACGCTTATCTGCATCATGTTTGATGATCCCGATCTGCTTGCGAACGGGAAGTGCTTGACTATGGAGCACAGCAGAATCAGCGCGAAGGTTCCGTACAGTGACGGGATCAGGCCGCCGAGCCTCGGGCGTGAGAACATGGCGAAGTAGATGGCGCTGAAGGCCACACCCGGCATCAGGTACGGGATGAAGATCATCTGCTCCGTGGACTTTCCGTACCACTTGCCTCTTCCGCGGGTGGTGACGTAGCCGAAGAACTGTCCGCAGATTGCGGTGATCAGGGATCCAAGGATGGAGAGCTTGATGGTGTTCCAGCAGGCCCTGCCGAACTCGGAGTTGCGGAACAGGCCGTTCTGTGCGAATGCCGGGTTGGGCGCGTTCTCCAGGCTTCCGAACCATGCGTAGAACGAGAGGTTATTCAGGCCGTAGCCCTTGCCCGGCACGATCTGGAAGCTCTCCATGACCAGGACGAACAGCGGCATGAACATGGAGAAGAAGAGGAAGATGATCAGGAAGACCATCATCGGGACCTTTGCCTTCCCGAGCGGAATCAGGTTGCTCCTGGTTCCCTTTCCGCCGATCGTGGCGTAGCTCTTACGTGTTCCGATGAGCTTCTGGTTGGCGAAGATGGCTCCGGATGCCAGCAAGATCATCAGGATGCTCATGGCATAGCCGACGCCCTTTGGCGTGTCGTTGATGAACTCCTTCATGCGGGTGGCAAGGACGTAGTAGTTGATCCTGTTTCCAAGGTTCGCGGCAACTCCGTATGTTCCGATCGACTTGCTTATCGTCATGATGGTTGCAGACAGGAACGCGGGAAGGACCAGCGGGAGCGTGATGCTCTTCAGGATCTGGACCTTTGTCGCGCCCTGGATCTCACCCATCTCCTCAAGCTCAGAGTTGATGGACCTCAATGAGCCGGAGACCATGATGTAGCTGAACGCGTAATAGTGCATCACCATGACTATGATGATCGCGAACGGCCCGTAGGCCAGCCAGTCAGGTATCGGGATGCCCATACCTGACAGTAGCCCGTAGCTTCCGGAGAGCTCGTTACGGAATATGGACAGCCACGACAGGGCCTTGCACCATGAGGGTATCATGTACGGTATAAGGATCATGGCGCTGAGGATTCCCTTTCCGGGGATGTCGGTACGCACCATGAGCCAGGCCATGATCGACCCGAGCGGCACTGAGATCAGCGTGACGAAGAAGCCGATAATCAGCGAGTGCAGCAGCGGCTCCCAGAAGACCGTCTTTGTCAGCGGGCTGGCCAGCAGGTACTTCCAGTAGTAGAGCGTGTAGTCGCCTATCTTGGCGCCTGGGATGCTTCTGAGCTCTGCCTTTGCCACCACGAAGGTGTTCTGGATCATGATCAGAAGCGGTATGATGATGAGAACGAACAGGATCAGCAGCGTGAAGAAGACAATCACGTTGAACGGGTTGCCCACGATGTTGAGCAGCTGGTTCTTGATCCTTGTCCATGAGAACTTGCGGTTCTTCCTCAGTTCCTTAACAGATGAAACAGCCATTTCCTCACCTTCCGTTTTCTTTCTTGAGGATCTCGTAGACCTCATATATATCCGTGATCTCATAGTCCGGCTTGACATCGAAATGTCCCTTGTCCTTCAGCGGGGACAGGAACGAGTTAATCTTGAAGATCTTGCCGTAACCCACCTTCCTGGGACCCACGACATCACGAGATAGCGTATCACCTACAAAGGCGCATTCCTCGGGCCTGAAGCCGGACTGCTCAATGGCGATCCTGAAGATGTACGGATGCGGCTTGCGGTAGCTGACGATGCTTGAGAGAGTCACATCGTCAAAGAACTCGCGGATGCCGTACTGCTTCAGGACATCGAACACTCCGAAGAGGCTTCCCGTGTTGCTGACTGCCGCAAGATACAGCCCAAGGTCCTCCTTGAGGCCCTTTAGTAGTTCCTTCACATGCGGGCGGAGCTTCCTGTCGAAGTTGGTGACCTCCCACATTGCGGCGATCTCCTCACTGCAGTCAATCAGCTTCTGACGGTCCACATCGATTCCCCTGAATCCGTAGTCAGGCCATATCTGCTCAGGCTTGAGCTCGATCATGGTCTTCTCGGACTCCTTCTTGTATGCGTCGATCTGAGGGCCTACTATGGACCACAGCTCCTCCGCACCGTACGGTGTCTCAATCCCATGTGACTTAAGTATCCTGTCCAATGCATGCGCGGTTGCAGTCTGGTTCCTGTCACAGGTGTACAGGTCCTCCAGCGTCCCGCCCATGTCGAACATAACCGCTTTAATCATAGGTGCTGCTCCTTGATGGTTTCTGGTGATTCCCGTAAACGTTCACGAGATTTTCCGTAAACGTTTCCAATCCTCCCATTTCTAACCTTAAACTCCCTCAATTGGGATGTCAATAAAAATCTTTTATATATTTCAGGACATCCTGCCTTGTGCCGGTGAACGGACCGGGCGTCTCCATCTTCAGGGAGACCAGCGCGGCAGAGAAAGTTAGCGCCTCCTGGATGCCGCAGCTCTGGCGCTCCGTGATGTAGCCTGCGAACGTCGTGTCCCCTCGCCCGGTGCGCCCCGAGAGGTTCCTGGGCTTAAGCGGAGCCTTGTAAATCCTTTGCCCGTCGTAAGCTATGACCTCCGTGTTATGGGTGATCACTATCTCCTTGGCTCCCCAGCCGTACATCATGCGGGCAGCCTCCTCCCTGTCTGTCAGGCCTGTGAGGATCTCAGCCTCCGCGGCATCTGTCTTGAGGTAGCGGATGTACTTTAGATACTCCTTCTTCTCTGGCCAGTCATGGAGCTTGAGGCTCTGGTCAGGCTCCACATGGCGCAGCATGCACTGGATGTCCATGGCCACGTCACCGCGCCTTGCGCACTCCATGATGATGTCGGTCCCGATGTCGCCGTAGCAGAGGCCCGCAAGGTGATAGACACCTGTCTCAACGTCCGGGATGTCAGCTGGGGTATAAGGGTCAATGACAGCAAGGCACCTTGAGCGGCGTCTCTCCCTGTCTGCGGTGAAGTAGACGTTCTCCATCAGGGTGCTGTCCTTGCTGGGGCGCTCAAAGACTGTGATTCCGGTGCCCTTGAAAGCCTCTGTGGCATTGGTGACTGCAGGGTTTCCCTTGGGCACCACAGCGACCTTCTTTCCTATGGAGTTGGCCGCGTGTCCGCTGTAGAGGACAGCTCCTCCGTAGCGGTGCTCCGTCCTTCCGTCGAAGTCGGTGTTGGTGTCAAGACATACCTGGCCTATTATCATTGTATCAAATCTCATAGCTATACCTCTATTACAGGATATTATTCAATATTCAGATTCTGCGGCACGATGTACGCTCCACAAGGCGCGGCTTTATGCTTCTCGAGTTCTTCTGGTCCCCTTCAGTCCTCTCGGACAGGACCAGGTCAATGGCCGCCTGGGCCATCTCGGCCTTGGGCTGCTCCACAGTGGTCATTCCTATTCTCGGAAGGGATGTGAAGGAGATGTTGTCGAATCCAAGGATTGAGATGTCATCGGGGATCCTCACGCCTGCCTCATCGGCAGCATGCATGGCTCCCAGGGCAAGGGAGTCGGTGGCGCAGAAGATCGCCGTTGCCCCTGCAGGGGATGCAAAGTACTCTTTTGCAAGCTGGTAGCCTGCGTCCATGGAGCTCTTTCCTGAGCTGAGGTTGTCCTTGAAGCTGACATTCATCCCGAGCTCGGAACAGGCCTTGATCACTCCGTCGGCCCTGAGGCTGTGCGTAAGGCTTCCCTCTCTGCGGCCCAGATACAGGATGTTGCGGTGGCCCATCTTATAAAGGTACTCCACCCCTATCCTTGCGCCTGCGGCATTGTCTATGGCAACATAGCTTGCCTCGCCGTCCTGAAGGTTCTCAGATACATAGACAACAGGGACATCCGTCTCATAGCCTGAGAGGTTTTTGGCAGTGTCGTGGCCTGCGGGGATTACGATTATACCGTCGACCCTGCGTCCAAGGAGCAGGGAGAACTGCCTCTTCTCAAGCTCAAGGTCATAGGAGGAGTTGCAGACCATCAGGTTGTATCCCCTCTCCCTGGCTGCGACCTCGATGGCCTCAATGAGCTCGCTCATGAACGGGTTGTTGATGCTGGCAGTCACTACACCTATGATGTCGGTCCTCTTACGGACCATGGAACGTGCCACCGAATCCGGGATGTACTTCATCTCGTCGCAGATCTTGAGGATCCTCTCGCGTGTGGCATCGCCGATCTCAGGGCTTCCGGAGAGCGCCCTTGATACTGTGGCATATGAGACATTCGCCACCTTGGCGATCTCTTTTATGGTTACCTTCTCCACTATTAGACTCCAGTCTGAATCCAGGTTCCTACGCCGCCGTGGCGACATGTCACCAAAGGTTTCATGAAAACGTTTCCACCTTAATTCTAAGTGGCAGAAACGGTATTTGTCAAACAAATAGAAACAAAACAATTCGTTTGACAAATCAGGAGAGCTCTATTAGAATCGAATTGTACGCAAACGTTTTCGAAAAAGGAAAGCCACACGTGATAGACACCGTTCTGTTTGACATCGGAGGAACCCTCATTACCCAGAGCCACGATGACGGGAGGCTGCTCATATTCACAAGGTATGCAAGGTCTCTCCTTGGGGACGCCATACCCGCAGGCATGACAGACGGGGAGCTCTCCGCCCTGATCCGTGACGGAGCCGAGACCTACAAGCACTGGGGCGAGCAGACAAAGGTTGAGCTCAGGCCGGTCCAGATCTGGAAGGACCATATCCTCAGGTCATTCGGTATACCGGAAGATAGAATCGCGATTGCCGCAGAGAGCCTCTCCTTCTGCAACGACTACATAAGACTCATCAACAAGCCGCGCGAGGGACTGAGAAAGATGCTTGAGGAGCTCAGGGCCATGGGCCTCAAGGTCGGAGTGGTGACAAACACAATATCCCTAACCTTTGCAGACCACATACTCAAGGAATTCGGCGTATCAGATCTGATCCAGGATATCGTCAAGTCCTGCGATGTGGGGATCAGGAAGCCGGACGCTGGCATATTCGACATCGCAATGAGGCGCATAGGATCGGTCAAGGAGACCACCTGCTACGTCGGGGACACTATCTCACGTGACATTTTGGGAAGCCGCAACGCAGGCCTTGCAATGTGCATCCAGATCCGAAACCCCTCCGTTGCGCGCAGGGACAAGGACTTCCAGGGCCCCGGCGCCCCGAAGGCAGATTTTATCATAGACAGTCTGACTGAGATTCCAGGAATCATCAGGGAACATAACAAAGCAGTGAGGTGAAGGCATGGTAGACACCATATTTTTTGACGTAGGAAACACGCTCAGGATAGTCATTCCTGACAAGGAGTTCATCGCCAACGCAGAGAGCGAGCTCATGAGGATTGTCCAGACAAAGGAGGACCACGACACGTTCTTCGCCAAGCTCGAGGAGCGCTGGGTCAAGTACAGGAAGATGGCCAAGACCACATTGCTGGACGCAGGCGAGATGGAGCTCTGGAGAGACCACCTTCTGCCCGACTACGACCCCGAGCTTATCAGCGCCAACGCGGGCAGGCTCACAAGGCTCTGGCGCGACCATGACGGACGCAGAGTCCCCCGCCCCGACGTCAAGTCCACGCTCATCGAGCTGGACAGGCGCGGCTACACCATGGGAATCATCGCCAACACCATCACGGAGACGGAGATTCCTGACTGGATGTTCGAGGACAAGGTGGCACATTACTTCAAGACCGTCATCCTCTCCTCCAAGGTCCGCCTCAGAAAGCCAGACCCGGCAATCTACTTCCTTGCCTGCCGCGCAATCGGCAAGAAGCCGGAGAACTGCGCCTACGTCGGAGACAACCCTATCCGCGATGTCCAGGGCACAAGGGACGCAGGCTTTGCGATGATGATCCGCATAGACGAGCCTGACACCATCAAGAAGGAGCCGCAGGAGATCAAGCTGCATCCGGATTACACCATCAACAACATCTCCGACCTGCTGGACATCTTCAAGCCGCTGAAGTGAGCAGCCATCAAGAGAGGAACGCATATGGAAAACAGAGAATTTGACGCAATCTTCTACGACCTGGGCGGAACACTCCGCCTTGTTGAGCGCGACGCGGCCTTCGAGGCCGAGGCAAGACGCAAGATAGCCGAGATGTGCGGCGAGAAAGGCGACCCGGACGAGTTCTGCAAGTTTTTGGACTACCGCTACGCCGGCTACCGCAAATGGTGCTTCGAGACCATGCGCGAGGCCCCTGAGGAGGAGCTCTGGACAAAGTGGCTCACCCCCGAGTACGACAGGGACCTCATCAGGAAGAACGCCATAGAGCTGACGATCGAGTACCGCAACAAGGACGGCCGCCGCGTGGTGGCACCCAACGGAGCGCAGTCTGTGCGTGACATGTACGCGCACGGCTACAAGCTCGGCATCATCAGCAACCTGGTCACCAGCCAGGAGATCCCCAGATGGCTGAAGGAGGACGGCCTTGAGAAGTACTTCGGCGCGGTCCTGCTCTCATGCGTCGAGGGCATCCGCAAGCCGGACCCCCGCATCAGCGACAAGGCCTGCCGCATCCTGGGAGTCACCCCAGAGCGCTGCGTCTACATCGGAGACAACCTTGACCGCGACGTCGAGGGCACCCGCCTTGCCGGCTACGGCATGTTCATCCTCTACACCACCCCTGAGAAGCTGGCCAAGGAGAAGATAACCGATGCCAACAGGCCCGATGCCGTGATCTTCGACTTCAACGAGCTGAAGGACATATTCCCCAACGCCCCTTACGTAGCCTGGGACAAGATAAGAAGAGTCTGACGCAACAGAAAAAGAGGAGATGATAATGAAAGACAACATCAAAGCCCTGTTCCTGGACCTTGGCGGAACCTTCAGGGAGGTCTATGAGAACAAGCCCTTCTCCGACGCGGCAAGAAAGCGCATCGCAGAGATCTGCAAGACGGACATGGATCCGGACACATATTATGACTTTCTTAACAAGCGCTATGACGTCTACCGCGAGTGGGTCCTGCACTTCATGTGCGAGCCGCCCGAGCAGTACCTCTGGTCACGCTGGCTCTGCCCGGAGCTGGACAGGGACTACATCGAGTCATATGCGACAGAGCTCACATACAACTTCCGAAGGGCAAAGGGCGAGCGCCTTGTGGTCCCAGGCGGAATAGAGACGGTCAAGGAGCTCCGTAAGAGAGGCTATCTTGTAGGAATAATAAGCGACCTTGTGGGGACAATCGAGATCGATGAGTGGCTTGACCATGACGGGATCAGGGACCTCTTCTGCACAGTCCAGCAGAGCTCCATCACCATGCTCAGAAAGCCCCACCCTGCCATCTACTACCTTGCGCTGAAAGAGGCCGGAGTAAGGCCTGAGGAGAGTGTTTTCGTAGGTGATAACCTGATCCGGGACATCATCGGAGCAAAGGCCACAGGATTCTCAGGGACAATCGCAGTTGAGTACGACCCAAAGAAACCGCTCAAGCTCACAGAGGAAAACAAGCCGGACTGCATAATCCACAGCTTCCCGGAGATACTGAACGTGCTTCCCGGACAGGAGAGGTTCTGCCCGGAGAACGCAGAGAGGAGAGACATATGACAGAATACAGACTCAGAGGCGGCGAGGCACTTGCCAGGGCCGTTGAGAAGGAATACACGAAGGGTAACTCAGACTACCATCTCAAGCCGATGAACCTCCTGGACAAGAAGGGAAAGGCAGTCGGAACGGTGAAGGAGAATGACGGAGTGATCTTCTGCTGCCGCCGCGGAGAGCGCGAGGTGGAGCTCACCGACGCATTCACTGACCCTGCGTTCAAGGGCTTTGAGAGAAAGCAGCTCTCTCCGTTGGATTTCGTGATCCTGACGATGTACAACGAGAAGTACACATACCTTCCCATAGCATTCGCGCCTGCAAAGGTGCAGAAGACACTGGCCCAGGTCCTCTCAGAGAGCGGAAAGACACAGCTGCATCTTGCCGAGAGCGAGAAATACGCACACGTGACGTTCTTCTTCAACGGCGGCAACAACGCCCCGTTCAAGGGCGAGGAGGACGTGAGGATCCCCTCTCCCAAGGGAATCCCCTTCGACCAGGTCCCGGAGCTCAGCCTCCCCAAGGTGGCTGACAGGCTCTGCCAGGCCATTGACCAGGGCTATGACTTCATAGTCACCAACTACGCAAACGGAGATGTCATAGGCCACACCTCCAACGATGATGCAAAGCGCAAGGCAACACCTGCTGTGGACAAATATGTCAGGCAGGCCATTGAGAAAGCAACCGCAGCAGGCTACAGGGTACTTCTTACTGCAGACCACGGAAACATCGAGATCCTGAGAAAGGAAGACGGAAGCGCCCATGTGGCACACACAAGCAACCTGGTTGCCTGCATCGGCGTGGGAGACGGAATGAAGCTCACACGTAAGAGCGGAAAGCTCTGTGATGTGGCACCTACAGTCTTAAAGGCCATGGGACTGAAGCAGCCTCAGGAGATGACAGGAAAAAGCTTCTTTGACTTTGACAAGCCGTCCAAAGTCCTGCTTCTTATCCTTGACGGATGGGGGCTCGGAGAGCACAACGCTAACAACCCCATCTACAGCGAGAAGACACCTTACTGGGACAGCCTCCTTGCAGAGAAGCCCTATGCCGAGCTTGAGGCATCAGGAAACGCGGTGGGCCTTGCGGAGGGCAAGCCGGGCAACTCGGAGGCAGGTCACATCAACCTGGGATCCGGGCGCATCGTGCTTCAGGATGACGTTCGCCTTGACAACGCAATGAAGGACGGAAGCTTCTCTGAGAACCCTGTCTTCATCAGCACCATCGAGGACTGCAAGAAGAAAGGAACTGCGCTTCACCTCTTTGCACTGCTTACAAAGAAGTCATCTCACGGCTCAATTGACTACCCTCTTGCAATCTTAGATATAGCAAAGAAATATGGTCTTGAGGACGTCTACATCCACATCATCTTCGACGGCCGCTCCACGGATCCGGGCTCGGCTCCGGCACTTCTGAGGGAGCTCGGGGAGACGCTGGAGAAGAAGGGCCTTGGCCTGATCGTCTCAGGTGTGGGCCGAGGAGTTGCGCTTGACCGCGACCAGAACTGGGCGAAGGTCCAGAGCGCCTACGACTCTCTTGTCTACGGCAAGGGAATCGAGTATACGGAATAAATGCCGGGATCAATAAAGCTTTGGGGTTGCGCTTTGCGGCGCAGCCCCTTCTTTTTTCAAATCCCAGGCCATGTTGTCTACTGAGAGACCTGTTTTCAGGCCTGCACGGTAGACAAAATCTACTAAGCGACCTGAAAAATGCCACGCATGGTAGACATCTATCATTTCCAATTACATTGAATCCGGCCCCAGGGCCCATCTGTTGACCACTGAACACATAATATGGTATTTATTTATTTAATCGGCCCAGACAGGGTCTTATTTTCAAGGAGATTCAAGTCCAATCATGGATGATGGTAGTAAACCCCCTCTGTTATGGGTTATCCTTCTGCTTCTAGGCGCGGCATACTGCGCAATCACTGAGACATCGCTCTCATCAGTTTCAAGGAACAAGATCAAGGCAGCCTCCGAGCGCGGAAACACGCGTGCAAGGAAAGTTCTGTCCATACTTGATGACTTTGACAACGCGATCACCACACTTCTGATCTGCACCAACATCATGCATATAAGCATGGCGTCAATCGTCACCGTTTACGTCACCCGTAAGTGGGGCCTGAACTTTGTCAGCCTCTCGACGATAATCACCACCATCGTGGTCTTCTTCGCAGCAGAGATGCTCCCCAAGAGCATCGGCAAGAAGCAGCCTGAGAAGATCATCCTCAGCTGTGCTGGACTTCTGTCTGTCCTGATGAAGGTCCTCTCCCCCATCTCACGCTTTCTCACGTGGATAGGCCAGAACGTGGCCAAGCACGGTAAGAACGATGCTCCCGTGTCAGTCACGGAGGAGGAGCTACATGACATAATAGACGAGATGGCGGAGGAAGGCACGCTTGACGAGAACCAGAGCGAGCTCATCTCATCGGCGCTGGAGTTCGGGGACCTCACCGCTGAGAGCATCCTGACCCCGAGAGTCGACATCTGCGCCATCGACATCGATGACTCTCCTGAGGAGATACTCTCATTCATAAAGAAGCAGACCCACAGCCGCATACCTGTTTATGAGGGGTCCATAGACAACATCATAGGTGTAATCCAGATAAGAAAATACCTTAAGGGCTACCTTCAGACCGGTGCCATGCCTGATATAAGGGAGACCATGGACAAGGTCTATTACGCCCATCAGAGCACTGAGATACATGAGCTTCTGCCCCAGATGTCAAAGAGCAAGCTCAACATGGCGGTCATCACGGACAGCTACGGCGGAACGCTGGGAATTGTCACCGTGGAGGACATCCTCGAGGAGCTTGTCGGAGAGATCTGGGATGAGACGGATGTGATCCATGAGCCGATTGTGAAGGTATCTGATGACACCTATATCGCTGAGGCAACGCAGACACTGAACGCGGTTTTCGACTTCATTGACTTCGACGATCCGGAGGACGAGGAGAAGGACGGGGCCAACCTCCAGATCGGAGAGTGGGTCTACGAGCAGTTCAACTCAATCCCCAAGGACGGCGACAGCTTCGACTACCATAACCTGCATGTCTCTGTGGAGGAGATACAGCATCACAGGATCCTCAAGGTCAGGATCCAGGTCCTGCCCAAGGCAGAGGAAGACGAGGAGGAAGAGAAATGACAACAGCCATCATACTCGTCTCAGCAGGAATAGTGGTATGCATTCTCCTCTCAGCCTTCTTCTCAAGCTCTGAGATGGCCTTCTCCGCGTGCAACACTGTCAGGCTTGAGAACATCAGCGAGGAGAAGAGCAAGGGTTACAAGAACGCAAGGACGGCACTCAGGGTGACAAGGCATTTTGACAGTGCCCTCAGTGCAATCCTGATCGGAAACAACCTGGTGAACATAGCAGCCTCATCCCTCTCATCAGTGCTTCTTCTGCTGGTGATCGGAAGCGACGGCTACACCTGGCTTTCCACAATAATACTGACAATACTGGTCATCATCTTCGGCGAGACAATCCCTAAGATCTATACAAAGAAGAACGCCACATCAGTTGCAATGAAGGCCTCAAAGCCAGTGATAGTTCTGATGATTGTGTTCAAACCTGTAATCTGGGTCATCGTCGGTCTTGTAAAGCTTCTCACTCTGCCAATCAGGCAGCAGAAGGAGGACAACGACGAATCGGTCGAGGAGCTCCAGTCAATCATAGAGACGGCTGAGGATGAGGGAATCATCGACGAAGCCGATTCGAACCTGATGCAGGCTGCGATTGACTTCTCTGACATCTCGGCATCAGAGGCCATGACAGCACGCGTAGACGTGCACGCCATTGACATTGACGACTCCTGGTCTGAGATCCGCAAGGCCATTGAGGAGTCCCCCTACTCGCGCATCCCCGTCTATCAGGACAGCATAGACAACATAATCGGAATACTTCATCTGAACATGGTGTTCAAGGCCCTTACGGACTATGAGGAGAACACGCTCTTCAAGGCAAGCGAGGACCAGGATGAGGATATCTGTCCGATAGACCTGAGATCTCTTCTCATGCCTCCCTGCTACGTGTACAAGGCGATGAAGCTTCCCAAGGTCCTCAATGCGCTCAAGGGTGCAAAGCAGCACCTTGCCATTGTCACCGACGAGTACAGCGGAACGCTGGGCGTCATCTCGATGGAGGATGTCCTTGAGCAGATAGTCGGTGAGATCTATGACGAGACTGATGAGGTTGAGCCTGAAATCGTAAAGAAGAACGAGAACGAGTTCGAGGTCGACGGAGATCTCTCCATAGGTGATTTCGTGGAGCTTGCGGGCCTTGACGAGGACGTCTTCGAGGCTGAGAGCGAGACAGCAGGAGGCTGGGTCGTGGAGAAGCTGGGGCACTTCCCCACAGCTGGCGAGACACTTGAGACAGATGGTCTTTCAATAACGGTCCTGTCGATGGACGGACTCAGGGTCGAGAAGATCCTGGTGAAGATCCTTGATCCTGCAGGCAGAGAATGACAGGAAGAGTTCCGGTCTTCTCATGAGACTGGATCACAGCTGAGACCTCAGGTAAAGAATAATAAGATTCAGAGACAAGGACAGTGCCTACGGTGCTGTCCTTGATTGCTTTATCAAGGGCAATGGCAGCCTCCTCTGCTGAGCAGACGACATCTCCTCTCAGCCCTATGACGGACATTGAGCGCACCTGGATCTCGTTTCCGATAATGTGATATCTCATAGATAATTGAATCAGTCGGCTGTTATCTGCTCGTACTCGGCAGGAGTCTCTGAGGACTGCTCTACATCCTCGTCAAGCCACTCATCGTCCCAGAACTCCTCTTCCTCGTAGTTGGACAGTGAGAACAGGAGGTTCCAGTAATCGTCCTCGGTCATGTAGGTGTCGAGGTCGAAGTACACGGATCCGGCGTAGGAGTCATCGAATGTCTTGATGTCATACTTCTGGGTCACAGGCACGGAGGTATCGATCTCGGAGGCATCGAAGTCCTTGTAGATGGCAACGTAGCCCGGGTTCTCCACGGACGGGACCTCGAAGAATGCCGCGTACCACTGGCCGCGGATGTTCAGGTCTATCATGTAGAGTCCGCTCTTGAGGTCGCTCAGGATGAAGCGGCCGTCGATGTCGGTGAAGAAGTAAGATGCGCTGTCGATCTCGATGTTAGAGACTGACAAGCCGTCATCGGCCAGTGTGACCTTGTAGATCGGTGATGAGTAGGAGTCGTAGACCTCGTCCGCAGACTGCCTGATCACGCCGGAGACTGCGATCGAGGACTCGAGGGCGATCTTTGCCAGGAAGCCCTGACGTGCAAGCGGTGTGACCTTGAAGAGGAACGATCCGCTTGAGGTGAACAGCGATCCGTTGGATGCGTAGACGACTATGTTGTTTGCCCTGTACATGGAGAGTCTTGTGTACAGCACGTTGCCGAACGTCTTCTTGTGTACTCCGTTATCGGAGTTGGATGTGCTGGAGACTGAGACCGTGGCGCCCTTGAGCGAACTCTGCGGGGCGACGATCATGAACGGTCCGTACAGGCTGTTGGTCATTGCGAAGTAGCCGTCAGCGAACGCCAGGGCGGTGTTCAGTGAGAGCGATGTGGTGAACCTTGTGTACTTGGCGCTTGCCTGCTGTCTCAGTGACATGCTGATCAGGTCGCCTGATCTGGACCAGCTTGCCGACAGGGTGTGGTTCTCAGGACTTGCGAAGTTGATGTTGGAGATGTTCACCTGGAAGTTGTTGCGGCTTGTGGAGCTGGGCCTGTAGTACCATCCGACGTTACCGACGAACGACTGGCCGTTGTTCGTGGTCACGGATGCGTTGGTGCTGTGCTGGCCGAACGAGTAAGACACGCTTGCGGTTGCGTAGAACACCATGTCCTGGTTGATGGAGGCATTGAATGAGATGCTTCCGCTCTTTCCGAAGCTTGAGCCGACGCTCACCGAGCCGTTATAGGTCCAAGGCTTGTCTATTGAAGGTCCTGTTGCTGTAGGCACCTTGTATGAGGTGCTGAAGCTCAGACCCATCCTCACTCCGAGCACTGAGAACGAGTATCCCGTGTTGAGTGAGAACGTGTGGTTGTCCTGTGTAAGTGAATATGATCCTGAGAGGCTCAGCGGCCTGAGAATGGCGGCCACGAAGCTCTGCGACAGGTTCACTGAGAGTGAGTTCCTTGACGGACTTGATGATGACAGGCTTCCGTTGAAGCTTGCCCTGGTTGTTCCGAACTTGGTTGCAAGGATGCCCGAGACAGATGCGCCGAACAGGCCGGAGAGCTCTCCGTCATCCGGGTTCTTCTCGAACACGAAGCTGAATGAGTGTGTCTGGGTGTACTCGTGCGAAAGACCGATCGTCTGGTCCCAGAACACGCTGAATGCGGAGAAGTTGTAGACGTTCTCCATCTGTGTCCAGCCGGTGGTGCTGTTGTATGTCGGGATGTCAGGCACTGCGAAGCCGAACGGGACATAGCTTCCGAGCTGGTTCTTCATGCGGGAGATCTTCGGGATGCTCGCGCCGAATCTCCATACTGTCTCGCCCATGGCCATGAGCGATGTGTCGTAGTCCTGGCCGAATGTCAGGACCTGGTCGTTTGATGTGTCCTCACCCATCGATACCGGGTGGATGGTCACCACGATCTCGTTGGCGCCCTGCACGAACGCGAAGTCCGTGAGCTTGTAGACACCGAGCGGCAGTGTCTTTGTGTAGACGCTGTTGCCGTTGACCATGATGTTCACCGTCGAATCCTCGACAAGGGTGATGGTCTGTGTGTACTGGTTGGTCATTGCGGTGCCGGTACCGTAGCTGTAGCTCTTCTCGAGCGTGAAGCCGAACGGGCTTCCTGAGCTGAAGCCTGCGTTACCGACGTTACCGAAGCTGAGTCTGAGGTTCTCGGTCGGGAAGTCGATGTAACCGGACCAGTTGCCGACCGACGGGATCAGGCCGGATGATTTCATGAAGCTCAGTGAGACCGGCAGCGTGAACGTGATGTTCCAGAAGCTGAACGTGTTGGACAGGCTCAGCGAGAGGTTCATGCCTGAGAGCACGAACTCCCTGTTGTACTGTGCGCTTGCGAACAGGCTGATGTTGGACTCGAATGAGAATGCGGCGGGCTCCACGACGATGTTTCCGACGACATCGTAGCTCTGTCTGAGCAGCGAGTATGTGCTGCTGGACATCGAGATGCTCTGGACCGGGACCTGTGATGAGTTGAAGTACAGGTACAGCAGCAGGCTGTTGCTGTCGTACTTCACCCTCTCGGCGGTCTCCTCAAGGTAATCGAGCGTGTAGTAATCTCCCTCGTTGGAGAAGAAGATGTAGAAGTAATCTGTCGCCAGGGTTCCGTTGAGCTCGCTCTCCAGGTCGCTTCTCTTGAACTGCGGCTTGCCCTCGATCTGGTCGAACTCGACCGTGCCGTACTGGGTGTCATTGACATAGAGACGTGCGTAATATGTTCCGTCAGGAAGCACGATCTCCTCGTCACTGAAGACGAACTCAGACCAGTCGATGTCCTCCGTGAAGAGCGGGTTCTCCCAGGTATTCTCCTCGACAAGCTCGGTGATGACCATGAAGTCGAGATCCGGTGCAGGCGGCACCCTGTCCCCTGCAGGCACCGGCTCAGGCTCGGGCTCTGGCTGAGGCTCAGGCTCCGGTTCAGGTTCAGGAATAACGACAGGCTCTGGGATCTCTACAGGAACGACAGGCTCGTGCTCAGGTGCCGGCTCAGGCTCCGGGACAGGTTCGGGCTGAGGCTCGGGCTCGGGCACAGTGACTGTCTCGACGGCAGGCTCCGGCTCAGGCTCAGGCACGCTTCTGATGGCATCCATCCGGCAGGTGTGGAAAAACAGCACCAGCATCACTCCAATGATAAAGAGGATGATAATGGACATAGAAATGCCAAAGCCGGATTTTTTTGCCATTGTGTGTTAAACCCTGTTCTCAGAAGGAGTTATTACTCTGAATACTCCAGTGAACCGGTATAACTTCCGCCCTCGGTGAACGGAAGTCCCTCTGGCCAGGGAATTGTCTTTGTGATTGTCTTTCTGGCAAGGACGTTGATTGAGTCGATGCCCGGGAGCTGCTCGTTTCCGGTGAGCGTTACAGTACCGGAAGAACCCTTGACGGTGAGAGCCGCGTCAATGAGGATCTGGTGGACGTTTCCCCTGTTGCGGATTGTCACATCCATGACCTTGTTGCCCTCTGCGTCGGTTCTTGCCTTGACGGCTGAGATCTCAATCTTCTTCACGACCTCTGACGGTGTGACGTAGAGGCTTGTCGCATAGACGTAGAGGAAGTTGAACATGCTCTGTGTCGTCTGGCTCTTTCCCTGTGAGTAAGGCACCTGCTCGGCAATCAGCCTGTAGGACTTCTCGACAGTTACGGTCTTGGGACCCATGTACTTGACCCTGACCACGTAGGTGGACTGGGGATTGACAATGACCTTTGCCGGCATGATCTGGAACTGTGCCGATGCATCGGAGCGGACCTCGTTTCCGTCAGCGTCCTGGTCTCTGACGAGAACCGAAAGGCTGATGGCGATCTGGTCGTCTGAGTCGTTGACAATTGTGTAGGTCTTCTGCGCGTTCTCACCTGTCGGTTCGAACGTCTGCTCAAGCGGTGAGAACTGGAATGCACTTGCGATGCAGATTGTCACCACGAGAAACACCACGAAAAGTAAATTTTTCTTAACCATAGAAACACCTTTTGCGCATAGGTTTTGACTACATTATAACGTGTTTTATATTATTGTAAAATATATTTGCAAAAAATAAAAAAAATTTTTTACGCTAAACTTTGTTTAGGAGAAATTTTTTTTCAGATGGGAAGGAAAAAACCGTCCAGAAACACAAAGAGGGCCAGCATCTAAGCTGACCCTCTCGTGTTTTCGGGCAGACTGGATTTGAACCAGCGACTCCAAGTCCCCCAGACTTGTACGCTAAACCCCTGCGCCACTGCCCGTTGCTCCAATAAAATAGCACAAGGGGCGTTTTATGTCAAATCCATCGCTGAATGGCGGATGTTTTGAGCGATGATAGCCTCTTTCAAGGTGAAACCTAACTTTTATCTAGGATTTGACATTTTTGTGCTATCGATAGTCTATGTAAACTGTTTTAATAGATTTGAGTTATCAAAACCCCCGCACATCTGTTATTATTATATATAGATATAAGGAGCTCTCAAATGGGAAAGAACAGCACTGCTGGCTACAGTACCTCCGCGGGTGAGAGAAGATCCTATGCGATCTTCTTCCTCGGACAGAACCTGATCTGGGGATTCATAGGCTACATCTCCACATTCCTTACTGATATCGGCATCTCGGCAGCCAAGGCGGCTGCCATATTGCTTGCACCTAAGATCTGGGATGCCGTCAACGACACCATCTTCGGTGTCATTGTCGACAGGCACACCTTCAAGAACGGCCAGAAGTTCCTGCCTTGGGTCAGGATCGGCACGGCCGCTGTGGGAATCACTGCCATGGCCATCTTCCTTATCCCACGCTCCCTCTCTGAGGGCATGAAGATCCTCTGGTTCGTGCTGGCTTACCTTCTCTTTGATATCGCATACACGATCCTTGACGCGCCTGCGTTCGCCGTGACAACTGTCATGACAAGACATGTCCAGGAGAGGACGAAGATCATCGCCAACGGAAAGCTCTGGGCAATGGTCGGCGGAACACTCGCCACAGTCCTGATCCCGATGATGGAGGCAAAGCTCGGCTGGGCAGTCTCATGTATCGTGTTCGTGGCAGTATCCGTCCCGCTCATGCTTCCGATGTCATTCATGGTCAAGGAAAGACGAAGCGCCACAAGCTCATCCAATGAGTCACCGACATTCAAGCAGATGCTCGGATACCTCAAGAAGAACAAGTATCTGGCAGTCGTGCTCGTGGCCCTGCTGGTGCTGGGTCTCTCAAGCGTTGAGCAGATCATGAGCGTGTATCTTGCCAGGATCTGTCTGAACAACCAGAGCGTCGGAACAATCGTCGGTGCCTGCGTGGCATTCTCCGTCATTGTCTCATCTGCGGTCATCCCCTCTCTTGCCAAGAAATGGGACAAGTTCAAGATCCTCATCTGCGGCCTGACTTTCTCCATCGTGATGGACATTGTGGCTTTCTTCGTCGGATACGACAGCCTGGTGGTGGCGATTGTGCTGATAATGCTCAAAGTCGTGGGACTTGCGTTCTTCCAGGTCATCATTTACATGCTTATCGCCGACACCGTCGAGTACGGCACATACAAGGCAAAGACAAGGGCAGCCGGTGTCACGTTCTCTCTGCAGTGCTTCGTGGCAAAGATGAAGAACGCCCTGGTCAACTCAATAGTCCTCGGAGCCCTTGCCATATTCGGATTCGTCGAGGGAGAGTTCGCAGTGCAGCCTGAGGGTGTAGCCCACGGAGTCTGGACCGTGTTCTGCCTGCTTCCGGCAATCGGATTCACCATCGCCGTTCTGGTGCTGGTCCTCTTCTACAAGCTCAGGGACAAGGATGTCCAGGTCATGGCCAAGTTCAACAACGGCGAGATCACCAAGGAAGAGGCCGAGGAGGTCCTGCTTCCGAAATTCGGTCCTGCACACAACTGATAGCCTGCTGGCTTTTCATGAAAGAACTGCTGCACCTTCAATCATGCGGCAGTTCTTTTTTGTTTTTTCTCGGCGGAAACGCAGTTTTTCAGGGATTCCGCCTGCCGTCTTCATGTTCCAGGGCTCATTGATAGGCGGATTCTGATGAAAACCTGAATCCCGCCTACAGGTTGCGGAAAGCCACTCTCTCGAAGGTAAAAAAACAAGGGCTGTCGCTCAAAATGCGGCAGCCCCTATCGGTTAAGCTGTTTTTCTTTATTCGCTCTGAGAGGACCTGACTGCCCTTCTCTTGGAGCTCCTGTTGATGTTGTATGCCCTCTTGAGGCTGCTGTTGGTCTTTCTGGCCGGGCCCCACTTCTTCTCGATCTCGGAGACGCGGTTGACCATCCTGTGCTTCCATCTGATTCCATAGGAGGTGCCGACCATGATGATTCCGACTATTGCGATGACAACTCCGGTAATCATGGTGAACAGAGGCTTGAGGTTCGTCAGTCCGAACTTCTTTCCTGCCATGATGCAGATGATGATGATTCCCGCGACCATCATGACAAGCCCCGCAATCTGCGCGACTATGAATGTGCTTGAGTAAACGGTGTTGCCTATGACAAGAACACCCTTTCCCACTGTCTTCATGCCCTTTCCGACACTCTTGACACCTTTGACCGTTCCTTCACCTGCTGACTTGACGATGTTCTTAACTCCCATGGTGAGCCTCCATAGAATTATTTAAGCACAGAATTCAGAATGAGAAAAGAATAATATCACCGCTTCCGCCACTTGTCATTGGAGTCTGCCTGGTTTCATCATCATTTCTTGTCGTATACTTAAAAAGATTAAAAAGAGTTATATTTCCATTCTTTTCAGCTTCTGGATGAACCAATTCCCTTGATTTATCGTCCCAGCCAAGGCCTTTAAGAAGAGCAGTGGTAAAATTACCATGATAAGGCTTGTTTTCATAGGATTTCTGATTGTATCTTGCAGCACTCAAGAAATAAAGTGAAGGCGATTCTCTGATTCGACTCGTATAATCAAGTAATTCGGTTGAGCTGATATCTGAATATTCCCCACTTGTTACCGACACAAAACCGGGCTGAATGAAACCACCAGAAAAGCAGAAGTCACTTATGACTACTGTGGTCCCGGGAATCTCTCTTATTTTTTCCGTAAGATCGCATAATGACAGTAGAACATATTTTGACCCTATTGAAGAAGTCTCATTTGCAGCAAGATAAGAGTGCTTGGAAGTATCCGTGAAATATGATTCTTTCTCATTTAAAGGATAATCACTTTTCCCATGGCAACTGAAATAAAGGATGGTAAGATCAGAATCAGTGATTGTGTCTGATTGAGACATCAATGATAATACGTCAAGAAGCTTGGCTTCTGAAACATCATTAATAATGTTTTCTTTCTTTATTGCTAAATTATTGTAATACTTTGATGGGCCTATGAGATAGGTGATGTCATAAGAAACACCATATTCATATCCAGCCTTCTCGGAAAGCATTATTAATGCATTACCAACCTCTATTGCATCTGGTATCGTCTTATACAATTGACTATCTGTTCCTGCGTAGTCGTTGCCGTAGACAAGGATGTGCATCCTGCCTTTTGCGGGCTCCTGGACAGTGAGCTCGCATGAGCAGACCAGAAGGATGAGGACCAATGAAAGTGCAAGTAATGCTGCTTTTCTCATCTTGCGCTCCTCAGCCTTCTGGAATCCAGTGCTATCTGGAAACAGATGGCGGCCCTGAGACTGACCGAGTCAGCCTTGAAAGACAGTGTCAGAGGAATGCTCACGCTCATGTCAAGCGCCCATGGGGACGTAAGCACATAGCTTGGTGCAAGCTCGATGTCCTGCACGATCAGGTTCGAGAATGTTCCGGTGAACGAGCAGAAAAGATAGCGGTACTTGAGGTCAAGGTCAAAGCGATTGTTGAAGCGGTAGCCGATGTCCGCCGAGAATCCGAAGCCAGAGTACGGCTTGAGGACGCTTCTCCCGTATGGGAGCGACTCGCTGACATTAAGGTATGAGAAACCCGCACCGAAGGTGACGGCATTGCCTTTCTCAAATGCTATCATGGCCTCAAGTAGCTGGGCATCGAAACCGAATGATGAGGAAGTCCTGAAAAACGGTGTCCCGTTTTGCCCATCACCTGCACTTTCCTTCAGGTATTCTGCAGTCGGATGGCATAATGATGCGCCGAACCATGTACTGACATAAGGGCGCATGGCAAAAGACGCTGATGCATTTCCCATGCAGGCAAAGAGCAGAATTAGAATGAGAATCAGCTTTCTGTGTCTCATCATGATAATACTAACAGTTAAACCCCTGTTTTTCCAACTGGTTACGAACCAAAGAATGTGCTACGCTCAAGTCATGCAGCCCGATCAGGTCCTGATTGATTTTCACAGCCACTATCCTTCTCCATATGCCGTTGTCTGTACTGCAGAGCCGTGCACTGAGGCACCGTCAGCGAGCCTGATGAGGTTCGAGGGCCTTCTTCCTGACAGATGGACTGCTGAGAAGCAGAAAGTCCTTTCCGACCTTCTTCTATCTGACAGATGCATACATATGGGAGAGATCGGCCTGGACAAGAGATTCACTGATCTGCTCTCCATGGAGATGCAGGCAGAGGTCCTCAGAGAGGAGCTGTCATTTGCCTTCAGCAACAACAAGTGCGTCAGCCTCCACTGCGTCCAGGCTACCGGAATGATGCTTAAGGTTCTCTCAGAGTTCAGATTCAGGCCGTTCTCCGTCATATGGCATGGATTCACTGGATCTTCAGAGACTGCAAGGCAGCTTTACAAGGCAGGAGTGATCATCTCGATCGGGCCCCGTTTTCACGGAAGCATCAGAAGCATCTTTGAGGCCAATCCCAACACTGTGCCTGAGACCGACTATGAGGGCCAGGATAAATCCGAGTACCAGTCTGTTCTCAGGCAGCAGTATGAAAGGTTCTGCACAGAGCTCGGGATGACGCTTGATGAATTCTCAGTAACGTCAGCAGGCACACTGAGAAAGCTCCAGTGTATTGGCTGATCAACTCAGACCGAACTCCTTGAAAAGACTCTCCCTGTACTCAGAATCTGCGGCCGCCTTAAAGGCATCATCCACACGCCCGAGCTCCTTGAGCTTTATCATGAGAGAACCCATCTCTGTTCTACCTTCTGCAATACCTTTTGCGAGGTAAACCTCACGGTACTGCTCTCTCTCGATCTCGCGCTCCCTTTCCGCATCGTATTCAGTAAGACACTTCATCTTCATTATCACCATTCCGAATACAATTGTCTCACATGGACAATGTAATTGGTATTATCCGAGAAAGCTTCAAGGAAATGACCGCTGGTCAATCCAAGCAGAATTCCTTGAACAGCCTCTCCCTGTACTCCGGATCCGCAGCAGCCTTGAAGGCATCATCCACACGACCGAGCTCCTTGAGCTTTATCATGAGAGAACCCATTCTGTCAGCACCTTCTGTAAGGTAAACCTCACGGTACTGCTCTCTCTCAATCTCGCGCTCCCTTTCCGCATCGTATTCAGTAAGACACTTCATCTTCACCTCCGCGAGGTTCGACTCCAGGAATAACCTGATTTCCGAATCCCCAGGCAGATTCAATATCGCGGTCTCAACCGCATAATCCTTATCACCGGTCTCCGAATACAATTGTCTCACATCGGCGATGAAATTGGAATACTCTGAGAGCGGGCGGCAGGCATCCATGATCTCCTTGTTCCTTCCCCGGTTGATGTTTAGCATCAGGACACTTGCATCGATGTCAGATTTCTCCCACCCAGGGAGAACCTCTGTCAGCCTCAGAACCATGCGCTCCCCTATGTCCTTCTTGCCGTTATACAGGCACACGAGCTTCGGAACAGGAATAACCTGCGGGATTCCGCTGTAAAGGCTTATCCTGTTCTTCTTTGTCTTCACGAACTTCGAGTACACCATGCATGCATACAGCAGCATCCGCATAGGCAGGTTCGGCTCGAATGAGCTCTGATGCTCATAGAAAGACATCGTGCTGTCTATCAAAAACGACAGGTCATTCTTCATCGACATATACACCACACTCTCAATCGTGGTGATAGTTATGTCATCCGGATTCTCATGGTGCGAGTGATTGATGGCATTGTAAAGGCTCAGTAGCCACTTCTTCTTGTCAGGGCGGCCGAACACGAACCTGAAAAGCTCGTCTTTGTTTTTCCTGTTGACTGTTCTCTGCATACGACCTCCTCAATACGGGATGCTCAGCGACAGCGTGGCGCCGCACATCGTGCCCTCGACAGGGCTGCGG
>CACZJR010000024.1 GCA_902781545.1 uncultured Spirochaetales bacterium | reverse complement strand
TTTTAAATTTAAATAAACTTTTTTTTAGATCAGGTTTGATTAAATTTTCTATTCCATAAAAATATATAATACCACAAGCTAAATTAAATTCTTGAAAAAAGTCATTTTTATTTACATTTTAAGTGATATAGGCCATTGTTTTTTGCAAACGATGGCCTGATTATTATTTTTCCACAAACTTCTTCCATTGTTTGGCATTTTCCTTTAAAATCTAAAATGCTATGAACCGTTTGGACCTGCATTCACATCTTCTGTTCGGTGTAGACCATGGAGTCCAGACCAGGGAGCTGTACAGGGCTCTTCTTCTGGAGTACAGGAAGCACGGGATAGATACCCTGGTTCTGACGCCGCACATCTTTCACCCGACGGTGAAGACAAGGGTGGAGAACATCAGGGAGAACTTCCGTCTTGCATCGGAGGATGCGGCCAAGGTGGGGATCCGCACGATACTCGGAGCGGAGCTGTACCTGGGCAGCCAGACAGAGGTCAGGACAATCCCGATTGCCGGAAGGTATGCCCTTGTGGAGTTCCCGGTATCGGCCAAGCCGATCGGACTGGACCGCAAGCTGCAGCAGCTTCTGGACCAGGGGCTGGAGCCGATAATCGCCCACGTGGAGCGCTACCCGTGGCTGAGGCCGCAGGGAGAGACGTTTCAGATGCTCAAGGATATGGGTGCCTGGATACAGGTCAATGTGTCAGGCATAGAGAATAAGTCGGCAATGCCGTACATTCAGAGGGACCTGGTTGACATCATAGCGGATGACAACCATGGCGACAGAAGTCTTCCGGGGAAGCTCAGGGCTTGTCTTGATGCGTTTCCGCAGATCTGCGCCAGGATGGAGAGCCTGAATCTGTGACGTTGCCACGATAAAGGAGGCCTATAGTGCTTATTGATATTACAATGGCCAATTTCAGGTCGGTAAGGGATCCGCAGACAGTTTCATTTGCTGCCCTTAAGGACAAGAGAATGGACCAGTCCAAGGTCCAGGTCATCTCTGACAAGCTGAAGATCCTCAGGAGCACAGCTGTCATCGGACCGAACGGTGTAGGAAAGAGCACCGTTGTCAGAGCCCTTGAGGCAGTCAAGGGAGTCATCACCGCCGAGGCAAGTGAGGCCAATCCTCTCAGAAGAGTCCTCGGAGGATCACTGTTCGCATACAATGATGTAAAGAACCAGCCGGCAGAGTTCACAGTCAGATTCCTTCTCAGGGAGTTCGTCTCCGAAGAGGAGCCTGAGGTATTCGCAACATACACCCTCAAGGCTGACCTTGATCATATCTGGGAGGAGAAGCTCTACTACAACTTCGGAACATCCAGAAAGCTCATGTTCGACAGAGTCGCAACCGCTTCACTCGATGACGAGGTTCAGTACAAGGTCCGCTGGGGAAAGCTCTACAGAGGCGACAAGAAGAGAAACGAGAAGGCAGTTGACTGCAGGCACTCCTTCATCAAGAACGCCGCGGACAAGGGCGGTGAGACCTGCTCAGAGGTCTACAAGTGGTTCACAGAGGTCCTGGACATCCTCCCGATGGGTGTGGGGTCCTCATCAGAGCGCTACATCGCATCAATGCTCAATGCTCATCCGGCATGGAAGGATCAGCTGATCAACTTCTTCTGGAGCATGGACGTCACAGACATCAGGGACATCAGGGTCGGATACAACAAGGACGGAAAGTTCGTGCAGTCGAACGAAGGCGACATGGTCATTTTCTTCCACTCCAACAAGAACGCCACAATGTCCAGCCTTTATGCCAAAGAGAGCCTCTCAATGAAGAGACTTTCGCTCCTCGCACTTGCATTCTTTGAGGCATTCACAAAGCCCAAGGTGCTGATCATTGACGACTACGGCATGTTCCTGCATCCGGAGGTCCTGATCTATCTGACTAGCGTATTCACAAACGGCTGCAAGCGCGCAAGCCAGATGATTGTCGCAGACTGCAACCCGACACTGCTTGAGGACGGTCTCCTCAGAAGAGACAGCATCTATTTCGCAGAGAAGGACAGTCTCGGATCAACAGTCTACTATCCGCTTAGCAACTACAGGATCGGGGCAAACGGAAAGATCCGTGCCATGTATGAGAGCGGTGCATTCGGAGCACTTCCAATCACAAGCGAGTTCCGCTTTGTCAATGAGGAGGCATGACCATGACCAGAAAGAGAACACCGATACTTCCAAGGAAGACAATTCTCATCTCAACTGCCAATGCAGCAATCGCAGCATATTTCTCAAGGGTCAGGAAGGACTGCAGATATGTCAACATGACTGTCGAGTACATCCCCTCAGACTCTGTGGAGAGTTTCATCAAGGCAACCGGAAAGGCACGTATCGCCGGAAAGTTCGCATCCGCATGGGCAGTCTTCGGACTGAGCGACTTCAATCTCGAGCCGGCTGACCTTGAGGGTCTCAAGGATCTTGCTGAGTCAAGGAAGGTCAAGCTCGGTTGGACAACCCCGAACATCAGCATGTGGCTGTACCTGCATCTGACAAAGCAGGCTCCGAACTTCTATGTCGAGAACGCATCACAGTTCGACCAGCAGATCGCCAAGTACTTCCCCGGCTACAAGCCCACAGCCGAGTTCATGACAGGCGAGGGCAGTGAGATCCACCTCAAGCTGTTCAAGTTCTTCGCCATGGCCGTGAACAATGCCAGCGCATACAACAAGATCGCCGAGAAGAAGAACGGTGTCCCTGCCACAACTTTTGTTGAGATGTATGACGACATCAAGGAAATCTGCGGAGACGCTGATCTCTCACACAACAACAAGGTTCTTGCGCAGTGATAATAATCGCATAAATGGAGTTGCAATATGAATGGTTTTCTGCTGTTCACTTTTACAGCTTCAATTGCGGTCTCCTGTATGGCTCTGGCATTAGCCATTGCCTCACAGATTCTTCATAAGACGGACTGGGGTGTACGGTACATCGTCTTCCAGTCCTGTCTTATAGGAATCATGGTGCTGTATCTTGCATCAAAGATATCGCTGTTCTTCATGCCGGAGAATCTGCTGGTTGTATTCAACTTCATATTCAAGACCGCCATGATGGCCAGCATGAGCTTTGTGATAGTGTATCTTCCGTTCTTCCTGAGCTGGGTGATAGCCAAGCCTTGGAGAAAGGTGCAGTTGCTGAGGTTCACCCCTCTGGCAATGACATATTTCGGCATAGGGCTTGCCGCCCTGATTGTCAACAACGAGGTCTTCTCGTTCTGGGTGAATCTCTCCCAGACCCTGATCTTCCTCGGGATGTATGTCTACTGCATCATCACGCTGTGGGTGAACCTGAAGAGCATAGAGGATCAATCTGCAAGAGGTGTCGCGCTGTCGATCAACATCGTGAGCCTCTCGCTGATCCCGCTCTCGATCCTTTCGCTTTATGTGGAATGGATTGCGGAATTCAGCTACCCGATATACGTTCTGGCTTTCTCCATAATCATCATAGTCTACAACTACATAAGGTTCGGACTTGACAAGGAGGAGTCGGAAAGCAAACCGGAGCTCAATTATGAGAGCCTGTCACATTACAAGATATCAGAGCGTGAGTTCACGGTAGTGCAGCTCATCTGCGAAGGTTATACCAACAAGGAGATTGCACAGGAGCTGTCAATCTCGGTCAACACGGTGAACAACCATGTTGCCAACATCTTCAGCAAGATGGGAGTCCGCTCCCGCATTGACCTGCTGAAGGCTTTGAAGGAAGGTCCCTGGTCGTAAGACCCGGGGCCTTTCCCCTTATACATTGAAAGAAACCTCGATTTACGATACAAATATACAGTCATGGGAATACCCATGTGGAGTTTAAAATGAGTGTAAGAGTCAGATATGCACCATCGCCGACAGGCCTTCAGCACATCGGCGGTGTCAGGACAGCGCTTTTCAACTATTTCTTCGCCAAGGCGAACGGCGGCAAGTTCATCCTCAGGGTTGAGGATACCGACCGCGAGCGTTACAGCGACGAGTCTCTCCAGGACCTTTACGATACCCTGGAATGGCTTGGTGTCAAATGGGATGAGGGCCCTGTTGTAGGCGGCCCGTACGGACCATACATCCAGAGTGAGAGATTCGCCATCTACCAGGAATACGCCAAGAAGCTCGTTGATATGGGCAAGGCCTATTACTGCTACTGCTCAGCCGAGCGCCTTGAGGCCCTCAGACAGAAGCAGATGGAGGAGAAGAGTCCTGTCCAGGGATATGACGGACACTGCAGGGATCTCACCGCAGAGCAGAGGGCTGAGCTTGAGGCCCAGGGTATCCGCCCTGTCATCAGGCTCAAGGTTCCCAGAGAGGGAAGCACGACCTTCCACGATGTCCTGATGGGTGACATCACAAGGGACAACAAGGACATCAGTCCGGATCCTGTCCTGCTCAAGTCCGACGGATTCCCGACATATCATCTTGCGAATGTCATAGACGACCATCTGATGGGAATCACCCATATCATGAGGGCACAGGAGTGGATTCCTTCCGGACCGCTTCACGTGATCCTCTATGAGGCATTCGGCTGGCAGGTTCCGACCTACTGCCATCTGCCAATGGTCATGGGAAATGACGGGCACAAGCTCTCAAAGCGCCACGGCTCCACAAGTGTCAGGGACTTCAGGCAGAAAGGCTATCTGCCGGAGGCACTGCTGAACTATGTGAGCCTGGTAGGCTGGTCATATGACGGAGAGAAGGAGTTCTTCACACGTGAGGAGCTTGAGAAGTGCTTCTCCCTTGAGAAGATCAACAAGGCTCCCGGAGTATTCGACTACCAGAAGCTTGACTGGTTCAACGCCCAGTACATCCGCCGCAAGGGCGATGAGGAGCTTGCAGATCTCCTGATGCCTTATCTGAAGGACGCAGGTCTTCTGGATGAGAGCTCACGTGACCGCCTTGTGGCATTTGTCCCGGGAATCCGCGACAGGATCACGCTTCTGTCGGACATCGTCCCGATGGTCGAGTTCCTGAAGGACAAGGGTGAGCCCGAGGCTGCGCTTTTGATTCCGAAGAAGATGGATGCCGCCGGAACACTGAATGCGCTTAAGAACGTGTATGAGACAGTGAAGGCCGGCCTTGATGCCGGAAAGAACGACGAGGAGCTCCAGCAGGATCTCATGGACCTTGCTCAGAAGCTCGGAATCAAGAATGCGGGAGTCTTCAATCCGCTCAGAACCGCTGTTACAGGAATGGCCGTGAGCCCGCCGCCGTTCAGCTGTATCCGTCTGTTGGGCAAAGAAGAGAGTTACAGGCGCATTGAGCGCGCGATAGCAATACTTGAGAAAGAGGTTAACAATGGCTGAAGTTACAATGGATAAGATCGTATCACTTTGCAAAAGACGTGGATTCATTTTCCAGAGCAGTGAGATTTACGGGGGCCTGAACGGCGCCTATGACTACGGTCCGCTGGGTGTGCAGCTCAAGAACAACATCCGTGACGCATGGTGGAAGGAGATGATACAGCTCCATGACAACATCGTCGGACTCGATGCCTCTATTCTCATGCATCCCAGAGTATGGGAGGCCAGCGGCCATGTGAGCAACTTCACTGACCCGATGGTTGACTGCAAGCAGTGCAAGAGCCGCTTCAGAGCAGACCAGATTGACCTGAACGCACCGTGTCCGGTATGCGGCAACAAGGGCACATTCACGGCCCCGAGGAACTTCAACCTCATGTTCGCCACACATATCGGAGCTGATGTCGATGCCGCCTCAACAATCTATCTCAGACCTGAGACAGCACAGGGAATCTACGTTGACTTCAAGAACGTCGTCTCATCATCACGTGTGAAGGTCCCGTTCGGGATTGCACAGGTCGGAAAGAGCTTCCGCAACGAGATCACAACCAAGAACTTCATCTTCCGCTCATGTGAGTTCGAGCAGATGGAGATGCAGTGGTTCTGCAAGCCGGGCACAGACGAGCAGTGGTTCCCGTACTGGAGAGAGCAGAGGATGAACTTCTACGTCAACAGGATCGGAATCCATCCGGAGCACCTCAGATGGCATCAGCACGGACCGGATGAGCTGGCATTCTACGCCAAGGACGCCTTTGACATCCAGTTCCTGTTCCCGATGGGATGGCAGGAGCTCGAGGGAGTCCACAGCAGGACTGACTATGACCTGACACAGCACCAGAAGTTCAGCGGCAAGGATATGACCTACCTTGATCCTGAGACGAACGAGAAGTACATCCCGTACGTCGTTGAGACCTCAGCAGGTCTTACCAGAAACGTCCTCATGGCCCTTTCAGATGCCTACGATGAGGAGGTTGTGGCCGAGGGTGATATCAGGACAGTCCTGCACTTCCATCCGAGCATCGCTCCTGTCACAGTCGCGGTTCTTCCTCTTGTCAAGAAGGACGGCCTTGCAGAGTATGCCTCAAAGCTCGAGCATGAGCTCAGGGACGACTTTGCCACATACTACGACCAGAGCGGAGCTATCGGACGCCGTTACCGCCGCCAGGATGAGATCGGAACTCCTTATTGCGTGACCGTCGACTATGACACAATGAACGACAACACAGTCACTCTGAGGTTCCGTGACTCAATGGAGCAGGTCAGGGTTCCTGTCTCAGAGCTGGTCGCCACAATCAAGAAAGCCACTAAGGATTACAAGAGAGTTTAATTATGAATAAAGCACTACAGGTCCTGATGGACAGGGGTTTCGTCAAGGACTGCACAAACACAGACGGTCTCTCCGACCTGATGGACAATGGTCCGGTCACCTTCTACTGCGGTACCGACCCGACAGGTCCGTCACTTCATGTCGGCCACATTGTCCCGTTCTTCGCCATGCATCATCTGCAGCAGCACGGGCACAAGCCTCTTGCACTTGTCGGAGGCGGAACAGGCCTGATCGGAGATCCTTCCGGAAAGACCGAGATGCGCAAGATCCTGCCGGCAGAGACAATCGCGGAGAATGCGAAGCGCATCGCAGGTCAGCTGGCAAAGGTCGTCAATTTTGACGAGGTCCCTCCCGCAGGCTATGGCCAGGGAAGGATCGTCAACAATGCCGACTGGCTTGTGGGCCTGAACTACATCGAGTTCCTCAGGGATGTCGGACGCTATTTCTCTGTCAACAGAATGCTCACATTCGAGGGTGTTAAGCAGCGCCTTGAGAGAGGTCTGTCCTTCATCGAGTTCAACTACCAGCTGTTGCAGTCATACGACTACTACATGCTCTACAAGAACTACGACAACCGCCTTCAGATCGGCGGCGCGGACCAGTGGGGCAACATCGTTGCAGGTATCGACCTGATCCAGAGGATGGGCGGACCGGAGTGCTTCGGACTGACATTCAACCTCATCATGAGGGCTGACGGAAAGAAGATGGGTAAGAGCGAGCAGGGAGCCGTGTTCCTTGACCCGGGTCTCTACAGCCCGTATGACTTCTACCAGTACTGGCGCAATGTCGCTGATGCCGATGCCGTGAAGTTCATGAAGCTCTTCACATTCATGTCCCTTGATGAGATTGCCGAGTATTCAGATCCGGCACGCAACATCAACGACGCCAAGGCCCGCCTTGCCTATGAGATCACCAAGATCATCCACGGGCAGGAAGAGGCTGACAAAGCCGTTGCCGGTGCAAAGGCTGCTTTCGGCGGTGGCGGGGACAAGAGCTCCATGCCTACAGTCGAGATTGAGATCGGCGAGGGCAAGGGAGTCATTGATCTTTTCTTCGAGGCCAAGCTCGGTGCTACCAAGAGCGATGTCAGGCGCCTTGTTGAAGGTGGAGGCTGCTTCATCGATGATGTTAAGGTCACTGACGTCAAGGCAGTTGTGACAAAGGACAGCGCCAAGGACGGTGAGCTGATCCTGCGTGCAGGCAAGAAGCGCTTCATGCGCGTGATCGTGAAATAATATCAGGATCAGAAGAAACTTTTGATCAGGATTTCCAACCCAATACCTATCAGGATGAGGCCTCCGAGTATGGAGGCCTTATCTGCAAGTTTGAGGCCGAACTTCTTTCCGAGCGCAAGACCGCCTATGCAGATCACATGAGTGACTGCTGCGATAATCAGTGATGCTACCAGTGCCATGGGGAACTGGTACTGCTCGATCGTGAATCCTACGGAAAGGGCGTCTATCGATGTTGCAATACCCTGCACAAGAAGCTTTCCAGTACCCAGCCTGGTTTCTTTCACGCATTCCTTGCTCTCTTCCTTTCTGATGCCTTTGATCAGCATCTCACCGCCGATATAAGCCAGAAGCGCAAGCGCTATCCAGGGGACGAACTTCTCGAATGTCCTGAACTTCTCGACTATGAAATGAACGCATACCCAGCCGATCATCGGCATTGCGAACTGGAAGAATGAGTAGGTGCCTGCAATCAGGTTCATGCGGCCGTTTCCCATCTGTGGCTCATTAAGGCCGTTGGCAAGGGATACTGAGAACGCATCCATGGCAAGGCCCACCCCGAGAAGAATGCTGTTGAAGAAGAAAAGGACACTCCACTGCATTGCCACTTAATATAAACCAGCAGTCTTTATTTGTTAAGATGTTAAGACAAAAACCGTGCAACGTGATAAGCTTTGAGCATGATCAACGGGATTACGGAAAAACAGCTCAGCCTGAAGGACACACTTCCAAGCGGACAGTGCTTCAGGTTCTCAGAGCAGGACGGACTTTGGACAGTCAAAGCAGGAGTGGGCTCCGGTGTAAGAGTGCTGACTGTCAGCCAGGATGACCTGCGTCCAATAACGGAGGACCCGTTCTGGGCGCACTTCTTTGACCTTGATACGGATTATGAGAGCCTGAAGGCAGGGTTCTCATCCATCTCTCCTTTCATGGCAGACGCATGTGCCTATGCGCCGGGAATAAGGATCCTCAACCAGGACCCGTGGGAAGCCCTGTGCAGCTTTGTCGTGTCCCAGAACAACAACATAAAGAGGATAATGGGAATAATAGACCGCATGTGCAATTTCTATGGTGGCGGAGGCTTTCCAGAGGTGTCTTCCCTGGTTGATGCCAAAGAGGATGACCTGAGGATGCTTGGCCTGGGTTTCAGGGCACCTTACATTGTGAACACTGCCCGTGCCGTCCATGATGGTGCGATTGACCTTGAGAAGCTCAAGAGCATAGACATAGATGTCGCCAGGGCAACCCTCATGAAGGTTAAGGGAATAGGGCCTAAGGTCGCTGACTGTGCCCTCTTGTTCGGGTGCCACAGGCTTGACTGTTTCCCGATGGATGTCTGGATGAAGAGGGTGATGGCTGAATGCTTCCCCGGCAAGGACAAGGATATCTTCGGACCTTATGCCGGAGTGGCGCAGCAGTATCTTTTCCACTATGCAAGGACCAGCGGCTACTTTTCTTCCAGGGAGGATTGAATTATGGTATTTGACACACTTGACCAGCTTGAGATGTATATCCCTCTGCTGCCAGCAATCAGGGTGATAGCTGACACAATGGACCACGATGAGCTTTATGACAAGGCTCCGGGGAAATATACAACAAGGGATTCCAAGGTCACATACACCATCTCCGAGTACATGACAAGCA
Source organism: uncultured Spirochaetales bacterium (assembly GCA_902781545.1). Taxonomy (GTDB): domain Bacteria; phylum Spirochaetota; class Spirochaetia; order Sphaerochaetales; family Sphaerochaetaceae; genus UBA9732. The sequence goes on along the minus strand of CACZJR010000024.1, from coordinate 27,753 downwards.
CCGCGGACAAGCCGTTCGAGTTCCACAAGGACCACAGCGATGTCATGATAATCCTCAGCGGGCAGGAGCTGATGAGCACCAGCTGGCGCGAGCTGAAGAGCCAGAGCCAGGCATTTGACAGCAAGGCGGACGTGGGCTTCTTCCAGGCCGACCCCATCACAGTGCTTCAGGCCTCGCAGGGCAGGTTCGCCATCTTCTTCCCGGGTGAGCCGCATAAGAGCGGTGTGGCTCTGGGTGAGCCTTCACTTGTGAAGAAAGTTGTCTTCAAGGTCGAGGACTGAATGTGAAGAAAAGTGTTGATTGACTCCTAAACGTTCCTGATACGGATCCTGTGGTTTATATTTGAGCCAGAAGTACGGAGGATTCGTATCATGAAGAAAGTTTCAACGGCAAGTTTCATTGTGGCAATCATCCTGATTGTCTGTTCGGTTGTACTGAACGTTCTTGGTTTCACATATATCAACGGCGCTCATTATGTCAGACACTATGGTGCCTTCATGCAGATGACTTACACAATGACGTCATCCATGGCCAATGTGTGTCTGGGCATGATCATCGCAGGCGGATTCCTGTTCATCGGCGGCATCCTTCTTTTTATGCTCTCTGCACTCACATGCTGCAGGCCTCAGAAGGACCATGGCTGCTGCAGGCATGAGATCAAGGAAGTCAAGGAAGAGAAGGCGCAGGCTGCAATTGAGCCGCCTATGGAAGCACCTGCAGAGGAAGCGCAGGCACAGGAATGAGCTTTTGCAGGACGTACTCCTAGTCCTGATTGGTTTTCCCTTCATAATTGGCTGCCGGAAGCTGTTAGTTCTCCGGTAGCCTGCTTTTTGTCCGACACTTGCACAAAACGGCAAATTAGGATATATACTTTAATGCATGCGGCAATAGCTCAGTTGGATAGAGCAACTGCCTTCTAAGCAGTAGGTCCTTGGTTCGAGCCCAAGTCGCCGTAAGACAGATAACCCGGTCAATTTCGACCGGGTTTTCTGTTTTTGTCGGGACATGATGGGGCGAGAAGCCTGGCGGTAGGAGGCCGCACTGCGTCCGAAGCCAGGCCGGCCTGAAGCCGGACATCAGGGAGGCAGAAGGCGAGCCCAAGTCGCCGTATCAACAGATAACCCAGCCTGAAAAGGTTGGGTTTCTTTGTTGTTGGGGGATAAATAAGTTATAATCAATTCATACAACCTATAGATTCAGGAGAGGGTTGGAATGAAAAAAACTATTGCCGCAGTTGCTTTTATTCTCGTGTTTTCAGTTCTGGCCGCAATGAACGGGCAGGAGATAATACCTCTTGCCAGTGGTGTCTATGATGCCATGGATGCCCTGTTCATAATGGAGGGGAAAGCCATACCGTCGACTACAAGGCCTTGGAGCATTGCGGAAACGGAAAAGTATCTGTCAATGGTGTCAGAATCAACATCACCTGGATTGTATGACTTTGTATTGAAGGAGATCGGAAGGAAGGCCACCATCTCCTTCGACGAGACAGTTGATCTGCGTCTTGGTCTGAGCTCGAATGTGAACGCCTACTATCATACGAACACCTCATTTGATTTTCCCTTTGATGAGACGGACAATTATTTTTTCAGGATGTTCAGTGACAATGACAGGACTACGCTGGATCTGAAGGCTGGAATCTACGGGCTTGATTCCATCTATCTTTTCTTCTCCTTCCAGCTGAGACCGGCAGATCGCATGAATGATATTCCCTTCCATAGTTACAGGTTCAATTTCGACCTGTGCTATCTCAGTCCTGAGGGATTCACATATGACGTTGACCTGATTGTTCCTGACCGTGCCTTCCTGTCTGCAGGAGGCTCTTTCTGGAATATTCAGTTGGGAAGGGACAGGTTCTCAATCGGCACCGGTGAAACGGGAAGTCTGATCCTCAGTGACAGTTTCCTACATCAGGATTTGCTCAGATTCAACCTTTTCGGTACACGGTTCAAGTTCTCATATGCCCTCATTTCCTTCTGGCATCCGGATATCCAGAAAGACGGTGATGAGAAGACAAGAGGCGCCTATGCCTACATGACCAACCGCCTGGAAGGACGTTTCCTCTCCGACAGATTGTATTTTGCATTCAGCAACACCACGCTCTTCAAAAATGACAACGATGACGGAATCAACCTCAGATATCTCAATCCGATAGACTACTATCATAATTATTTCGTCAGAAGCAGGCAGAATTCCTCCTGCTCCTTTGAGGCTGTCCTGGCTCTTGCAAAAAGCTGGAATGCTTACGGGCAGATCCTGATAGATGACATCTCATCGCCGAACGAGGCCAAAGGGGGTGACTCCGCTCCTGACGAACTGGGTTTCATGATCGGGATCAAGCACATGAGCGCTATCAGAGACGGTATCCTCGGTGTGAGTCTCGAGGCTGTCTACACGCTTCCTTTCCTCTATCACAGATCAACGAGTGCTTACACTCAGCCGGATGACGATACCGGTCTGTCTTATATCGGGATCATCAGATACGCAGGAGGAGAAATCGATTACAAGAGGTACTACATCGGCTATCCGTATGGAGGTGATGCCGCGCTGCTGGATCTGAGAGTCTCATATATCGTTCCCGAAAACTATGCTCTGAAAGCAGAGGGCTTGTTCATGGTCCATGGGGAGAAGAACTATGACTCAAAATATGTGAGGGGAGAAAGGTCCTGGTCATTAAGCGGAGAGAGAAAGATATACGGAATATTCCAGCTATATGGAAGAAAGGAGCTGAATGCGCATATAGGCGTTTTCGGACAGTACAATCTGGGATATGCAGACGGAGACATCGACAACCAGTTTGTACTTGGAGCCTCAATCAGTTATTGATTGCTTGACAGTTCGTTCCAGGAGGAGAGGACCTAAATGGAGCTGAAATGGAAGATCATCAGTTTTCTGGGAGACAGCAACACATTCGGAAAGAGAATCTCCGACAAAGAGAAGGACAGGTTTGACAATATCATCAAACAGATGTGCGGTCTGAAAAGGGTGAACAACTACGGTATATCCGGAACAAGGATCGCCTATCAGAAAAACCCGAGTCCCAAAGCCCTGCATGATGAGGATTTCTGCATGAGGGCCTGGCAGCTGGATCCTGAATCTGATGTGATAGTTGTCATGGGCGGCTCAAATGACTACTACACCGGCGATGCTCCTCTTGGTGAGATCGGAGACAAGACGCGAAGCACATTCTCAGGTGCCCTGGAATATCTTTGCAGCCTGCTTGAGGAACTGTATCCTAAAGCGGTTAAGGTCTTTCTGACTCCGTCGCACTGCAAGGAGGATTATCTGCCATCCACGAGTCCGTTGAAAGCCAACTGCCCTGAGAAGAGAACTCTTGTGGAATATGTGGACAGGGTTATTGAAATAGCCAAGGCACACGGCTTTCCTGTCTTTGACATGTACAGGAATCATGGGATAGACCTGTCCAAGCCTGATCAGGCAAAGCAGTACTCTTATGGCGGCTACCATTTCAATGAGGTGGCAAACCATATTATTGCAGAGAAACTGGCAGGATTCCTCCAGGCATTACCCGATCCAAAGTAATTGTCCCTCATGACTCCGGTTTTCAGCTATAATGTGAGTCAGCGATGGATTATTCAGAAGAGAAACACTTTGTCCGCTCCTTCATACGGAAAGAAAGGAGAGATAGACTCTTATATGAGCTTACAACACCGGATAAGAGATATGACGGTGTAAGCAGGTTCTGCCATCAGGCTGAAGACTTTCTAGACAGATCAAAGATCAGGCTGTCAGGGGATGACCTTGAGAGAAATCCGGATTTCAGACGCTTTGTCATTCTCCACAATGAACCGTGTTATATCCTGTCCTCAGACTATGCCTTGAATGAGAAGAATGTTGTGCTACAGGATGCAGTCTGTCAGGCAGCAGCCAGTCCGGAGGCAGTCCTGATTCTCGGAAGTACTTTTGCGGTTGTGTTCACTGAGGCGATGAAAGGGTCAAGGGGCAAGTATCTTCTTTGCGAGTATCGGCCTGCTAATTAAAGTCCCCAAAAACCTGCCAACATAAAAAAATCAAACTTTTTTCCTGAAAGTTGAAATTTTTCCCGCACTTTTCTCGTATATAGATGTGAAGTCTGATATCCGGGAGGAATGAGTCATGTCAGAGTCCTATGAGTTAGTCAAGTTCGTTGACGGCAGCTTTGAGCTTGAGGTGAATGTGAGTCCTGAGGAGGATACTGTATGGCTTACGCAACAACAGATGGTTCTGCTGTTTCAAACTTCAAGATCCAATATTGTTGAGCACATCAGAAACATTTACGCAGAAAAAGAATGGGATGAATCTTCAACCTGTCGGAAAATCCGACAAGTTCGGATTGAGGGAAATCGAAGGATGGCGAGATCAGTCTGATTAATAATGTTGCGGAAAGCGCACTTTAATTATGTGAAGAAGCCGATTACAATCTCGATGCAATAATTGCCGTCGGATACAGAGTTAAATCCATGAGAGGTGTCATATTACGAAAATGTGCCACAAGCGTGCTGGGGCAGTCCTGATTCTCGGAAGCACTTTTTGCGGTTGTGTTCACTGAGGCAATGAAAGGCTCAAGGGGCAAGTATCTTCTTTGCAAGCGCCAGCCAAATAGTTGATACCTGCAAAACTGAAAGAAAAAGAGAACCGGCCCTCACGGACCGGCTCACTCATCTATCTCAACTAACCCAATCAAATATCAGAGTGATGTTGCTGTAAGGACCACACATGCCTCATAAGTTGCATCCACCAGATTTGCGTTTGTCGGCCAGATCACCTCGAAGCCCTCGACGACTGTTCCGGCTGCCACAGCTCCGACTGTTGTCCTTGTGAAGCTGACCTCTGATCCGCATGCGACTCCGCCCATCAGGATCTGGACTCCGTTGGTGCTGTAGAGCTTTCCGCCGACCTTCGCCTGAAGCTCTGTGGCGCTGACTGTGAAGTGAACCTTGTTGATGCCGTTGCTGTCATTGCACTGGATGATGTCGAAGGAGGTGCCGACATCCTGTCTTGCGATCTCGTCTGTGCAGTACACGACTGATGCGCCTGTGGCACCTGTCTCTGCGTTGCGGATGACGTACTGTGCGTCCTGCTTCTCGACCCTGGAGACGAGGGTGATGGTGTGGGTGTGTGTGCCGGCGAAGCAGCAGAGGGCTGCGACCAGGATCATCATTGCTGTCATCATCATCTTCTTCATCATCGTCATCTCCTTGTCATCGGCGGTGGTGTGTCTTGTTTTTCCTTACACTTAAAGCCTAGCAGTCAGGAGACCCTCCGAAACAGGGGTTCTGAGGGACAAAATGCCCTTGGAGGCACATGAAATGAGGTTTTTCGGCCTGATTTGCAATGAAAAGCAGCGAATGAAATGACAGGAATTATTTTTATTTTTCAATGAGGAGGAAATGATAATTCTTTCGGGATTGTAAAAATCCTTGGTGCGCACGAAGCTCACGAATGACAACGAATCGTGACTTCTGTTTGCCTTGCTGTAAGCATATGTATAAAATGTAATATAAATAGATGGATATTAAGGAAGTCACTGAGAATAAAAAGAAGTATCTCTCTTTACTGCTGCTTGCTGATGAGCAGGAGGACATGATTGACCGTTATCTTGAAAGGGGCAGGATGTTTGTCCTTGATGATGACGGCGTCAAGTGCGAGTATGTCATAACTGATGAGGGTGACGGTGTGCTGGAGATCAAGAACATCGCCACTGTTCCGGAACATCAGGGCAAAGGTTATGCGAGGGCAATGCTCAGATATATAGAAGATAATTATAAGGGGCATTACTCGGTTCTGCAGGTAGGAACCGGTGATAGCCCTTTGACAGTTCCGTTTTACGAGAAGTGCGGCTTTGTCCGCTCGCATACAGTGCAGGGCTTTTTCACCGCCAATTACAGTCATCCGATATTTGAGGGCGGCGTTCAGCTTGTGGATATGGTCTACCTGAGAAAGCCGTTATGAACAGGACGGGGAGGTTGTTATGTTCAGGGAAATGACGCGAATAAGGCAGCAGCTTGCAGAGAGCGAGTGCATTGAGATCCTGAAGAACGAGAAGCGGGGAGTCCTGTCGGTTCTGGGAGATGACGGATATCCTTATGGCATGCCGATGAATCACTATTACTGTGAAGAGGATGGGAAGTTATATTTCCACGGAGGGAAGAAGGGCCATAAGATCGACGCGATCAGACGCTGCGGCAAGGCTTCCTTCTGTGTGTATGACCAGGGATTCAGGCAGGAGGGCGAGTGGTTCCTGCGCATCAGGAGCGTGATTGTGTTCGGCAGGATAGAGCTGATTGAGGATCAGGGAAAGATCAATGAGATATCCCGCCTTCTCAGTTATAAGTTCACATCAGACGAGAAGTACATTGCTGAGGAGATTGAACGCTCCGGCAAGAATACCCTTCTGTTTGCACTGGTGCCTGAGCACATTACGGGTAAGCTTGTCAAAGAGTCATGATTCTAAAATAATAATCAGTTCTTCATGCTTGTCGGCTGACGGGTGTTCTCAAGGACATCGCGCCAGAGTGCGCTTGTGGTGCTGACACGGCTTCTTGAGGAGACGGCGAGCTTGATGGGCAGGTTGATGAACCTGTCGTGCATCATGCTTGCCAGGACCGCGGTCTTGCCGGCCATTGCCGCGTGGACGGCGTTGGCACCAAGACGGGCACAGTAGATTGAGTCATAGGAATCCGCTGGTGCGCTCCTGATGATGTAGCTGGGATCGATGTACTTCACATTCACGATGATCTTCTCTCTCTTGAAGTACTTCTCGATCTCCTCTTTGAGGAACGTGCCGATATCGCTGAACTTGACGTTGCCAGAGGCATCGGTCTTGTCGGTTTTGGGGAGGAGGTCCTGGCCTGCGCCCTCTGCCACGAGGATGACGGCGTGGCCTCTGTCGTGCAGACGCTTTTTCAGGAGCTCAAGAAGGCCTTTCTCGCCGTGGAGGTCGAACGGGGCCTCGGGGATGAGGCAGAAGTTGACGTCGCTCTGTGCCAGTGAGGTGTGGGCTGCGATGAATCCGCTTTCGCGGCCCATGACTTTCACGAGTCCGACTCCGTTGACGGCGTTCTTGGCCTCGATGTGGGCGCAACGAACAACCGGGACGGCCATTGAAACTGCGGTGTCGAATCCGAACGATGTCTGGATGAATGCGAGGTCGTTGTCTATTGTCTTGGGGACTCCCACGACGGAGATTTTCAGCCCGCGCTTCTTGATCTCCTCGGAGATGGCGTATGCGCCTCTCTGGGTGCCGTCGCCTCCGATTGTGAAGAGGATGTTGACGTTCATGCGCTCAAGGGTGTCCACGATGTCGGAAGTTCGCTCTCCGCCTCCGCGGGCACTGCCGAGGATTGTTCCGCCTTTCTCCTGGATATCATCAACGACATCCGGATCGAGTGCGACCGGGGTCTCAAGTGAGGTCGGTAGAAGCCCCTGATAGCCGTATTTGATTCCAGTGATGCGTCTGACACCGTATCTGTACCAGAGGCAGCGGACAATCGCCCTTATGACGTTGTTCAGGCCTGGGCAGATTCCGCCGCAGGTGCAGATCGCGGCATGCACATGGGCGGGGTTGAAGTAAATCTTCTCCCTGGGGCCTGCAAGCTCGACTGTTTCCTCGCTCTTCGGGACAATGTGTCCTTTCTCGTTCATGACTGTGTCAATGCAGTAAAGGATCTTGTCATTGTCAGAGACATAATCGGCGAAGCCATCACCGTTAAGATCGCTCATCTTGATGGGAGAGGGGATTTTAGCCTCTCCGAGGCTCTCAATTGAAAAGTCAAGTTTCGTCATGTCTTAAATATACCAAATAGTCTGGTTTATGTATAATCATTTTCATGAGGCTGAATTTCTTCTTTGACATAGACGGCACATTGCTCCCGGTGGGGAAACCCATGCCTGATGATGCGGTGGCGGCATTGAGAGGAGCCAAGGAGCTTGGCCACAGGCTGTTCCTGTGCACCGGCAGAAGTCCGTTCGAGCTTACGGATGAGATCAGGTCCTTCCCGTTTGACGGCGGTGTGTTCTCCGCAGGTGCATTTGTCAAATACGGTGAGGATACAGTCTTCCACGGCTACATAACAGAGGAGCAGAAGGCTTTCTTCTTCAAGATTGTCGATGAATATGACCTGATGTGGATCATACAGTCGGATGACGGCTCTTATACCACCGAGAAGGCAGTGAGGTACTATTCTGATCTCTGCATGTCCGTCCATTCAAGGACAATCCAGTTCCAGGGGTTCCATATCGTGGATTCCTTCCCGGCAGGGAAGCCGATCTCAAAGCTGTTCATTCTCTCGGACAAGGGCCTTGTGCTCAAGGCCAGGGAAGCCCTGGAGGGTCCGTTTCATTCTGTGAACAACACCAACGGTCTTGCGCCTGAGAGCGCTGCCGAGCTGATGTCACCGGATTTCTCGAAGAGATCCGGGATAAAAAGGATGATGGCTTTCCTGGGTGAGGGCATGGAGAGCACCGTCGGTGTTGGAGACGGTGAGAATGATGTTGATATGATAGACGTCTGCAACATAGGGATTGCCATGGGCAACGCATGTGATATGCTTAAGGCCCATGCGTCTTATGTGACGACGGACATTGAGGATGGCGGCATTGCCAATGCCATGAAGTACAGTTTGGGGAGACTTGGATGAGGATTCTGTTAATTGGCGGCACAGGTACTATCAGCAGTGCTATCACTGCTCTGATCTCAAAGAGGATTGCCTCGGGAGAGAGAAAAGATGAGCTATGGGTCCTGAACAGGGGAAAAAGGGCAGCGTGCTTACCTTCTGGAGTGAGGCAGATTGTTGCCGATGCATATGACAAAGAGTCATTGAGTAAGGCTGTTGATGGCCTGCAATTTGATGTTGTTTGTTACTTTATAGGATTTGAGCTGAATCAGGTCATTGTTGCCCATGATGTGTTTGCCGGAAAGATCAAGCAGTTCGTATATATCAGCTCCGCTTCCGCATACCAGAAGCCGCCTGCAAGCTATCTGATAACAGAGAGTACCCCGCTTGAGAATCCGTTCTGGGAGTATTCCAGGAAGAAGATCCAATGTGAGGATTATCTCTTTGAGAAATATCGTGGAGAAGGTTTCCCGGCAACGATAGTCAGGCCGAGCCACACCTATTGTGAGCGCTCTGTCCCTGTGGGACTTCATGGTGCAAAAGGCAGCTGGCAGGTCCTCAAGAGGATGATTGAAGGAAAGCCTGTCATTGTCCACGGAGACGGAACCTCACTCTGGACCATGACAGACAGCAGGGATTTTGCCGTGGCGTTCACCGGACTGCTTGGGAAGAAAGAGGCCATAGGGCAGGCCTTCCACATCACATCCGATGAGTCAATCACATGGAATCGGATTTACTCCGATATAGCGGACGCCTTGTCTGAGTGCCTTGACAGGGCAGTCAATCCGGTCCTGCATCATGTGACATCGGACAGGATCATCAAGGAAGGCCGTGCCTACGGCTATGACTTTGAGGGGAATCTTCTGGGGGACAAGGCCAACAGCGTTGTGTTCGACAACTCCAAGGTGAAGGCCCTTGTCCCGGAGTTCAAGGCCAAGATCAGCCATAAGGAGGGGACACTCAGGGCTGTGAGATACATGCTGGAGCACGAGGAGCTTCAGGTGGAGGACCCGCAGTTCGATGCCTTCTGTGACTATCTGGCAGGCCTGTAAAACAAAAAAACCAATGCTTTCGCACTGGTTTCCATGTATTCGGGGCGAGAGGACTCGAACCTCCGATATCCTGCTCCCAAAGCAGGCGCCATAGCCGCTAGGCAACGCCCCGTCGCATGATGGAGTATATGAAATTGACCAGATAAGGTCAATAAGGAAATGGACATGGATAATAGAGCTAAGATCAGACGCATTCATGAGATTCTGGACCAGGGCAGCCCTGAGGATATCTCGTTTCTCCAGAAGCGCGATCCGTTCCAGTTCCTGATAAGTGTGATACTCAGTGCGCAGACTACGGATGAGCGGGTGAACCAGGTCTCACCGGAGCTGTTCGCCTGTTATCCTGATGCTTCCTCATTGTCCTCTGCAGATCTGGAGGATGTGAAGAGGATCATACGGCCTACCGGTTTCTTCAACTCAAAGGCCAGGCATATTGTTGACTGTGCAAAGGCGATAATGGAGCGTTTCGGAGGTGCTGTGCCGGTGGAGATGGAGGACCTTCTGTCTCTGCCTGGGGTGGGTCGTAAGACGGCTAACTGCCTGCGCTCAAACGTGCTGGGACTGCCCGGCATAGTGGTGGACACCCATTTCTCACGGGTGATCAACAGGCTGTTTGCTCTGGGGACAAGGGACCCGGATAAGGTGGAGACGTTTGTCTGCTCCAATCTAGATCCGGAATCCTGGAACAGGTTCTCCATGACGGTGAACCTTCATGGGCGTAACATCTGCCATGCATCAAGGCAGGAATGCATGATATGCCCGCTCAAAGGCTTGTGCTCCGATCCTGAAGCAAAATAAAAGGGCTGCCTTGCAGCAGCCCCTGATATGAGTCTGAGTTGAATCAGATAGTATTGATTGTCTTGCGGAGAATAACCAGATAAAGGATGTAGGACACGATGGATGCGATTCCGCCGATGATTGCAATTGCTGTGAAGATTCCGCCGACAGTGCCTTTTGCCTCTAATGATCCCTTGAAGAAGTTCAGGACAAGAGAGATGACCCAAATCACGATGATGATGACTTTTGTCCTGTTTCCAGTAGCGACCAGAGCATCATTCTTTTTTGCTCTTGCGATGTTAACACATCCGCTGATCACATAGTAGAAGACAAAGAGCTCTGAGACATCGTTAATTGTCTCGAAATATCCTGCGATAGAGGGATGCTTTGTCTTGAGGATTGAGGCGACAATTGAAGCGATGATTCCGATGATGACCATGTAAAGGGCGTTCTTGAAACCCTCATCATCCTTTGAGGCAGAGATGATTCCGAACAGATTCAGGAAGAAGGATACAATTCCAAGAACCAGTGCAACGAGCATTGAGACAAATGACACCACATCTGCTGTGTTCACTGATGCCCCATCGCTTTTGAGCTCTTTTCCGAGGACTACTAAGATGACTGCTGAAACGATTCCGATAATGACTACAAAGATTGTCAGGATCTCTGCGGTGTAAATCTTGCCAAGACCTTTCCTAGCGTTTTCGTACATTTTACAACTCCCATATCCATGTCCAATGGATAACTTTAAAATAATTTGTGAGAAATAATATAACTGAAAGGCTAAAAAGTAAATACGGAATGTCTGAGGTTCGTTTAAGGACTTTACATTCTTTTGAATATCTGATAAGTTCCTAATGTTGCACTTCGGCAACGGGTGCGGCTTTACATTATGATACTGCATTAAGGTGGAATATATTATGGCACGTAGATGTGAGATTTGTGGAAAAGGAACAATGGCCGGTAACGTGGTTACCAGAAAAGGACAGCCGAAGAAGAAGGGTGGTGTCGGTCAGCATATCGGTGTCACAACAAAGAGAGTCTTCAGACCGAATATCATCACAGTCAAGACAATGGTCAACGGCACTCCGACAACAGTCAAGGTCTGCGCAAGATGCCTCAGGACCGGAAAGATCCAGAAGGTCATCTGATAGCGTATCTTTTTTCATAAGAGAAAGAAAAAGTCCCGTTCTCGGGACTTTTTTTTGTCTTCAGGTTTGGGGTTCATATCACATGACGCGCATGGTGGGAAGGTTCCTGATGGCAAGAACAGTGCAGCAGCCCTCTCCGAACAGCTTCTCCATGTGCCTGAAGTATGCGGCTGTCCTGTCACATGGGATATAGGCCTCAGTTGTGCCTGCGAAGCCTCCGCCCTGGACGCGACAAGCCCCTTCTCCTTTAAGGAAGGTCTCGGTCATGGCATATGCCAGCGAGATTCCCTGCTCGTGGAATGCCTTTGGACTGTAGATGTTCTGAAGAAACCTGAAGGAGGAGTCTCCGCTCTCATTGACAACTGAAAGATACTTGGAAAAATCCCTGTCCTGCAGTGCCTGAATCATCTCTGTGACTCTTCTGTTCTCCTCAAAGTAATGGAAGGCCCTGAGAATTGCCCTGTCATTGCCGATTGCCTTTCTCAGCTCCCCGATCCGGGAGGTGAACTCCTGCTCATCGACATCGCGGAGATACTCCTTGTCAAAATGACGTGCCACCAGGCGCATCTCAGATGGGATTGATGCGTAATCCGCGGTCAGGTCCGCATGGTTGCCGCCGGTTGTGGTGATCACAAGGTTGTAGCCGTAGTCAGCGAAGTCTGTCTCCACAGGTGTGATCACGGGATTCTTCGGGTTCTGGAAATCTATGCCCACAATCCCGCCGTTGGCACAGGCGATCTGGTCCATGAGCCCGCTGGGCTTGCCGAAATGGATGTTCTCCGCCTCCTGTCCCATGATTGCAAGATCTGTTGTGGTGAATCTTCCGCCGTTGAAGAGGTCGTTGAAGATTGTTCCTATCAGGACCTCGACCGCGGCCGAGCTGCTGAGCCCCGAGCCCTTGAACACGCTGGATGAGACATTTGCACAGAAGCCTCCGACCTTTCCTCCGCGCTCTGACATTGCAGATGCGACTCCTCTTATGATTGCCTCTGTTGTTCCGAAGAGCTGCTCATGGACTGAGAGGTCAGAGATATCAGCATGAATGGCAGGATAACCCTCGCTGACAAATGAGACCATGCTGTCGGATGTGAGATGAACTGCGGCAATTGTATCGAGATTGATTGAGCCGGCCAGGACCTTTCCCAGGTTGTGGTCTGTGTGGTTTCCTCCGAGCTCTGTCCTTCCGGAAGTGGAGAATACAGCCTCCGCCTTCTTACCGAACAGCCTTTCATGCTCGTCCTTAAGGCTTCTGAATCTTCTTTCCGCGGCTTCTGAAAGCTCTTTGTCTGAGCCTGCCAGCTTCCCGTACAATCCACTTATATCCATCGTTGATTCTCCTGAGAAATGATGCAATGGCATTATATACGAATTTACCTGACGGGTACAGCAACTTTCCACGACCTTGAAGGGATATGCCTGTTATGGGATAGAAGCTTCCTTCTTCTGAAAGTCTGTTGATCGTATCGCTCAAGCTTTTAGGGTTCCAGCCTTTGACTGATCCATGAAGAGGGTCAAAAGTAGCCTCAATCATATTTGAGTTGATGTTTCTTGAGCCACAAAGCAGAAAAGAGGCTACTGTTGGATTGAATCTGAACGGCCATCTCCTGATCAGTCTCCTTATCTGTCTGTCTGCTGTCATCTCCTTGCATTCTGTCTTAAGGCAAACGTCACATCCGGTGCATTCCTGCTTGTCCTGACCCATTGCCTTCAGCAGGGATCTTCTCCTGCAACTTGCTGGTTTACTGCGGAAGGTCTCAAGCACAGGGCTATACGGGTCTCTCGCATCCATGTCGGATCTTGTCACAACTACCCAGGCCATGGACGTTTCCCCGTCTCTTCCTGCACGACCTGACTCCTGCAGGTATTCCTCATATGAGGAGGGAAGTCTGTGGTGTATGACCGTCCTTACATCTTTCTTATCAACGCCCATTCCATATGCGCTGGTACATAGAAGAATCCCGTCATGTGAGTTCTGGAACCATATCTCAATAGCCTCACGCTCTGCCCTGGAGAGACCTGCATGATAGTATCGAACCGGAATGCCTTCTGTCTCCATCAGAAGCTTTATGCACAGCCTTTTAGTGTCATCGCGCTTTCTGCAGAAGATCAGGGCCGGTCTCTTGCATGTCCTTGCAAGCTCAACCACTCCCTGTGTCCTGCTCAATGCCGGATATGAGTTGTAGATGATGTTGGGTCTGTCAATGTCACCTTTGACAATCAGCGGTCTGGAGAAGAAGAGGCAGGACCTGATGTCCTTGATGATCTTGTCAGTTGCAGTGGCGGTGAATGCGAGTATCTGGTGTGGTCTGAGTCTTATCACTGCCTCGGTCAGCGACAGATATGCCGGCCTGAAGCTGTTTCCCCATTGTGATATCACATGGGCCTCATCAACCACCAGGAGGCTGATCCTCATGCCGGACAGTCTTCTCATCACATGGCGGTTCTGAAGGCTTTCCGGGGTGCTGACCACTATCTTGGTGCCTGAATCCAGCCTCCTGAAAACCTCATCCCTCTGTGCCTTGGTCTGACCGCCCCTGATGCAGACGCAATCTATTCCGGCTTCCTTGAGCTTTGACATCTGGTCATTCATGAGGGCAAGAAGAGGGTAGACGATTACTGTTATTCCCTTGCACAAGGTGGCGGGAATGAGGAAGCACAGTGATTTTCCGGTGCCTGTCGGAAGTATGACAAGCTGGTTTCTTACCTCATAGCTCTCCTCCTGCTCCAATATGCGTTGGATGACGAGAATCTGATAAGGTTTGAGCATGCTGATCCCGAATCTTGCTGAGGCGGTAGCCAGTATTCTTCCAAGGTAATCACTCATACCCTTTAATACGAAAAAAGTGCAGGAAATATTTCAATAAAAATACAATTTCTACGGTTTTTTTGTGTTTTTTTCGTACCTTGAGGGATTTCTGTGCTATACTGAAATCGCTCGTTATACAAAAAGAGAAAAGAGTGGCTTCGGATGTCTGTCAGACTATGGAGTCGGGAAGGGAACTGATACTGTAAAAGGTTGAGGTTCCTTTTTCTTTCATTTTTGCTAGAGACGGATCAGAGGGTATTAGGCAATAGTATCCGGCAACATGAATGGATCGGACAGGATCTGGGCCATCAAAAAGGATCAATAGTCCTTCTGTTTGCGCAGTACTGTGCGGATGTATTTGAAGGTCTCTTCCTCACCTTTCTCTGAGAGCATGGAGACAAGATCCCCGAGCAGCTTTGAGGTCTCGGGATGCATGTCCTCCTCACCCAGGCGTCTTCTGTAGTATTCAAGTGCGCTTGAGTCTGTATACCTGTCCTTCTGGTAGACCTTGCAGGCTGCGACACGGTCACAGAACATCTCGATCACGAATACAAGAGGCATCTTCACTGGCCTGTTTGTGTGTGTCTCCAAGGAAAAGTCGGACCAGTACTCATAATGGTGCTTGTTCCGTCCTTTGTGGTGCATCCATGCCTTGGAGTACCCGTATTGCTTTCTCTCTCCGGCCGTGGGGCTCCTGTCTCTGGTGTAGAACCTCACTCCCGGGATGAACTCCTGAGGGCTGTATTTCGAGAGGTCATGAAGGAGTCCTCTCCATGGGATCCCTGCCTTGAAGCAATGCCGCATCACAAGATGGCGGTGCTTGGTGATTGTCCTCAGATGGCCCCAGAACCTGTTCATGGCAGTATCATTGTCAGGCCCTGCTTGCAGTCCTGAATCAGTATGTCCCTGTGCACTCCGCCGTCCTCTCCGTCGAGTGTCCAGCGGGTATCCTCATCTGTCTTGATTTCAAAGCGGCTGGATTTGATTGAGAAAATCTCGGGATTGTCCATGTTCCCGGAAACCAGGAGATCCATCGCATGACTGAATTGTGCGAGATTCGTCGGTTTTTGGACGAAAAGGCCCTCCATCAGGCCATCTTTGAGCTCCACATCATCCGGGACAAGCTGCTTGAGGCTTCCGATTGTCCTGGAGTTGGATATGCATCCTACCAGAAACTCGCCGGTAAGGACCTGTGTGTCGGTTATGATCTCCATCTTCTTGCAGGATGCCAAGAGGGTCCTTATGTCCATGTACTTCAGCGCATTGAAGAAATAGGCCATGAAGCCGAAGGCGTTCTTGGCGTCCTGGTTTGTCGTGTACGGTATGTCGGTTATGGCACCGAAAGCAGCGACATAGGAGAAGTACTCTTTCCCGAACCTGCCGACGTCAATTGTCTGCCTGGTCTCACCTGCGGCGACCTTTGTCGCCTGCTCGACGGTCTTGGGGATCTTTGTTGAGTTGGCAAAGTCATTGACTGTTCCCGACGGGATATAGCCGAGGTCAATCCTTGTCTCCAGATTCATCACTCCGTTGATTGCCTCATGCAGCATGCCGTCTCCGCCTGCTACGATGATCCTGTCATAGGAGGATCCCCACTGGAGGATTTTATCCCTGGCATCGCCCTTGTCCTGGGTGGGATAGGCGGTTACAAGAAAACCTTCCTTGGTGAGTATGTCAGTGATTGCGGAGAGCTTTGCGTTTATCTTGCCCTTGCCGGCATGTGGGTTGAACAATAGCAGGACGTTCCTCATGTCTTGAGTATACTCAAAAAAGGCTTTGCACAGGAAGTATCACTCTTTACGAGAGACGGTAATTTCGGTATAAGATTCATTCATCAGTATTAGGAGATTCAAATGACAGAGAGAACTTTTATCGCCATCAAACCGGATGCAGTCCAGAGAGGCCTCATCGGAAAGATCATCAGCAGGATAGAGGAGAAGGGCTACAAGATCATTGCCCTCAAGATGCTTGAGGTGACACAGGAGCAGGCTGCCGCCCACTATGCAGAGCACTATGGGAAGCCGTTCTATCCCAACCTGGTGAAGTTCATCACAAGCGCTCCGATAGTGGCCATGGTCATTGAGGGAGACAATGCGATTCTCGGAATGAGGCAGATAATGGGTAAGACCAACCCAGCCAATGCAGAGGTCGGAACAATCAGAGGCGATTTCTCACCGGAGATGAGCTTCAATGTGATTCACGGCTCAGACGGTCCCGAGAGTGCGGACAGGGAGATTGCGATCTACTTCAAGGAAGAGGAGATGTGCACATCCTGGAAGACTGCCTTTGAGATCCTGAAGGAGAAGATGAACTGAGGTTTCTCAGAAGCCTACTGTAAGGCCTATGAGCACGAACCAGCCGAACATGGTGAGCATGCTCAGAAGTGATGTCATGACAACGATCTCGTTCGCGAGGTCGGCATCGCCACCCATGGCAACTGCCGTGCTGTATGAGTTGACGGCGTTAGGGGCGGCGGCGTAGATCATGACTCCCACAAGGGCCACGCTGCGGATGCCGAGCATGATTGCCACCGGGATGATGATGCCGGGGACAATCAGCAGCTTCGCGATTACTGCCCATGTGAGCATTGTCTTGTATTTGCCGATCTGGCTGAACTCGAACGAGGCGCCCAGAGCTATCATCGAAAGCGGTGTGGCCAGGGCGCTTAATTTTGCGACGATGCCTGTCATGATCCATGACGGGATCTTGACTCCGGTGACATTCAGCAGAAGTCCCAGAAGGCTTCCGACAACAAGAGGGTTCTTGATGATGTTCAGAAGCAGCTTGGGAACGCTTGTGGCATTGCCGGTGTACTTCTCGAAGATGAATGCCGAGATGCAGTTGTTCAGCGGAACCAGGATGACTGCAATGACGGATACTATGCCGATATTGTCCGCGCCGCAGATGCTCTGTGCGATCGGGATTCCGAGGATCGCGTAATTTGACTTGTAGATGCCCTGAATCATCACGGGAATCTGGGTCTTGTCCTTCACGAAACGCGGTATTATCAGCCATGAGATGAGGAAGATGCAGATTATTCCAATCGCGACCACCAGAAGGGGAAGAAGCTCCACATCCTCCTTGAGGTTGGCTTTGTAGATTGTCTCGGCACACATGATTGACAGGAAATACCTGAAAACCAGGATGTTGATCTGCTTGGTGGAAGAAGGACTGAGGTAGTTCTTCTTCTTGAAGTAGTAGCCGAGCATCATGAACACAAAGAGCGGGGTGATGGCAATGGCCGAGATCCTGATCACATCCATGCTCAGCCTCCTATGACTGTGCCGGTGAACTGCTTGTCCGTGAGAATCGATATTGTGTTCTCCGTGGCCCTGCCGTCGGCGCAGATGACTGTGATTCCTGCATCCTGTGCCAGCTTGGACGCGATTGGATCAAACGGAGCGTTCTTTCCGGGAACCCACTCGTCTCCGACCATCTTCCTGAAATCAGCCCATGAGATGCTGTCGATCGGCTTTGCGTCAGGATTCTTGCGGGGATCGTCAGTGTACACCTTTGCGATGTTGGAGAGGTTGATGATCTTCTTGGCTCCGAACCTCTTTGCCAGGTAGACCGCATCAGTGTCTGTGGAGAAGCCGGGCTTCCATCCGCCTGCCACGAGGATGCGTCCTGTGAAGCTCACATCATCTGCAGTGGGGTTGGTCACGACCTTGTCCTTGCAAAGGTCTCCGAAGATGGCCTTCACCAGCTCGGAATTGATATGCGTGGCCTTGATGCCTATCCAGTCCTGGGCGTTCGCATCCTGCTCATTCGGATCAGTTATGACTTCCCTGTATGCCTGCTGATAGACACGGGCAGGGGCTCCGCCTCCGCAGACAAAGATCAGCTTGTCCTCCGGATTGTCTGACAGATACTGTCTGATCTTTGCGAGAAAGCCGGAAAGGAAAGTGCTGTTGACTTTGTCCGGCGCTATGATAGATCCACCCACGGAAAGAACTGAAATCCTCATGAATAACTCCTCCAAGTGGAGATTCTATATAGAGCATTTCCGTTTTGCAAGCGTAACGTTTAATATTATAAAAACTGTTCGGAATCGGACAACCGCAGTAATCTCAGCTGATGTAGATCAGCCTGATGATGAAGTTGATCAGCCTGGCGGGCAGGATCTTGGCCAAAAAGGCAAGGGCCTTGTAATCCAGCCCTACCGCACAGCGGACCTTGGGATTCTTCTTTCCTGCAAGCTTCAAAAATACCTTCGCGACCGATGAGGCCGGCTTTCCGTTCTGCTCGTCACGGGCCATGTGCTCCACGGATTCCTTACACTGCTTGAAGTAAGGGGAACTCTCAGGCTCATCACTGGTTCTTGCCTTGGTGAAGCCGGTCTTTGTGTCCCCGGGCTCGACCAGACAGCATCTGACTCCGAACTGCCTTGCCTCCATCCTGAGTGCCTGTGCATAGGCTTCGATGGCATATTTTGAAGAACTGTAATGACTTTGGTAGGGGATAGGTACTAATCCGGCCACTGAACTGGTGAAAAGTACCAGTGATCTGGGGTTTTTTCTGAGAAGCGGCACAAAGACGTTGTTGACATTGATCACTCCGAAGTAATTGGTGTCCATCTGGGCCTTTGCTCTCTCGACCGGAGTCATCTCCGCAGATCCGCTGATTCCGAAGCCGGCGCAGTGGATGATGATTCCGAGCTCGGGAATCTTCTCTGCCGCAGATCTTACGGACTTTGGATCTGTGACATCCATTTCAATCGGGATGATGCTCGGGTTGTTTGTGCTCTGCGGGTGCCTTGATGCGGCATAGACCACAAAGCCGTTCATGGCAAACAGGTCAGCGGTCTCTTTCCCGATTCCGCTGGAGGCTCCGGTTATCAGTACTTTCTTCAGATACGGGCATTTTGTGTTCATGGCCTGATTCTACTTCATTTCAGACCGTTTTCAAAGATGTCCCCGCATGGCACAGGCGAATGCGGGGACCGGGCTTAATTGATCAGTAAAACGGAAAGGCATCATCAATTACCCGTCTCAGATGTCAGAAGGGAGCGTCTTCCCCGGAAGGTGCTGTCTCCTCCTTGCTCTCTTCCTCATTCACGGCGCATTCATCCGGTGGACAGGAGTCGAAGCTCTCAGGTCCTTCTTCCTCCTGTGGCTTTCCCGGCTCGGCAGCCGTACTTACCATATCCAATGAGGAATCAGTCTTTGTCTCAATTATGCCTGGCTCTTTCTCCGGCATCGGGATCTCCTTGTCCTCTGTCTTCTTGACAGGCTGGAATTCGATGTGCTCCGCAAGGATGGCCACTTTCTCCCTGCTGATGCC
The DNA here is from genome assembly GCA_902781545.1 of uncultured Spirochaetales bacterium. GTDB lineage: Bacteria > Spirochaetota > Spirochaetia > Sphaerochaetales > Sphaerochaetaceae > UBA9732. The sequence continues at coordinate 8,069 of CACZJR010000024.1, read as the reverse complement.
GGCAACCGTGTACCTGAGCTGTTTCAGGCGGCCTACGATACGGATCCCGCGTCCTTTCTTGAGCACCTTCAGGCATGCCTCGGCAACAGGGCCGAAGACATAGATGGTGAAGAAGGATGCGTCCTGCACCCAGTCTCCTGCCTTGAAGTAATACCTGTTGTTCGCCAGAGCCAGCTTGCAAGTCGATGATCCCTCGGCCTGGTTGGACCGTTCCGGATCCCTGATAAGAGTCCCTTCCATAAGGACTGTGTTAAGGTTGTTCATACGAACCTCCGCTTATAAGGGGAGCGTCGGGGCACCATAGAACCCAGGTGCCTTCTCCGTTGGGCATTTTTCCCTTACACAGTCCTATACGAAAAAAGTGTCGGAAATATTTCAGCTTTCCGACACTTTTTTTGTTTTTTTTCTGTTGTTTTTATCTGATGTCAGATGTTGTCGTTGATGAAGGCCTCCAGAACGCCCATTCCGGCTCCTCCGACACGCTGTGCAACAGCCTCACCGTTCTTGAAGATGATCATGGTCGGGATGCTGCTGACGTTGAATGACTCGGCGACCTCAGGGGCCTCGTCCACATCAAGCTTGGCGACTTTGACCTTGCCGTCATACTTGACTGCGATCTGGGCGATGATCGGGGCGACCATCTTGCATGGGCCGCACCATGTTGCCCAGAAATCAACCAGAACGGGGATGTCGCTCTTCAGGACTTCCTGTTCGAAATTGGAACCGTTAAGAATAACTTCACTCATATTTTCTCTCCTTGGGATTATTAATTCAGGTGAACTGTTTTTCCTGCTACTTGAATAATACTGTCAGCAAGCCAAAAAGGAAAGGTCGGAAGCTCAAAGAAACACGCTGAAAGTGGACAAATTAAAACTAAAGGAAAGTCTATTAAAATTAAAAAGTTTTTTCATAATTTCTTATTGGTATGGTGCAAAACCTATATAACTGTGATATAAGCAAAAAAAAGTGTAAATCCTTGTAAAATAAGGAGTTGACAAAAACGGCCGCCTAATCTATAATCAAATCATCAAGCAGGGGAGGCCACCCGAAAACAGGCGGTTTTCAGCTGTAAAGATTGAAAAAAATTTTCATAAGGAGAAAGGCATGTCGGGCGAGGATAAAGCAGTCGGATTCTTTGGTGATCATATAGATTCACTGAAGGCTTTCGAGTGCCTTAAGCTATATATAAATGATTTCTGTCCGGATGCCGTGATTTCCGTCCAGGGTTCCCTCCTTGCTTTCAGGACCGCAGCAGGTTTCGCCTACATCTCTCTCCCGGCAGATGACGGCTCGGTGCTCTTCAATCTTGCCCTGACCAACAGGAAGAAACTCACCAGCAGCAGGATCGAGAAGACAGTTCAGCCTGTTCCCGGATCACACTCTTTTGTCTACCACATCGGAATCAGATCCGCCGAGGATATCGATTCCGAGATCAAGGGCTGGATCAGACAGTCCTATGAATACTCAAAGCTGAATTACGCATAAGTTCCAATAATTTCTCTTTCTCTTAGGGAGGTGCTGGTTTTTCCGGCACCTCCGTTCTTTATGAGCTCCGCCAGCCGGCAACAGAAAAAAACTGATTTTTTTTCCCTGAAGTTGAAATATTTCCTGCACTTTTTTCGTATAGAGCTATAAGAGGTGCCTATGGACAGAAAAGTTCTTGCAGTTGTCTTGGTCATGGCAGCTGTTCTCTCATTGCTTCTTTTTGTGCTTCTCGGCTGTTCCCAGGATCAGGAGGCCAAAGAGGTGTTCAACGTTCTTGGATCGGCGGACTCCAGCGCTCCGGTGCTTGTCTCGGTGACATCGGTATCAAGCTCGGTGATCAGACTTGAGTTCAATGAGCCGGTCCGGGTTTACGGGAAGACCTTCGAGCCGCTGAGTGCCCGTGCCGACGGCAAGTTCATCTATGTCTCGCTTGACCGCTCACTTCTCCCGGGGATGAAGTCAGATGTCAGCGGGAGGGTCAAGGATTACTCTGGGAACACATCGGGCTTCACCATCCAGGTATGGGGATTCAATCCGGATCTGCCAGGGGTCCTGATAAACGAATTCACAACAAAGGGCACCGCCAGAAGCCCTGACAGGACCGAGCTTTTGATAGTGACGCCTGGAAACATCAATGGAATGACCTTATACTGCGGTGTCCCGAATGATTTTGATGTGTCGGTCGTGTTTGGGGACATCGATGTCAGAACCGGCGACATGATTGTGGTCTGGTGGACGGAAGAGCTTCCCGAGCAGGTGCCTTCAGGGCCTTCGGATTCAGGAGGCATCAGGGTATTCAACATCTGCGCGGGTTCGGCGGACAACCTGCCTTCCAACAACGGAACACTGGTCATCTGTGACAATCCTGCACTGGGCTCATCGGTAATCGATGCAGTTGTCTACTCCAATTACAGCCAGAGCCACGAGGGTTTTGGCACCAGGTCCGCGCTTGAGCGCGCACGTTGGGTCATTGAGTCCGGGGCCTGGAGCGGCGATGCGGTTGACAGCACATCATCGACCGCGACAAGGTCAATGGGCCGCCTCCCAGGTTTTCCTGACACGGACGGCAGCCGGGATTGGATTGTCACAGTTACCGGAGGCTCGACATTCGGAGCTGCAAATACCGCCGAGGCGTACTGACATCAGTTGAAACCTCAACGGCCTTTCCAATATAATGGAGGCAGTTGAAGGCGGCGTCCTTAAGGAAAGGGAACAAACCGCCGAAAGATGATCAGGGTAAAGTGACCTGATGGGGAGTCAGTCCTTTATCCAGGGAGAACCTTATGAGCATAGTGAAGCCGCATAAGTTGGGTATTATAACCGGTCCCGGTTCTGAATACCTTTCCGGTAAGGTTGTGAAGCACCTCAGAGGTCTTTACATAGAGCGTTACAACAAGCTTTCCAAGAATCTCGCCTACAGGTACGGGATGACAGAGGAAGAGATCCTGAAGCAGGTCACCTTCATAGATGACATCGGGAACAAGAAGATTCCTTCTGGAAAGTGTCCGACAGAGTTCATCTGCCCCAAGTTCGATATCCCGGTCAAGTACACCAGATTCCTCAACGGTGAGGTGAAGGCAGAGATACAGGAGCCGGTCAGGGGAATCAGGATCTACATCATCTACGATGTGACCAACGATGTTCCGATGAAGATCAACGGATGCGAGGATCCTGTCAGTTTCTCAGTCAACGACCACATCATGATGCTCTTCACCATTGTCAACGCGTTGAACCTCGCAGGAGCAGAGAGCATAACGCTTGTTCTTCCGACCTATCCGTATGCGAGACAGCACAAGAAGAGCTCAAGAGAGGCTCTTACCGCCGCCCTGTTCGGCCAGATGTGCGAGACACTCGGAGTCGAGCGCATCATCACACTGGACATCCACAGCAAGGAGATCGAGAACTGTTTCAGGAAGGTTCATCTTGAGAACCTGCATGCCTCCTATCAGTTCATCGTTGAGCTCAAGAAGATCATCGACATCTCCGATCCTGACATCACAGTTGTGTCCCCGGATGTCGGAGCTGTCTCAAGGAACAAGTTCTACGCCCAGGTCCTGCACAGACCGCTTGCCATGCTCTACAAGGAGAGGGACTACTCGATAGTCACCACCGGAGCAAAGAACACCAACATAAAGAGCATCAACCTCCTCGGTGATGTCAACGGAAAGACGGTCATCCTCGCCGATGACATGCTCGCATCCGGTGGCACGATGCTCATTGCCATGAAGTATCTGAGGGAGAAGGGTGCCAAGAAGATCATCTGCATCACCAGCCTGCCGTTCTTCAACGGAAACGCCATAGAGACATTTGACAAGGCTTATGAGGACGGTGTGTTCGACTATATCATCGGAACCAACGTCGTCTACCACACCGATCACCTCCTGTCTAAGAAGTGGTTCATCCAGACCGATGCCAGCGAGCTGTTCGCACGTGCCATCAACAGGCTCCACCACGGAAGGGCAATCAGCCCTCTGTTGGACAACAGGAAGATTGTCCAGCGTCTTGTAGATGACGTTCAGAACTCAGCAGCCTCAAAGAAGAAGGACACAAACGATGGAGATATCGAATAGGATCCGCGGCTTCCAGGCATCGCCGATCAGAAGGCTCAGCCCATATGCAAGGGCAGCCAAGGCCAGGGGTATCAAGGTCTACCACCTCAACATAGGTCAGCCGGATATCAAGAGCCCCAAGGAGGCCCTTGATGCGATTCACTCATATCCGAATGACATCATCGCATACGGCGAGAGTGACGGAGACCTTGAGCTCAGGAAAGCCCTTGTGCGCTATTACGGCGACAGTGTCGGAGTGAACATCACAACCGATGATGTCCTGATCACGACCGGAGGCTCTGAGGCCATATTGTTCTCACTCATGGCTCTGTGCGATCCCGGTGACGAGGTCATTGTCCCTGAGCCTTACTACACAAACGTGCACTCATTTGCCAGGATGGCGAATGTCAGCATTGTGCCTGTGACCAGTCTTCTTGAGGACAACTTCGCTCTTCCTCCGCTTAACATGATTGAGGAGAGGATCACAAGCAAGACCAGGGCTATACTTCTCAACAGCCCGAACAATCCTACTGGCCACATCTACAGTGCCAAGGAGCTTGAGATCATACTGGACATGTGTGAGCGCCATGACATCTTCTTGATCGTGGATGAGGTCTACCGTGAGTTCTGCTATGACGGGCTCAAGTTCACGAGCATCCTCAGCTATGAGAAATACTCCGAGCGCGTGATCTGCATTGACAGTGTCTCCAAGAGATTCTCCATGTGCGGGGCCAGGGTGGGTGCACTGATCTGCCGCAACAGGAACGTCATCAGGGAGACACTTAAGCTCAGCCAGGCACGCCTGTGCTCACCGACAGTCGAGCAGCATGCATCACTTGCAGCATTCGGTGCTCCTTCCGAGTACCTTGAGAACGTGAAGAAGGAATATGAGAAGAGAAGAAACTTCGTGGTCAAGGCACTGCACTCCATTCCGGGTGTGAAGTGTTCAAGACCGAACGGAGCCTTCTATCTGATTGCAAGGCTTCCTGTCGAGGATGCCGAGAACTTCTCGATCTTTATGCTTAGGGACTTTGATTATAAGGGTGAGACCGTCATGCTTGCACCCGCTGAAGGTTTCTATGAGAGCAAGGACCTGGGGCGTGACCAGGTCAGAATCGCTTATGTTTTGAACACTGAGGACCTTGGAAAGGCATGTGAATGTCTCAAAGAGGGTCTGAAAGCTTACAACAACAGAGAAATCTGATTTATCAGACTAAAGATAGGATATCATAGGGGCTGCTAATGGTCCCTTCCTCACCAGGCTTGAACCCGAATCCCCAGTTTGCCCTGATGCAGGAGCATCCTGCGTCCGCAGCTCCTTTGGCATCTATCTTCGTGTCTCCCACAAGAACGCACTGTGATGCGGAAAGGCCTAGTCTCTTGAAACCGTCCTTCAGAAGATCCGCCTTGGTCATTGTTCCTACAAGATCAATTCCAAGCTGAACGTCGAAAAGGTCGTCCACCTTGAAATGCCTGCACATCTGCTGCACCAAGTCCTCGTTCTTCATGGATGCAATGCCCAGGATATAACCTCTTTCCTTGAGCTGTCTCACAGTCTCAAGGATTCCAGGATAGAAATGGGCGCGGAAGTAGCCTTCCTTCACGTAGAAATCGTGGTAAGCCTCGCAGAGCTGGTGGATCTTCTCCTCATCCTTTATGCCGAATGTCAGGCGGAAGCAGTCTCCGAGCGGAGGTCCGATGAAAACGTTCCAGTCCTCAATCTCGGGAATGGGGATTCCGACTTTATCCATTGCATAACGGCCGCCGGCGAATATACCGTCGGATGTATCCATCAACGTTCCGTCCAGGTCAAAGAACACTGCCTTGTATTTCATTTGCCACGCCTCTCTATCAGTCTCTGTCCCATCTTCTCAACGACCTTCCACTGCCAGTCTGTGAAGCTGGATTTTGCCACCCTGATGAAGTCTGCCTTGACGAACTGTCCTGCACTGTCATAGGAGATCTCAAGTGAGTTCCAGCTGTCATTCTGTGAGGCATACATCACAGCACCGATGTTCTCTCTTCTCTGGATTGCAAGCATCGGATCCTGGGTCTCTGAGAATACAGCCACAGAGATGTTGGAGTCGGGGATGGTGAACATCTTGTCTTTGCCGTCAATGAGCCATGCCTTGCGGGCCATCTCTATGAACCTGACGATCTCCTTCTTCTGCTGCATGTCGCACGCCGACAGATACTGGGTGATCGGGTTGTTCCTTGACGGTGAGAACTTGAGGATCTGGTCCAGAAGCGGAAGCGTCTCCGGCTCAGGCTCTGCCAACGGGGCCTGGGCCTCTGGCTCAGTTTCGGGCTCAGGCTCAGTTTCATCAGCCGGCTCTGAATCCTGTTCGGGCTTGTCTTCCGGCTCTGCCTCTGGCACGGGCTCCTCCTGCGGATAGTCATCCTCATCCTTCGGGAAGCTCTGCTCCTGGTTATGGCTTGCCAGGACAAATGTGACCTCTGGTTTCTCTTCCTCCTGCGGCGCATCCTCCTCATCGGACTCATCCACTATTGAGAACAGTGACTCTCCGCTGTAGGGATCCGGCTCATTGTCATCCGGGACCTCATCGGTCTCCTCATCCTCATCGTCGTAGTAGTAGCCGTCAGACTCCTGCTCATCAAGCATCGGATCTGAGGTGAAGTCCGAGGACTTGGCCTCATCAAGGTACTCATATGTGTCAGGACTCACCAGTGCGGTGTATTCCTCTGCCTGTCTCTCAAACGGCTCATCCGCAAGCTCCTCGTCATACGGGAGTTCGGAAGCGGGACTGAATGAGGCATCGTTGTCGTATTCGGTCTCCTCGTAGACATCTTCCTCCGGTTCTGCCTCGGCCTCTGACTCGGAAGTATCCTCCTCGAACTCATCGGGGTACTCATACTCGTCTGTCTCAAGATACGCGGAGTCATCATCGGAGGGCATTGAGCCTTCTGCATCATCCTCGCTGTTCTCTATCTCATCATCCTCATCGAACATGGATTCGGACTCATCTGATGCCTCCGGCTGTTCCTGCGGCTGCTCTGCAGGCTCTTCTACGACAGGCTCTTCCTCAGACGGCTCGTCAAACGGGATGTCATCTTCCTCATCATCGCTTGCCTCTGTCATCTCAGGCTCTGAGTAGACCTCAGGCTCCGGCTCTGAGAAAGGCTCATCGTTTATGGGCTCTGGCTCTTGCGGAGCAGGCTCTTCAGCGACAGGCTCTGCAGGCTCGGACTCAAAAGTGATCTCTGAGGCAGGCTCTTCCTCCTCATCTGCCTCAATCTCCGGTTCCGGTGATGTCTCGGCCTCAGGCTCGGAGAAAGGCTCCTCATATGCTGGTTCCGGTTCAGTAGGAGCAGGCTCTTCATCAGGCTCGGATTCGCTCTCAGGAACCTGTTCATCAGCGGACTCAATCTCCGGCTCTGTTACTGGTTCAGGTTCGCTCTCAATGATCGGTTCTTCTTCCGGTTCCTCAACGGTCTCTGCGGCCAAGGTCTCTTCCTGAGACTCAGGCTCCTCTGGAATCTGCTCCGGTTCCGATGCCTGCTCAGGCTGAGGAGCTGTTTCAATAACCTCTTCAGTGACAGGCTCTTCCAGAACTTGCTCTTCTGCAACAGGTTCAGGAATTGATGCTGCAAGCTCGGAGACGACAGATGAGATTCTCCTGAGGCTGAAGGCTGTCACAAAGCTGTAATAGCTTCCGCTGTATTTGATGAACGGGGTATCAAGGTAGGAATTACATGAGCCGATGATTCCGTAGCGTGACTGCGGGAATTTCTCATCAAGCCTGGGGACAGCAGAGAGTCTCTGGCAGATCTGCGGGTCGAGGCTTGTGTTTCTCATGACATCGAAATCAACAAAGCCCTTTGCCTTGCCGTTCTCGAGGTCAATCAGAGTGAAGAATGCGTTGTTGATGTCGTCGCGGTCGCATACGTTGATGACTTCATCAGAGGGGAACACCTGGGCGTGGATACGTCTGCGCTCATCCTGCAGGGAGGATTCCTCGATCTCTCCCCTGGAGTACTTGAGAAGGACCTCGTAATCGATGAAGCGCATCGTGG